>NZ_CP029495.1:2235128-2554433 GCF_003325475.1 Chromobacterium phragmitis
GCGGAGCCGGCCAAATGTTTACGGCATGGCTCAGGCTTCGGCGGCGCTTTCCGCGCGGCGGCCATAGCGTTCGGCCAACACGAACATCATCGGGTTGAACAGGATGGAGACGATGGCGCCGGCCAGGATCAGCGCCTGGCCGCGCGCGCTGAGCAGGCCCAGGGTCATGCCGAGCCCCGCCAGGATGAAGGAAAATTCGCCGATCTGCGATAGGCTGGCCGCGATGCGCAGGCTGGTGCGGTGGCTGCGGCGGAACAGCCGCACGATGCCGTAGGCGGCCAGCGACTTGCCGAGCACGATGATCAGCACGGTGGCCAGCAACACCGCGGTGTCATTCAGCAGCACTTCCGGATCCAGCAGCATCCCCACCGACACGAAGAACAATACGGCGAACGCTTCGCGCAGCGGCAGCGATTCCTCGGCCGCGCGGTGGCTGAACGGCGATTCGGCCATCACCATGCCGGCGAAGAAGGCGCCCAGCGCGAACGAGATCTGAAACAACTGGGTGGCGCCGTAGGCCACGCCCAGCGCGGTGGCCAGCACGCCCAGGCGGAACAGTTCGCGGCTGCCGGTATGGACGATGCGCTCCAGCATCCACGGGATGAAGCGGCGGCCCACCACCAGCATCAAGACGACGAAGGCGGCCACCTTGGCCACGGTCAGCGCCAGCGTCCAACCCAACTGGGCCAGCGTCGGCGCGGCCTGGCCGCCGCTGAGCGCGCCGGCGAAGGCGGGCAGCAGCACCAGGGTGATCACCATCACCAGGTCTTCCACCACCAGCCAGCCTACGGCCACCTTGCCGTCCTCGCTGTCCAGCCAGCCGTGTTCTTCCAGCGCGCGCAGCAGCACCACGGTGCTGGCCACCGACAGCGCCAGGCCGAACACCAGGCTCTCGCCCAGCGGCCAGCCCAGAAACTGGGACAGCCCCATGCCCAGCAGGGTGGCGACGGCGATCTGCACCAGCGCGCCGGGCACGGCGATGGATTTCACCGCCAGCAGGTCCTTGATCGAGAAGTGCTGGCCCACGCCGAACATCAGCAGGATCACCCCCAACTCCGCCAATTGCGGCGCCAGCGCGGTATCAGCCTGGAAGCCCGGCGTGAACGGGCCGACCAGAATGCCGGCCGTGAGATAGCCCACCAGCGGCGGCAGCCTGAGGCGCAAGGCCAGCGCGCCGAGCGCGAAGGCGAAGACCAGGCCGCCGACAATGGTGGTGATCAAGGGGGTGTCGTGGGGCATGGGCGGAATTCCGGTCGAATGTTTGGATGGTATAAAGACGAAATATCGGAAGTCTAGTTCCGATAAATTTAATTTTTCTATTCAAGCTTCATGCCGGCGTGGGGCGAGCGGACTGCTCAAGCCGGCGGTGCCAGGGCACCGCGCGGCGAGGCGGAGGAGAAGGGGCTCAGAAGCGCTCGAAAGGCTGCAGGTAACGCCATTGGCCCGGTTGCAGCGAGCCCAGCGCCAGGCGGCCGATGCGGATGCAGCGTGCGCCGCGCAGGCGGACGCCCAACTGACGGCCGATCTCGTCGAGGAGGCCGGCGCGCGGAGCGTAAACGGCGCAGCGCAACTGATGGTCGCTCTGGCGGCTGATCTTGCACTGGCGCAGCGGTTTGCCGCCCAGGCGGATGGCGGCGACGCGCTTTTTCAGCTCTTCCGCGGCGGGGGCCCGTTCCACTTGCAGCAGGAACTCCATTTCGCACTCGGCCAGATGGCGCGGCAGTTTTTTATCCTGGGTCAGGACCACCAGGCCATGGCACAGCTCATCGACGGCGCCGAAGGCCGCCAGATGCTGGCGATGGCGCGCCAGCCAGACTTGCTCGGAGGCATCTTGCGGCGAGCGGCTGTCGGGTCCCAGCAACTGCGCCGGCGGCGCATCCTCGTCAGCCGGACGGTTCAGCAGCATCGTCACCGGCAGCGTCGCCAAGGCTTGCGGCTGGCCGGCCAGCGTGATGTGCTGCTCCGGTCCCACGCGCGCGCCCAGCGTGGCGACGACGGCGCCATCCACCTTGACCAGCCCCTGCTCGATGCAGGCGTCGGCCTCGCGCCGCGAGCACAGTCCCAGTTCCACCATGCGCTTGGACAGGCGCACTTTCGTCTCGTCCATTGTTCACATCCTCGTCAAACGGACGGCGATTATCCGTTGCCAGCCTCCCGGCTGGCAACGGTCGGGGCCTCAAGCGGAGCGGGGCGGGAGCAGGGCGCGCCAGCCTGGGCCGGAAGCCTTGTTGCCAAGCACGATGCCGGCGATGGCCAGCGCGCCGCCAACCGCCATCTCCAGCGACAGGCGCTCGCCCAGCAAACCCGCGCCCAGTAGCACCGCGCTGAGCGGATTCAGCGCGATGAACACGCCGGCGCGGGTGGCGCCGATGCGGCGGATTCCATCGTAGTACCAGATATAGGCCAACGCCGAGCCCAGCGCGCCCAGATAGAGCAGCCCACCCCATTGCGCGGCGTCCAGTTTGGCGATGGACGCGAGGCTGGCGTCGCCGTGTCCCCAGGCGGCCAGCCACAGCATCGCTGTGCCCAGCAAGATGGACCAGGTGACGGTCTGCAGCGGCCCCAGCGTTTGCGACAGGCCGCGCGAGCCGACGCTGTACGCGACCCAGCAGGCGACGCAGCCCAGTATCAGCAGGTCTCCGCTTGCGCTGGCCGCGCCGACCAGCGCGTCGGGATTCTTGCCGACGATGACCAGCCCCGCGCCGGCCAGGCATAGCACAACGCCGGCCAGCTTGAGCGGCGGCAAGGCTTCCTTCAGCAGCAGGAAGGAGGCCAGCGCGATCATGGCCGGATTGAGCGCGACGATCAGCGAGGCGCGGGCGGCGCCGATGTGCTGCAGGCCATAGAAGAAGAACAGGTTGTAGCCGAACACGCCGAACAGGCCCAGCAGGACCAGCCTGAGCATTTGTCCGGCCGCAGGGCGGACCAGCGGCGTGCGCGTCAGCGCCAGGCAGCCCAGCAGCGTCGCGCTGGCGATGGTGAAGCGCAGACAGGCGGCCAGCAGCGGCTGCAGGCCGCCGGCAAGCTGCCGGCCTGCGATGAAGGTGCCGCCCCAGATCACGGCGACCAGCACCAATTGCAGATACAGCCGGGGCGACGCATCGCGCTCAGGCTGGCGCATGGTTTGCCTCTAGGCCGGCCTGCCGGCGTTGACAGGCCAGAAGGGTCAGCGGCAGCAGCTCGCGCTGCGCCCGGCTGCCGCCAAGCACGCTCCAATGCGGCTGCGCCGCCTGCAAGGTGAGCAGGCTGTCTTCGACGCGGCCTTCGGCGAAATGCAGGATGCCCTTGAGCACGGTGAGGCCGGTTTGGTGGGTTTGCGGGTCCAGGCCGAAGCCGTCGCTTTCCGCGATCAGTTTTTCGATCAGCACAGGCTGGCCGCTGGCGGCGAAGGCCAGCGCCGCGTGCAGGCGATGGAAGTGGGACATCGACGCGCCTATGCTGCCGCTCCACAGGAAGGCCAGCTGTTGCCAGATGTCGTCGAAGCGGGAGTCGTCTGGATGGTTGAGGCGGTAGCGCCACAGAAAGGCCACGGCGTCCAGATCCTGCTTGGCGAAGCGGCTGTCCTTCAGCGCGTACATGTCATGGAAGGTGTGTACCGACCGCTCTGTCTGCTGGCTTTTCTCATAACCGATCGCCAGGTGCCAGTAGACATGCATGCGCATGCCGGGGTTGTCTATCCACTGTTCCTTGCGTTGCTCGAGGAAGATGCACAGTTCCTTCCAGCATCCCTGCTCGTGCAACGCATGCGCGACCGCGTGGATGCCATAGATGTTGTCGGCTCGATGGCGTAACGACTCCAGGCCCAGTTTCAGTGCCTGGGCCGGGTGACCGGCCTCGACGGTGACGAAGGCCTTGATCGATAGGTAATAGGAGTAAAGAGGGTGATCTTCGCCGATATGGCTGTCGCAGCGTTCCAGGTCCGGCATCAGCTCCGGCGTTTGGCCGGTGCAGAAGTCGAACATGTGGGTGAAGAACAGCGCCACGATGTCGCTGGGGTAGGCGTCAATATGCTGTCGAAATAGATGGCGGGCCCGGGGATAGTCGAAGCTTACCCAGGCGCGGAAGGCGGCCACCAGCAGGCGCAGCTCGGGTGAGTCGGCTTCTTTAGGCTTCAGCTGCTGCAGGCAGAGTGTGAATTTGTACAGGTCTTTCAGTTCGCAGGAGGTGATGGCGTCGAAACCGACCAGCAGGCGGCGATATGTGGCCCGGATGGGCGTATCCGCTTGCAGGTGCTCCGGTATACCGCGCAGCGACAGGAAGTGGCTGTTGATTTCCGGCCAGATCAGGGAGGCGCCGCCGGTGGCGGCATAGTCGGATTGAGTCATGGTATCGGATTCCATGGCGGGCTGAAGGAAGCTAGTTTAAGTAGGCATATTCTTATGCCAAATGCGATTCATGGTAAAATGAGTCATTACTCATGATGGGGCGAGACGATGACGCTGACTCAGCTGGAAATTTTCGCCCTGGTCGCCGAGATGCAGGGTTTTACCGCCGCAGCTGTGCGGCTGGGGATTTCGCAGTCCGGCGTGTCTCACGCGGTACGCGAGCTCGAGCGCGAGCTGGGCGTGGAGTTGCTGCAGCGGCGGCAGGGCCGGGCGGAACCGACCGATATCGGCCTGCAAACTTTGGAGCGGGTCCGTAGCATTTTGGGCCTGGCCGAGGCGATGCGGCAGGAGGCGGCCGATGCGCGCGGCCTGCGCCGCGGCACGCTGCGCATCGGCTCCTTTGGGCCTACCTCGTCGTTGCGGCTGCTGCCTCTGTTGCTGGCGGGCTATCGACACGAGCATCCCGGCATCGAGGTCTATGTCGACGAAGGTCCGGACGAGCTGGCGCTGCAATGGCTGCAAGCGCGGAGGGTGGATATCGCCTTCGCGGCATTGCCGGACGCCAGATTCGCCACCTGCCCGCTGGTCGAGGACCAGATGGTGGCGGTGCTGCCCGCCGGCCACGCGCTGGCGGCGCGGGAGAGGGTAGCGCTGGCCGATCTGTGCGCGGAGCCGTTCGCGTTGACCGGCGCGGGCTCGGGCGAGATGGTCAGCCGCCTGTTCCTGGCCGAGCGTCTGCGGCCCGACGTCCGCTACCGCTGCGGGCAATTGCTCAGCACGCTGGAGACGGTGGCGCGCGGCGACGCGGTCTCGGTGGTCGCGGAGCTGTCGCTGCCGTCGCGGCGCTGCGCCGATGGCTACGTCACCCGGCCGTTGCAGCCCGAGGTGCGGCGCCAGGTGGGGTTGGCGATGCTGGACGAGGAGCGGGCGAGTCCGGCGGCGCGTGCCTTCATGGCTATGGCGGCTCGGCTGCGGCGCGAAGGCGGTTTGGCGCAGGCGCAGCCGGGAGCGTGAGTTGGACTGGCCTTTGGGTCAGGCTGCAAATGACGTGGGCATTTAAATTGTTTTCAGTCAAATAGTCCCGCTTCGGGGCGGCATAGCATCCGGCGCTTGTGCTAAGTCCAACTGCGGGAGAGCCCCTTGCAAGCCCTGAGAATCGTTCTGTTGTCCACTGCCTTCAATGGCCTGACCCAACGCGTCTGGCTGGATTTGCGCGAATCCGGCCACCATCCCAGCGTGGTGCTGTTCACCGATGCCGACGAGGTGGCGAAGCAGGTGGCGGCCGCGAGGCCGCAACTGGTGATCTGTCCCTTTTTGAAAGACCGGGTGCCGGAAGCGTTGTGGCGCGGCAGCGGCTTCCCGGTGGTGATCGTGCATCCCGGCATCATGGGCGACCGCGGCGCTTCGGCGCTGGATTGGGCGATCATGGATGGCGAAACGCGCTGGGGCGTAACCGCGCTGCAGGCGGTGGCGGAGATGGATGCAGGGCCGGTATGGTCCAGCCGCGAATTCGAGTTGCCGCCCGGCATCCGCAAGTCCGAACTTTACAATGGGCCGGTCAGCGATGCCGCGATCTTCTGCATACGCGACGTGGTGGAGAAATTCGTCGCCGGCTTCCGGCCCCAGCCGGTGGATTACGCCGATCCCCAGGTGCGCGGCCGCTTGCGCCCTAACCTGAAGCAGGCTGACCGCGCTTTCGACTGGCGGGAGCCGGCCGCCGCGATCAAGCGCCGCATCGACGCCGCCGACGGCCAGCCTGGCGTGCTGGCCGAGCTGGCTGGCGGGCGCTACTTTGTCTACGACGCTCATCTCGACCATCGCGCAGGCGAGCCGGGACGGATTCTGGCCGTTCACGACGACGCGGTGCTGGTGGCTTGCGGCGAGGCCAGCCTGTGGCTGGGCGCGCTCAGGCGGCAGCCGGCGCCGGGAGAGGAAACCTTCAAGCGGCCGGCGCGCCATGAGCTTGGCCGCTTGCTGGATGACGCGCCGCGGCTGGAGTGGGCGGTGGACTCCCATCCTCATTGCGAGGAAAGCTATCAGCCGATCCGTTATCGGCAGGTCGGCCAAGTCGGCGAGCTGACGTTCGAGTTCTACAACGGCGCGTTCAGCACCGAGCAATGCCAGCGGCTGACGCGGGCGCTGCAGTGGGCCAAGCGCCAGGATACCCGGACGCTGCTGATACGCAGCGGCCGGGGCAGCTTCTGCAACGGCGTCCATCTCAACGTGATCCAGGCGGCGGAGCATCCGGGAGAAGAGGCGTGGCGCAACATCCAGGCGATAGACGACGTTTGCCTGGAAATCCTGACTGCGCCGCAGTTGACCGTTGCCGGCATCGCCGGCAACGCCGGCGCCGGCGGCGTGATGCTGGGGCTGGCCGCCGACGTGGCTCTGGCGCGGCAGGGGGTGGTGCTGAATCCACACTATCAGACCATGGGTCTGTATGGTTCGGAATACTGGACCTACACTTTGCCACGCGCGGTGGGCGGCGAAACCGCAGCCCGTTTGTGGAAAGACTGCCTGCCGATCGGCGCGCGCCAAGCGTGGCGGTTGGGCATGCTGCAGGATATCGGCCCGCGCGACCCGCAAGCCTTCTCCCGCTGGTTGCTGAGCGAGGCCGCGGGGGCTGCGCGGCGCTGGCCGGAGCTGGCGCGCCGCAAGGAGGCGCTGGATGTGTCCCGGCTGGCGCAATGCCGGCGCACGGAATTGGAGGAAATGCGGCTGGACATGCGGGAGAACCGCAATCAGTTCGCCGAGCGCTGCCAGGGCTTCGTGCTGAAGCGGCGCGCCTGCCGCACGCCCGAGCGGCTGATCGAAGACTGGGCGCGGGGCGACGGCTGAGGCATGCCGCCGCATCCGGCGGGCGTCGAATAGAGCAAGCCGCGTCAAGACCGCCGCGGCGCGCTCAGGCATAGTGGCCGCCATGGAGGACGAGCATGGACAAGGCGGACCGCCACGAGCGGCGTTTCACAAAAGTGCTGGATTACATCGCCAGCCATCTGGACCAGCCGCTGGATGTGGCGCGGCTGAGCCAAGTGGCCCATTTCTCTCCCTTCCATTTTCACCGACAGTTCTCCGCGTATCTGGGGATGGGCGTCGCCCGCTACATCCTGATGCAGCGGCTGCGCCGGGCATCATATTGGCTGGCGTTCCAGCCGCGGCGCAAGATCACCGCCATTGCGCTGGACTGCGGATTCGAAAACCCCGAGACGTTTTCGCGCGCTTTCCGGCAGGCGCTGGGCCTTTCGCCCAGCGAATTCCGGCGCTGTCCGGATTGGCCGGACTGGCATTTGCGGATGACGCCCCCGGTCAGAAAAGGAATGGAAAACATGGAAGTCAAAATCGTAACCGTCGCGCCGGCCATGGTGGCGGCGTTGGAACATCTGGGGCCGCCGGAACGCGTCAACGACAGCGCGCTGCGCTTCATCGAGTGGCGCAAGGAGAGCGGCTTGTCGCCGGTGCCGGGCAGCCAGACTTACGGCATTGCCTACGACGACCCGGAAGCCACCGCGCCTGAGCGTTTTCGCTTCGACATCTGCGGCAGCGTGTCCGCACCGGTGCCGGCCAACGCGCAGGGCGTGACAACCAAGGAAATACCGGGCGGGCGCTGCGCGGTGGTTCGCCATGTGGGATCGCACCACGATCTGAGCGAGGCCGTCTGGTATCTGTATCGGGAATGGTTGCCGGACAGCGACGAGACGCCGCGTGACTTCCCGGTGTACTTCCACTATCTGAACCTGGCCAGCGACACGCCGGAGCACTTGCTGCAGACCGATGTCCTTCTGCCCTTGCGCTGATGCGCTTTGTGCCGGCTGTCGGCCGCGGCCCGTTCCGCTAAGCTGAAGGGATCAAGCAAACGTCCATTTGAGCGCCGCTTTCCAGCGGCGCTTTCTTTCGGGAGCGGGGCGCATGATCTGGCAAACCCATGCAGTGAGCAATCAGTATGACGAGCTGCAAGACTACAATCTGTTTGATACCGATCCGGCGCTGAAAGAGGCGCTGGCGCGCGCTGGCACCGGCTGGGCGACTGGCTGGCTGGCAACCTACGGCGAGAGGCTGGGCCGCGCCGAAACCTTCGAACTGGCCGAGCGGGCCAATCATTCCCCTCCTCAATTGCAAGCCTTCGATCGCCGCGGCCGGCGCCTTGACCGCGTGGATTTCCACCCGTCCTGGCATGCGCTGCTGGCGCTGTACCGCGCCCAGGGGCTGGTGTCGCTGCCGTTCGAGAGCGAGCGTCCCGGCCGCTGGACCGCTTTCCTGGCAGGCTTCTACCTGCATGGCCAGGTGGAGGCCGGCACTTTGTGTCCGGCCACCATGACTCAGGCGGCCATTCCCTTGCTGCGCAAAGAGCCGGCGTTGTGGCGGCAGCTGGGCGACAGGCTGCTCAGCCGCGATCACGACGAGCGCGATCTGCCCGTCGAGCGCAAGCGCTCGGTCTGGATAGGCATGGGGATGACGGAGAAGCAGGGCGGCTCCGATGTGCGCGCCAATGCCACCTCGGCGACGCCGGTGGGCGCCGGAGGCCGCGGCGGCGAATACCTGCTGCGCGGCCACAAGTGGTTCTTCTCCGCGCCGATGAGCGATGCCCATCTGGTGGTGGCGCAGACCCGCGACGGCGGCCCGTCCTGCTTTTACGTGCCGCGCTGGCTGCCGGACGGCGGCCGCAACGCGGTGGCGATCCAGCGCCTGAAGGACAAGGTGGGCAACCGCAGCAACTCCAGCAGCGAGGTGGAGTTCCATGACGCCTGGGGCCTGCTGATGGGCGAGCCCGGGCGCGGCATTCCCACCATCATCGAGATGGCCGCCCATACCCGGCTCAACTGCGTGATCGGCAGCGCCGCGGTGATGCGGCAGGGCGTGGTCCAGGCCATCGGCTACGCGCGACGGCGCATGGCGTTCGGCAAGCCTCTGGCGGAGCAGCCGCTGATGCGCGCGGTGCTGGCCGACCTGGCGCTGGAAAGCGAGGCGGCGCTGTGGCTGGCGGCCCGATTGGCCGAAGGCTTCGAGAACGAGGAGCCGGCGTGGAAGCGCATCGCCACGCCGGCCGCCAAGTTCTGGGTGTGCAAGCGCGCGGTGGAGATGGCGGGCGAAATCATGGAAGTGTTCGGCGGCAACGGTTATGTCGACGCCGGGCCGGTGTCGCGGCTGTTTCTCGAAGCCCCGGTCAATTCGATATGGGAAGGCTCGGGCAATGTGATGTGCCTGGATGTGCTGAGGGCGATGCAGCGCGAGCCCGAGGCCTGGTTGCGTTTGCTCGATGAGCTGGAGAGGCTGGCTGGCGACGAGCGCCGGCTGCTGGCCGCGCTGGCGGACCTGAAGGCGATGGCGGCGCTATCGCCGCCGGAACTGGAGGTTCAGGGCCGGCGCTTCGCCCAGCAACTGGCGCTGACGGCGCAGGGCTGCCTGTTGCGCGAGCGCGCGCCGCAGGCGATGGCTGACGCCTTCATTTCCAGCCGTCTGTCTGACAGCCATTGGGGCCGGGTGATGGGCGCGCAGGACGCCAGGGCCATGGATGTGGTCTTCTTGCTGGGGCGGGCGTTGCCGGCGGGGTGATCGGGGCGCGCCGCTGTGGATGAAATGACGATCTGGCGTTCCTTGTGGATAAGTCGAGTCGGCAGTGCCGGCATGTCTCCAGAACGCTAACTTCCAGTGATCGCCATGCTATCGCCTCGGCGCTGCCGCTTGCTTGTGGCGGCCGCCTTGGCTGACACTGCGCTTGATCACGTTTTGGACCGGGCATTTGAGTTGCCGGCGCTGGACAAACCCATGCCGACGGCGATCCGTTGCGCAAGGGGGCGTCGATCATCGTCATCCGCAGGCCGATCTGGATTCGCCATGCCGTTGCGGGGCGGGAGGGCTTTCGTTTTGCGCGGGCCACCGAGAAAGGGTCGTTCTCGGCAACGCTTGCGTTGCCGGGCGACGCAGTCGGTCAGGCCTTCGCCGCCATGGCTTTGAGCAGCAGCCAGGCCCGGGCTATCCTCCAGGCTTCCTTGGCGCTGCGGGCTTCGCGCAGCAACAATTTGAAGGGTATCTTTTGCATGGCTTCGCACGCCAAAGAGCGCCGCGTCTGCATATCTTGCACCCTCTTGCGGAACAAGCCGAGCAGGTGCCCGCATTCGCGGTTTGCTTGCAAGAATAGCGCTTTGCGCAAAGCTCCCTTGGTCTCCCTGCCAGTTTTCACGATTTCGCCTATCAGGAACAGATAGCCTCGGATGCGGCGTGCGACTGCCGCCGCATCGGTATTGTGCATGATTGATGCCGGGTTGTGCCGGTAGCCGTAGCAGGGTTCTGCGGCGAAATAGATTCTTTCCGCGGCAAGCGCCAATTCCATGGTCCAGAGCACATCTTCGTGTATGACGCCTTCGGGGAAGGCGATCGCATGGGATGCTAAGAAATCGCGACGGATGAACTGTAGCCAACAGTAATGCGGCCATTCGTTTTGCGCTACGGCGTGGGTTATCCAGGATTCTCCATCGAGGCATGCGCCCCATGGCTGCTGGGTGAAGAGCATTTCTCGTTTCTCGGCCGGATCCTTGTCAAAGGAGAAAGCGTTTCCGATCAGGACGTCCACTTCATGCCGCTCTGCAAGCGACTGCCAATATCGCAATGTCTCGGGCGCGACCCAGTCGTCCGCATCGGCAAAACAAAGCCAATCGCCCCGAGCATGGCTGATCGCGATGTTGCGGGCCTTGCTCGGACCGCCGTTGGGCGTGTCGATGACCATCAATCTAGAATCGATGTTCGACCATTTTTCCAGAATGGAGAGCGAGCCATCGGTAGAGCCGTCGTTGACTGCAATGACTTCAATTTCGCGAATGTCTTGATCGAATAGGCTCTGCAGCAAGTGATCCAAATGTTTGGAAGCGTTAAAAACCGGAACGATAACGCTTATTTGAGGCGTGGTATTCATGATGTCTTAATATGATGCCCTGCGGTATTTGAATATCGGCCTACATTGCGAGACGCTTTACATTGCGTTTGGGCTGCTTGATGGCAATCTGAAAAGCACGCGGAGCGATGAGGCGTTGGATTTCATCGATCCGGATCATGCTGGTTTTGAGCGTGTCGCTCGATCAGCGTCACGCTAAGGGCTTTGAGCGCGGCATGACGATAACCATGCGAAAAAATGGGGACGCCAGCCAAAGCAAGGCCTTGAGATCGCTGGTTGGATGATACGGGAAAATATCGTTCAAAGCAGGGACTCTGGTTCTTCATGCGCATCGAGGAGAGTGAGTCAGATATCCGGCTGCGATGTCGATGCCGCAGCGGTTGAATGATAGCAGTGCTCAGCCGACAACGGCGCTTTCATTCGGGGGCGGTACGCGTGATCTGGAAAACCCATAGAGATGTGGGAGCCGTGCCTGAAGTGGTTTTTGTGCTGAATGTGATTGTATTTGTATGGAATGATGGAGCGCTAGGGCGCTGCCCGCGTTTCACGCATGCATGGCTGATGCTTCGAGCGATGCCGCATTCTACATGCTTCTCGAGAAGCAAGCGCTGGAGACGGGATAGGGATGAAAGGAAAAAGGGGCTGCCCGCGAAACGCGGCAACCCCTTTGTGCTTTGGTGGCGAATCAGGGACTCGAACCCCGGACCTGCGGATTATGATTCCGCAAATTTAATTGATTCACTTTGGTTGATATTTGTTGATTTTAACTCCTAACATCAGGAAATATAAGGAATTAATCTGGGTTTGGCCTGTTGTTGCTGTTGACCGGCAATGACTGACTACCTTAGTATTTGCCTACATATTGCCTACATGGAGTGGTTGTGAGCAAGCAAAACTTTACTGCTGCACGGGTCGAGGGCTTTCAGTGCGAAGCAGGCAAGCAGCAGACAATTTACTGGGATGCCAAGACTCCGGGGTTTGGGTTAAGAGTCACTTCCAAGGGGGCAAGGGCCTACATTTTCGAGTCACGCTTGTTTGGAAAAACAGTCCGCATGACCATCGGCGATGCCCGTGCTTGGGAGCTTGGTAGAGCTAGAACTGAGGCCGCACGGCTGCGTACTTTGATTGATGATGGCAAGGATCCAAGAGAGGTTCGCGCAGAGCAACAAGCCGCACATGAAGCCCGAAGAGCTGAGTCTTTAAGGCATGACCTACTTGTTAGAGAGGCTTGGGATCAATATTTGGAGGTGCGTAAGGAAAAGTGGTCCGACCGGCACTATTTGGATCACCTGCGTCTTTCAGAAACTGGCGGCCGGTCTGCTAAGAAAGGGGGGCGCCAAATTGTACCAGGCCCACTTGCCGCGCTGATGGTGCTTAGACTGTCAGAGTTGACTCGAGAAACGGTAGACGCTTGGCTGGGGGAAGAGGTCAAAATCCGTCCCGCAAGGGCTAGGTTGGCTTTTTCGTTGTTGAAGGCTTTCATCACTTGGAGCCAAGAACAACCGGAATATGAGGGGTTGGCCTCTCCTGAGGTTTGTACGAACAAGCGGATACGTGAGCATTTGCCGAAACAGCAGATCAAAGTTGACTGCTTGCAACGGGAGCAACTGACAGCGTGGTTTGCTGCTGTTCGATCACTAAGTAACCCTGTGATTGCCACCTATTTGCAAGCTTTGCTGATTACCGGCGCGCGGCGAGAAGAAATGGCAGGGCTACGCTGGGAGGATGTGGACTTCAAATGGCGTAGCCTATCGATTGCGGACAAGGTTGAGGAAAATGGCCGTGTTATCCCATTGACACCATATCTATCAAGCCTTCTGCAAGACTTGAAGCGCCTTAATGAGGCACCGCCTAACAAACGCATACTGATGAAACTGGAGCAGCAGGGCAAATCCTGGCAACCTTCGCCGTGGGTTTTTTTTAGTACGACATCCGCAGACGGTAAAATCGCGGAACCACGCATTGCCCATCGTAGGGCTCTTCTTGAAGCGGAACTCCCTCATCTTACCATTCATGGCTTGCGCCGCAGTTTCGGCACGCTTGCTGAGTGGGTAGAGTGCCCTACGGGCATAGTCGCTCAAATCATGGGGCACAAGCCTAGCGCTATTGCTGAAAAGCATTACCGTCGGCGGCCTATAGATCTATTACGTGTTTGGCATGACAAAATCGAGATGTGGATACTTGAGCAGGCTGGGATCGTTACTAGCCGGTAGGAATTTGGTCACATGGAGGCTTTCTCAACAAAGAGAAAGCCATCCAGTGTGTTTTACTGCACGTCTGCCAGATCTCTGGCGCATTGTTCACAGTCTATTTTTTTTAAGATTTCAATCTTTTCGACGTCTGTAAGCTTCAGGTATCGATTTATTGCCTCACCAGCTAACGAGGTCTCTGCACGGACTCTGTAGCTTCCATCCTGAATCAGCTCAATCAAATTAAATTTGTTGAGCAAACCATTTATACCTTTTAATGCATCGTACAAGTCCATTTCAAACGCTTTGACTGGCTTCATGAGCATCAAGGTTTTGGGCAAGGAATATTCTGTTGCAAAAAATTCCCCATTATCTAGTTTTGCGAAAATGTGCTGTAAGATTTTGTCTAACCCCATCAATGGATTGCATAGTCCTGTATCTATTCTTCCACTCCTAATGTCTTGATTGAACGAGTGTATCGCCTTGGCTACATTGTAATCCGTGGTATATGGCCTACTTAGAGGCTCGGACCCAAATGGCGTATCACACAGCAAAGCAAGTTCGTTTTCGATTGGAGAGTTTTCCATAAGCACCATCGCTAGCGGTTCCAGACTTTGATGCGGAATGCTGTCGCTCATTTTAATTTTTAGAGCCAACAGTACACTGGCGATTTTAGCGGCTGGTAGACCATATTGGTAGTTCTTCGTCGTGAACAAGAAAGCCTTTTCGAACTGTCTTATGTAAGAGTCGTTGACTCGGTGTCTTTCAAAATCCCAGCGGAATTTAAACAGAGCCGCCATCGGTAGAAATGCCCGATTGGAGTATCGAATCAGATCCCCTAGTGTGCGCGACACCTCATTAGGCAGGTTTTCTGGATCAACATAACCAATCGATTCAAAGTAAAATTCTATAATTGCGTAGAAATCATCATTCTGTAAAAAATCAAAGTTGTTTTCATCAATGTCTGGATTGCACACATAGTGCTGGCATAGTTTTCGATGGCTTTCAAAAAGTTTTTCTGTATTGGGAAACACTGCTGGACTTATTTTTTTACTTAACGCTTTAAACGTTTTAAATACCACTTTGGCGGCAAGTAGTTTAAGTCTTGCTTGTTGCACAATTTCCTTGGATTTCTCTTCGCCGATTGATTCGCATATCTCGGTACTAAGGCTGGCAAGCATGTTTTCAATAGATTGCGACTTCGGGAATGAGCGATGATCAATCCGTCCCATCGCAATCTTGAAATCTGGACATTCAATGCCGCCTAGCAGCTCAGAGATGTCCATCTTTAGTTGTTTGACGCAAGCTACTTCAGGCTGGTCTTGTTGTGCTACCCCTGCTAAGTAATACAGGAGTTCACGTGCAAATACGATGCCTAGAACGTCTCGACAATAATGTAGTAAGGATATGATTTGCGGCAAAGCCACCAGCCAGAAAAAACACACGTCTCCGTGCGTACGCGACTTAGGCGAGTAAATAGGAATGGATTTTAAATGGGAAAGCATGTTTTCAAATTTCAAAAAGCATGCTTTTAAAAAGAAACGGTCTTTATCTTCCACTTGGCATATGTCAAAGATGCCCGTCACAACTTCAGTATGAATTGTCTGCCGTCGCAGCATGCTGCGCGACTCGGACATTTGCCGTGGCCGCGCTCCTTTTTTGCCGTCTTTGTTCAGATCAAAAATGATGGATATCGCTTGGATAAAATCAGCATAGCAGGGGGTAATAATTTTCTCTTTCCCCCCAAGTTCAAGCATCATCTTAAAAAACTCTTCAGCGTTTTTTTGTTTTTCCATGTTCACTAGCGCCTTACAACAATGTGATAACCAGCGAATCGGCATGCTACGTATGCCATTGATTATGCTGCCGTCCGATCGATCAAAACTGCCTATAACGATTGGTACTACGTCCTCTTCAAATGCCTCATAGGGACGAAGGTCCTAATACTAACTCACCAAACCGCCTCCTGACCGCATGCCTTGACGTGTCTCCGCAGATTTCCGGGTGTGTCGCGTTGCCCCCGTTCGTATCCTGGCTTCGCTTCAACGGGGATCAACGACAGAAGAGCTGTCCCCACCCTTCACCCTTTTAGGAGACTTTCAGATGAGTCAGAGTCAGTATCTGAATACTAACGAGTTTGCAAGTGGGCTTTCATTGCGCCCGCAGACGATTCGCAAGCGTTTCGCCGCTACGGGCAGCTACTTTGGCGTTCGGCCAGTCAAGCTGCCGAATGGCCAATTGCGCTGGCCTACAGATGCTGTCGAACGTTTGATGAAAGGGAACGCTGCATGAAACCTAGCAATTCTTCCCTGCCGCGCCAAAGCTACTTTCCTATGCTGACCTTGCCGAAGAAGCTCCAGAGTGCGGTTTGTGCTACGCAAGCACTGATTCAAGCACCGGACTCGATGGTGGCTACGCTGGGCATCGCAGTCATGTCCGAAGCCCTGCAAGGCCTGGGCAGCGTGCAGATCCCGAATGGGCCGCTTTGCCCTCTGTCGAACTGGGTGTTGATCATTGCCGACACGGGCGTGGGGAAAACGCCTTCTTTGAATATGATGCGCAAGCCGCTGGTTGAATTTGAAAATGCAAGGCATCGGCAGTATGAGCAAGCGATGGCAGACTTCCAAGCAGAACATCGTGCATGGGATCTGGAACGGGCCGAGTACGAACAGGCATTGCGCAAGGTGGTTCGGAAAGGAGGGGACATGCATGCCTGCAAGCAGCGCTTGACCCAGCATATGGCGGAAGAGCCGAAGCGTCCAGGCAAGACCATGCTGACCTATCAAGATGCCACGCCTGAAGCCTTCTGCCAGGGGCTGTGCGATCACTGGCCGAATGCGAGCTTGGTAAACGATGAAGCCGCCAGCTACTTCAACGGCCATATGGGGCAGGCGATGGCGATGCTCAATCAGCGCTGGGAGATTCAATCGCTGTCCATTGAGCGGGTTTCGCGGGACAAGCCCATGTTCGTGCAAGATCCCCGCGTGGCACTGATTCTGGCGATTCAACCTGGCCCCTTTGAGCGATACATGGAGCGCAGTGGACAGGAAGCGCGCGAACTGGGAGCGATGTCTCGCTTTCTGGTATGCCGCCCCGACAACAATCAAGGCGACCGTTATGTGGGTCCGATCGAAATCGATCCGCAAGAGCTGAGCGGTTTTCATGATCGTGTGACGCAGTGTTTGCAAGACAGCATAACTGCTGATGGCGAGCCCTTGCTGGAAAAACGCGTCTTGACCTTTAGCCCGGAAGCGGCCCGGCGTTACCATCAGATACGCGAGCAAATTGAGGTTGCCATGCGTCCTGGCCAGAGCTTGGCGAATGTGAAGGATTACGCGGCCAAGACGCCGCGCCACTTGGCTAGATTGGCAGGCGTGTTCGAGTATTTCGAAAGCGGTCATACCATCATCAGCCTGGACATGCTGGAGCGAGCCTATGCCGTGATGACCTGGTACATCAATGAGTACATCCGCGTTTTTGTACCGCCGCCGGAGTACCCGCAGGAACAGCAGGACGCGGATAGACTGCAACCGTGGTTGCACCAGTTCGCCCAGAAGCGTTGCAACCGCTACTTGGTCAAGAACGACATCCGCAAGCATGTGCTGAGCGAGTTGCGCGACAAAGCGCGTTTGGAGCGGGCGCTTGGCGTGCTGCGGCAGCGTGGTTGGATTAAGGAGTGGTTGGTAGGGAAGATAGGTTTGATCGACATGATGCCTAATCTCTACGGTGATCCAGTAGCGCTGAACATGGCATTGAATACCTATCGCACCTCCCGCTGCAAGCCTACCTTCTGATCCTGCGCGATTGCGCCAGCTGCGGTCTGGCCGCAGCGGCGCAGGCGGCGCTGGCAGATCTCAACCGGTGACCTTGATGGTTGCCGGTTTTTTTTTGCCTCATTCCGATGCTTTATCCACATTAAGCTAAATACCGAATTCTGATCCAGTTCTTTTTTGATATGTGCGAATGCGCAACAAAAAACATGGTGAATGCCGCGTTGACTTGGATGGAGCAGCGTATATTCCTGGGCAAGTGAGTCTTATATTAATTTTTGGGGATTGACGCCACTGCGGGTTGGCTGGTTTACTAGTTGTTAAATAATTCTGCGAGGATGAGGTCTCGCAATAGTAGCTATTTTTTTGATTAAACTAGAAATGGAAGCTAATAACTCTGTATATTAACCTGTTTTATTAATTGCCCGCCCTGAGGACATTTTTGAAATCTTCATACAAGGAGTTCCTGCATTTTTTAATGTAGTTCATTCTGGTATATGTTTATTATTGGATTATTCATTTCTTTTCATTAAGAAGAGAGGTGCTTGCCTAGGCAGCTGTCTTGATAATCAAAGCCATGGCAGTAATTGACAAGCCATGGGTCATTAATAAGCAAGTTAAATTATTATTTGTTATCCCTATTCATTGAGAGGAGCAAGTAAAGGGATCTCTATGAATATTTCTTTTCAACCTGACTATGCATTTTCTGAGGTAAATTGCCAGAGTGCGATCAATTTCATCTTGAACTGCAAACGTAATGGCTACAAGAGAGTCATGGCAGTGCGTGTGGACTTTCTGATAAAAGACCAGTTTCAGCAGGGCATGTCTGTGTTTGAGATTCAGGATTACAAGATAAGGCTTTGGAACAATCGTCGTGGGAAGCCTAGCATCTTTGAACATTGCCTGGGTTGGGTATGGGCTTTGGAGTACACGGAAGAGGCTAGCTATCATTACCACTGCTTGTTTGTGTTTGATGCCGATAAGGTTCAGGCGGATGCGTACTATGGTGACCAGATAGGTGAGTATTGGATGGCCATATCGCAAGGCAAGGGGTGCTACAACAACTGCAATCGGAATAAGCAACAGTACTATCATCTTGGTGTTGGGAGGATACACTTGGACAGCGAAAAGGAGCTGAGCAATCTTTGCAATGCCGTTATCCCATATCTTGCCAAGAACGATGATCAAGTGCGATCTGCGATTGATTGTGATGCGATGGCAATGGGTGTATTGCCTATGAGAGTCCGGACCTTTGGCTGTAGTAATAACTTAAAGCTTTGGTAGATTGCCCTACAGATAGTGATGTGTTGGTGGGGAAATAGTCCAGTGTTTTGCTACAAACTTTGCAGATAGACTGCCAGGTTGTTCAAATCATCCTCATCGAGTCCATGAATAATGGCTTGCATTGCCACCGCGGAGGGGCGTTGGCTGGTAGAGAAAACATGCAGTTGCTTGAGTAGGTAGGCAGCATGCTAGCCCGCTAGACGGGGAGCCTGCTCGGTCCCCTCTGCTTGATTACCATGACAGGCAAAGCAGGCAGGTACGGCATCACCTTTTCCATGCAGGAAAATTTCTTTTCCTGCCGCAATTTTCGCAGCCTCACCACCGGCCGCGTTGGGCTGAGGCTTCTGTCCTGCGAAATAGGCGGCCACACCTGCGATTTCCGCATCGTTAAGTCCTCCGGCGACACCCCACATGGGCGCTGTTGCACAAATCCTTCTCCACCGCAGCTTGGTAGGATAGCGGCATGACCAAGCCCGCTCCAAAACGCTATCGAACGACCAGCTGGAACGCCTACAACCAAGCCCTGATCCAACGCGGCTCTCTGTCCGTTTGGCTGGACACGAGCATGTCATGGCAGGCCGCTCCTCGTGGCAAACGCGGACGGGCGCAGACCTATAGCGATGTGGCTATTCATTCTGTTTGACTATCAAGAACCTGTTTGGACTGCCTTTGCGGCAGACCATCGGTTTCATCCAAAGTCTGCTCAAGCTGGCCGGCTTAGGCTGGGGCGCCCCCGACTACAGCACGTTGTCCAGACGGCAGCAGACGCTGCAGGTCAGAATTCCCTATCAGAAAAGTTCAGGCGCGCTGCATCTGCTGGTGGATAGCACCGGCATCAAGATGCTGGGCGAAGGTGAGTGGAAAACCAAGAAGCATGGCGCGGAATATCGCCGGCAGTGGCGCAAGGTGCATCTGGGCATCGATGCGGAAACCCTGCAGATCCGCGCCATCGAGGTGACAGATAACCGCCAGGGCGATGCGCAAATGTTGCCTTCGCTCTTGGCACAAATCCCCGCAGATGAGCCGATAGCCTGTGTGAGCGGCGATGGGGCTTTCGATACCAAGGCATGTCACGAGGCGATTGCCGCGCGGGGCGCGATCGGGTGCATTCCGACCCGCAAGAATGCGAAACCATGGAAAGGAAACTCGCTGGGTGTGCTGGCTCGCAACGAGATCCTGCGGGCGACCAAACGACTAGGCCGGGCGATCTGGAAGCGTTGGAGCGGCTACCATCGCCGCAGCCTGGTGGAAACCAAGATGCATTGCTTCAAACGGTTGGGTGAAAGGGTGACGGCCCGTCGCTTCGATAGCCAAGTGGCAGAGCTGCAAGTACGCGCTGCCATCTTGAACCGTTTCAGCATGCTGGGCCGTCCATACACGGTGGCGGTGGCATAAGTCCGCTTGGGAAAAGGGGAAACTCGCCCTGTTCAGGATTTATGCAACAGCGCCTCTGAGATGCAACAGCTAGCTTGCTCCCTGATTTACTTACGGGTTATTGAGAAATTTTGTTATCGGCTCTAAATGGGTGTTGAGATTCCGATAGCGCGGTAGCTATATGGTGCTACTCGAATTAGGCTTCTTTCCATCCCGTCGAAATATCTAGAATGGCATGCGCTTTGGCAACGTCGGCTTCTCCACCGTGTATCACCAGCACATATTTATCGGCTTTCAGCGCGGTTTCGTATTTCACTGCCTGTTCGGCGTTAATGCCAACTCGGGTCAGCGCAGCGCCTAATGCGGATACCCCGCCCACAATCGCCGCGCCTTCCAGGGCACCGACCAGTGCTGCAACAACCGGGCCGGCCATGGCAACCATTCCCACGCCAGGCAAAAAGAAAACCGCGGGAGCAAGCAGTAATCCCCATAAACCACCCCAAAATGCGCCTATGCCTCCCCAGGCTTTCATTTTGTCGCCTACGGTATAAAAACCGACCGGGTTTTCCTCGCTGTGGTAGCCTTTCCCAATGACAGATAGTTTTTTTACGTCGAAACCACCTTTGCTTAGCAGGCGGATGGCATCCTCCGCTTCTTGATGGGTGTTGTAAACATAAACTGGGGATTGTGCTGAGCTCATGATATTTCCTTTAAGGATGCATGATTTAAAATGCCTTTGTCATATTGATCTAGATTGCTACCTTGATTCTATTGATCACCTGATGTACGCCCGGCATGCCCCAGGCGGCATGATCGGCTAATTCGCGTTCAGACCAGCTATGCACTGAACCATTCAGAATCACATCTGATCCCTGAATGGTTACGGAAATGCTGTCCATATCGGCTATGGCCCGGCGGCGAAGCGCATTTTCCACACCACCCTTCACCTCGTTCATGGATAGTTTGGGGCGGATGGCGATATTGTCGCTCACGCCGGTGACACCCAGTAAATGTCGTACCATCCGTGTAGCGATTTGGCGCTGATAATCCCATTCCACCGTTCCAGATAGCGTGACCCAACCCTTTTCCACCATGACTTGCAAACCTTCTTTAGGTATTTCAGCCATTTGTTGCAGTAGATTGGCGACTGATCGGGATATATCGGCATCGTCACGCCGGTCTGCATTCGGTAATTGGACATCCATTTCAATGGCCAGCGCTTTGACGCCGGCTACGCGCAGCGCCGCGCGCTCCGCTGCCCATTTTTCGGCATAACTGCTGACATGTCCGGTTAGCGTTACCGCGCCATCACTAGCAGATACGCCTACATGGGTGGCATTGATAGATGGGTCCCAATTAAGTTCCGCTATTACATCCTGTTGTAATTGCATATCGTTTTTCATCGCATGATCTCCAGGCAGCCATTAAGAATCTGTAGATTGGCATTCGGTTTTTGGATGGTCTGTTCGATAACGTACATAGGGGAAAATCAGGTTGGTGACGTCGATTGGGGGATGACTAAGCAGATATTGATCTGAAGAGGTTGGATACTAGCAGTATGCTGAATGCGAAGAATGGGCCGGCCGGGTAGCGTTTTTGTGCAGCGCCTCGCGTGGGTTGTCCTATTTCCGGCGATTATATTGCGCGAGGCGGCACCGAATTCCGATCAGGAATAATTAGTGGGTGGTCGATGTGGTCTATCAAACAGCGTTTCAAATACCGGACTTTATTTCAATGCGGTGGATTCGACCGGGTTGGCGTGGTTGGCGGAGGCGTGGGGCGTGGCCTGTCGCTTGGAGGCGCGGCTTGTGCCAGCGGCGACCATTGGATTCAGGCTGTCCACCATGGTGCTCGGGATCAGAATGGTGGTGCCGCGCTCCTTGGTGGTTTCGTAGATGATGTTCATTGCCCGCAATTGCAGCGCGGCCGGGTGGTCGGCATAGACATTGGCCGCCTCGACGAACTTGTTGGCGATTTCGGCTTCGGCGGACCCCAAGATGATGCGGGCCTGCTTTTCTCGTTCGGCCTGCGCCTGACGCGACATCGAGTCCTGCAACGCCACTGGTATGGCAACGTCGCGGATTTCCACTGAGCGCACCGTAATGCCCCATTCCGCGGTCTTTTCGCCTATCTTGCGGCACAGTTCCTGGTCGGTGCTGCGGCGGTCGCTCAGCAGCACGCCCAGCATCGATGAGCCTATCATTTCACGCAGCGAGGTCTGCGCCACGCGGTCTATAGCCTGGCGATAATCAGTGATGGCCAGCGCCGCCTTTTGCGCGTCATGGACATGCCAGAAGATGATGGCATCCACGTTCACTGGCACCGTGTCGCGGGTCAAGGCCTGTTCGGCATTAAAGGCGGTGGTCTGGATTCTTTCGTCTATGGTTGCCACCACGTTGTCTACCACCGGGATGATCAAGAACAGGCCCGGTCCGCTGACTCCGCGCAATTTGCCGGCGCGCAACACCACACATTTTTGCCAGGTATTGGCCATGCGTAAGGATTGCGACACGATGGCGGCGGCCACCCATAGCACAATGGCCGGCGCTAGATAGCCCTGGAAATTGGCCAGCGCGCCTAGTAGGAACAAGGTGGTGATAATGAATAAGGTGATGGGGTTCATGGCGATGCTCCTGGCGGCGCGTTCCATCCGGCAGACACCGGCCGCAGACGGACACGGATCGTAAACAGCTTGTGACAGTGCTTAAGAATTGGCGCTTTTCCCGCGATTGATCTGTACGCTGTCACACATAGCGCGCAATGATTGGCAGCCATAGTAAAGATTAACGGCATTGCATATGCTGGATAATTGCCGATTCATGCGAGCCGGCCCAGCGCGCGCTCACTCGGGAGGGATGATGACCATCGACGATAATCCTAGGCGGAATGGTTTGCTGGCCGGATTGCCGGAGGCTGAGTGGTTGCGGCTGCGCCCGCATCTGGAGCCGGTAGAAATGCCCTTGGGCAAGGTGCTGTATGAGCCGGACTGCGCGCTGAGCCATGTTTACTTTCCAACGACAGCGATCGTGTCGCTGCTGTATGTGATGGAGGATGGGGCTTCGGCGGAAATCGCGGTGGTGGGCTGGGAGGGGATTGTCGGCATCGCCCTGTTCATGGGCGGGGAGACCACGCCCAGCCGCGCCGTGGTGCAAAGCGCCGGCTATGGCTATCGCTTGAAAGCGCAGGCTTTGAAAGACGAGTTCAATCGCGCGGGGCCGATGATGCATCTGCTGCTGCGCTATACCCAGGCCTTGATCACCCAGATGGGACAAACCGCGGTCTGCAATCGCCACCATTCGCTGGATCAGCAATTGTGCCGCTGGCTGCTGTTGAGCCGGGATCGCTTGGCCGGGGACGAGTTGGTCATGACCCAGGAGTTGATCGCCAATATGCTGGGCGTCCGCCGCGAGGGCGTGACCGAAGCCGCCCTGAAGTTGCAGAAGGCCGGTTTGATCCGCTATGTGCGGGGGCATATCACCATTCTCGATCGTTTTGGGCTGGAGCAGCGCACCTGCGAATGCTACGAAGTGGTGAAGAAGGAGTATCAACGCCTGTCCGGGCCGCTGCCATAGCAGAATAGCTAGCTCCGTTTTTGCCAGGCTTCCAGTTTTTCCTGAGCAGCGCGCGATAGCGTAGCGGTGGGTTGAGCCTTAAGGCGGTCTATTCCGATGGGCTCGCCGCTGACTGCGCAGTAGCCGTAACTGCCGTCGCGTATGCGTTGCAAGGCTTGATCTATCCGCTGCAATTGCAGTTTTTCCCTCTCTTGAACCGTCAAGTCCATCCTATGCTCCTCTGCCTGTTGGCCGCGTTCGTCTGCGTCGGAGATCGCAAGGAAGCTTTGCAGATGGCGCTCCGTTTCCCGGCTGGCGCGCAGCAAGGCATCGCGCGCCTGCAATAGTTCGGCTTCCAACGCCATCAGTTGTTGCGGCGAAAGGCTGTGGTCGACAGCGCTTGGCGCGGAGGACGAGGTGTCTGTCATGGCATCACTCCCATCAGCGGCGATGCAGGAGGGGAGCGATGGTGGATTGCGACGGCGTGGCGGCAGCCTCTTGCCCATTGCTCTCCCTTTCCAGCCGCATGGCTTCAGACTCCGCCATCTCGTACAAGGGATAGATATGCGAAGGCGGAGGATGCTGGGCATTGTGGACAGACCTGCCAACAAAATGTCCCGCGGTGTTGCGTTCGGTTTTGATGTGGTATCTGGGCATGGGAGACTCCTTCACGCGTGATTCGTACTCGGCTTCAAGGTTGAGCGCCTGCGATGGAACAGAGTTCAGTACTGCCGAGCGTGCGGCAAGGATGGGTAGCGGTCTGTGCGTTGGAGCGCACATGCCAAATCATTTGGCCTGGCGCCGCATGGTTTCTGGAGCCGGCGCGCCGCCCTTGGCCGTGCCGATGGTACGACGAGGCGGCGCAAGGCGGCATCAGATTGGGATGGGCTTAACGCTTGATGAGCGAAATCTTGGTGCCTTCTATGCTCAGGCTGGCCATCAGGCCTTCCTGGTCGAAGATGAAGGCATAGGCGTCGTTGCGCAATGTCGTCGAGCTCAAGTTTTTCGCCGTGCCGGCATCAACCACGACTACGCTGGGGCCGGTGCCGATTTCCCAACCCATGGACTTTTTCAGATAGCGGACGGCTTTCTGATTCATCAGAAATACTACATAGCCATAGGATTCCGCGCCTGCCTGCCATCCCCAGGATGCGGTGACTGAGTTGTAGTAGCCGTTGGGTTGGCCTCCTTCCAGCAGCACGCCTTCGCCGTATGCGCCGCCAAAGATCAGCCCGGCTTTGACAATCTTGGGAAACACCAGGATGGCGGAGGCCTTGTGGGAGAGACTTTCCGCCGCAGGGCTCGTTTGATACAGCATGTGCAGCGATTGCAGGGCGGCCTCATCCAGATCGCGCGCCGATTCGGCCAGGGTATAGGCGCTAGCCAGACACAGCATCAGCCCGGTGGCGGCCAGCAATAGGGCTTTCTGTAGATTGTGTAGGGGATTGATCATGGTGGAACTCCTTGAAAGGGGTCTGAGACTCTCCTCGAATGCTATGGCGTAAAGTTAGGGTGCTTTGTTTCGTAAGCCATGGACATGGTGAGTTTCAGTGCCCATCATATTCGGCAGCGGTGGCGGCCACTGTTCGCCAGCGAACATAACCGACTGTCAATAACGACAGTTGCTATGTGCGTAAGCGCACATATCAATCGCACCCTATCGGGTTATTTTGCCACAGCCTATGCTGCGTCCCGCGCGCCAGCGCGCACGGGACCATGCCGATATGCATGCGCAGGGCAATCTTGGTTTCTTCATCAAAGGAGGCCGGATCATGGCTTGGCAGAATGATATGGAGCAATGGGCGCAACAGATACGACAGCGCAATCCGTTTGCGGCGAGATTGGTTTGGGATGACAGGCAGATCGATTTTGGCGCTTTCGAGCGGCCATTGGTGACGCTGTACGTCAGGGAAGCCTCCGCGCTGCGTTACTTGTTGTCGCCTAGCCTGGATGGTTTGGGCGAAGCTTATGTGCGTGGGGTTTTCGATGTGGAGGGCGCGCTGGATGACATCATAGACTTGGCCTATTCCTTGTCCCGTGGCAGCGACAGCCGCCTTAAGGCGATTGCCAGCTATTTCCGCCACTCGCGCAAGGCGGATCGGCAGGCCATCCAGTACCACTATGATGTGTCTGATACGTTCTACACCCTATGGCTGGACCCGCTGATGGTGTATTCCTGCGCTTATTTCGAAACCGGCGAGGAGTGCCTTGCCGAGGCGCAAGTCAAGAAAATGGATCATATCCTGACCAAGTTGAAGCTGACGCCGGGACAGACCCTGCTCGACATCGGCTGCGGCTGGGGCGGGCTGGTGATGCGGGCGGCGCAACGCTTTGGCGCGCATTGCCTGGGCATCACGCTGTCGCAGAATCAATATGAAACGGCGACAGCCAGGGTGCGCGCCGCGGGCCTGCAAGACCGCATCGAGATCCGCTTGCAGGATTATCGGGACACCCAAGGCCAATTCGATCGCATCGCCAGCGTGGGGATGTGCGAGCATGTTGGTCTCAAGGGCTTGCCGGATTACTTCAGCCGGATCCACAGCCTGCTGCGCGATGACGGGATGGCGCTGAATCACGGCATCACCCTATCCAGCGCGGATAGCCTGGAGGTGCCGTTCGGTGCTGGCCGCTTCATTGAGAAATATGTCTTCCCCGGCGGGGAGCTGCCACATATCGGAGAGGTGCTGCGCACCATGCAGCAGGGCGGGCTAGAGGCGCTGGATGTGGAAAATCTGCGCCGCCACTATGCCAAGACCTTGTCGTGCTGGACAATGAATTTTGAAAACCAGAGCGTTCGCATCCGCCAGGAAGTGGGCGAGGAGAAGTATCGTATCTGGCGGGTATATCTTTCCGGCTGCGCCTACGCTTTCCGCCATGATGTGGTGAGCATCTACCAAGTGCTCTGTCATAAGGCTGGCCGTCATGCCGATGGTTTGCCGTGGTCGCGCCAGTATATGTATGCGCATGGCGATGCAGAGGCAGCAACCATGCCCTCCCCAAACGGATGAGGCAGGATCGGTCGGGGTGGGACGGATTATTGCGAGTCGTGAACTCGCATGTAGTTGATGATGACCCGGACCTCCTTGACGCCCAGCGTCAGATCTCAGGCCCGGTCAACCTCGGCCTGGGTATCCACCTGCCCGCTCAGCATGACTCGACCGTTATCGGTTTCCACTCGTATTTCGTACGAGGTCAGATCAGGATCGCGGAACAGCTCGGCTTTGACTTTGCCAGCAATCATGGCGTCCGAGACATAGCTGCTCACCTCGGTGCCTTCGGCATAGGTATCGCCCATGGTTTGCGTCGAGGCGGGCGGGTTGTCCGGCATGGTGCTGACGGTATTGCCGCGGGCGCCTGCAGAAACGGTGATCAGCGCGGCGTAGGCAAGAAACAGAGTAAAGCGGCTTGCGCGTTGCATGGATGGGGTAAGCATGATCGACTTCTTTTGCTCAACCGTAGATCGCCCCGCCTAGGGCGGAGCGATCGCTGTGTCTGATTCGCGGCCAGACAGTCAACCATTGCGGGAGCCAGTGGCGCGCTACCCTGATCCGGGATCAGCGCTCAAGCCGGCTGTCGGCGCTGAGGTTTGCTGTGACTGCGCGTTCAGGCCTTGGGTGGGGTATAGCCAGGAGGGCTTTCGTGAGCCAGCCCGGTTTGGCCGCCAGCCTGCTTGGTAGGAGCGCGCGGAGCGGCGTCGCTGGCAGGATGCTGTTGGCCGGTGGTTTGGGTGGGGCCGACGCCTGGCTTGGCGCTGTCAGCGCACGGCTTTGGGGCCGCGGCGGCATCCTTGGGGGAGGCATTCTGCTGCTTGTGCTTGTCCATGGTGACCTCTTTAGCTATCCAACTTCCCGCAGGATTGCGAGGCGTTGGCAGGCTGACTTTGGGGCTTAAGCGGGCAGATGTCGGTGCGTTATCCAACATAGATAGTAAGCCGGCTCGAAAAAACCGGTTTTGCGAATCATGGCGGCGCTGGATTGCGCTTAGGCGCGGAAGATGTCGAATGTTTCAATCTTGAGCACTCGGCGGATGGCGAAATATCTGGAGATGGCGGCGATGATCCCCACCATGCCAAAGGCCAGCGCCAGGTTCCAGAAGGTGATAATGGTCGCGTAGTTGGGCAGCTGCGAGCGGGCGAGGGTGATCAGCCGCGTGATCAGCCCTATGCCCAGGCCAAAGCCGGTGACCGCGGTGAAAGTAGCCATGAACAGAATCATCACCACCAGCTCGCCTCCTTTTTTGGCACCGATGACCTTGAGGGTGCCGCATTTCTCCAGATTCTCCAGGATGAAGCTGTAAAACGTCTGGCCGGAGATCGACAGCCCGACGATGAGGCTGATCACCGTCATCAGGTATTGCTTGCGCTGATTGTCGATGGCGTAGTTCCAGGCGCTGGCGCGGACAGTGGTAAGTGACAAGCCTGCGTGGGTTAGCGAACAGACTGCCCTGCCACCCTCGCTCAGGATATAGCAAGGCGAGCCGGGTCTGCTGTCCGGCCGGGCAAGGAATTCAGTGCCTCCGGTTTTTTACGGCGAAGCAGCAAGTTGCCTTCGATGTTCCTGAATGGTTGCTAGCCCGCTCGTTTAGATGGGCTGAGCTGGGCACGGCGGGGCTTCGCTATGGAGACGATCATGAACTATGCAGAGCGCGATATTTACGGGGTGTACCGAGTGAAAGTCCATACGCAGTTAGCGGAGCAGGTGGAGCTGATGGCGGTGAATGAGCTGATCGGCAGCGACGTTTACAACCAGCGCAATGTGTTTCTGGGCGATATCAAGGAAATCATGCTGAACGTGAAAACGGGCTGCATCGCGTATGTGGAATTGTCGATTCGCGGATTGCTGGACCTTGACGGCAAAAGGGTGGCCGTGCCGTGGAGTGCCTTCATGTTTGATGCCGCGAATAATCGCTTGGTGGTGAGTGTGGATCGTTTGCATTTGTGGCAGGTCCCTGACATTGAAGTGCACAAGTGGCTGCATGTGAACCAGCCAACGCCTTTGCCCGACAAGGCGGCCGACTATGGCCGCGGACTCGACTAAATAATCCGGATGTGGCCCTGGCTCCCTTGCTGCAGGTTTTACAGCTTGTGGCAGCGCTGTCACGAAGAGGCGTCTGGGCTGCAATCCTATTGCCATGTCGCGCGCATTGGCCAGCCACGAGTAAGCCATACGCATCCCCACTTAGTTGGATAGTGCACAGACAGTCTGCTACCTAACATTCATGGTAAGGATGCCGACCTCTTGCAATGTCGCGGGCGGTTTGCTTCATAGGAGCATGATCATGGACCCGCTTGTTCAACACGATAGCGATGGCGACATGTTCTGGTTGCCTGAAGAAGATATCAAGTCGCTACCCGAAACTTGGTTACCGACGCGGAAGATACTGCCGGGCTCCACCGAGTACTTCAGTTTCACCACCGAGATCTACGACCCGTTTGACGAGGTGATTCTGCACGATTTGGACCAGTACGAAACGGTTGACGGCGATTGGCCGATGGATGACTGAATCAGCAGCCGGCGAGTTTGGCGCGCAACTCAACGTTACATCCCGCGGCGGTCGGTCGCTGCCACAGTGGGTTGCGCGACAGGCGATGCCAGAACGCTTGGGCGGTTTGACCGTGCGCCACAATTCCTTTGATGGCAGGCGTAATGTGGACTGCGTTTACCTTCCAGTTTCGACGTGTGTCCGGGAGAATGCCATGTTTGAAATTGTCATTGTCACCTTGCTGATCTTGTGGGCCTTGGGTTTGTTGACGGCTTTCACAATGGGAGGCTTCATCCATATTCTTTTGTTGTTGGCAGTCGTGGCTATACTGGTGCGTTTTATCCAAGGTCGGCCGTTATAAGGTGCCAAATAATGGAGTTGATCATGCCGCGCGGCGTGTCGCTTAGCCAGGCAATCATGAGACGATGGGTCCGCAGCCTGAGCGCGCAGCCATGAAGTTCCACGACTATTACGAAACGCTGGGCATTGCGCGCACCGCCACGCAGGATGAGGTCAAGCAGGCATATCGCAAGCTGGCGCGGAAATTCCATCCGGACGTCAGCAAAGAGGCCGATGCGGAGACGCGATTCAAGGAACTCGGCGAGGCCTACGCGGTATTGAAGAACCCTGAGAGGCGCGTCGCCTATGATTTGATGGGCGGCGATCTGAAAAGCGGACAGGACTTCCAGCCGCCGCCTGACTGGGACAGCGGCTTCGAGTTTCATGGCCGCGATTTCGGCGGCGGCACGGCCGATCAGGACGATTTCTTCGAGTCCTTGTTTGGCCGGCGCGCGCGCGGCGGCGGGCACCGTCATGCCCATGGTGTCGGTCGGGATCATCACGCCAAGGTGCAGATTGATCTGGAAGATGCCTACCATGGCTGCCAACGTAGCGTGGAGTTGCGCATGCCGACCCAGACTGCCGACGGCCATGTGGTGCTGCAGACGCGCACCTTGTCGGTGGCCATCCCCAAAGGCATACGGGCGGGGCAACATCTGCGCCTAGCCGGGCAGGGAGGCGCGGCGCCCGGCGGCGGGCCGGCCGGCGACTTGTATCTGGAAATCGAATTCAAGCGCCATCGGCTGTTTCGTGTCGAAGGGAGCGATGTGTTCTTGGATCTGCCGGTGTCGCCGTGGGAGGCGGCGCTTGGCGCATCCGTAGAAGCGCCCACGCCTGATGGTCCGGTTCAGCTCAAGATACCGCCGGGATCCCAGGCCGGGAAACAATTGCGCCTGAAGGGGCGAGGCATTCCTGGCGCCGTGCCGGGCGATTTATATGTGGCGCTGACGATAGTCTTGCCACCGGTGGCGGGCGAGCGGGAGCGCGCTGCCTACCAGGCCATGGCTCATGCCTTTGACTTCAATCCGCGCAGCGCGTTGAAAGGATAGCCATCATGAATCAGAACCAGCCGGCAGTGACTCAGGGCGTGGTGGTGGAGGAGCAACTGGAGCTGACGCTGCTTGAACTGTGCCAGGCCAGCCATGCCGAAGAGGCCTTTGTTATCCGCTGGGTACGGGAGGGCGCGCTGGAGCCGCAGGGCGAGTCGCCGCAGAATTGGCGTTTCCGTGGCGATGCCTTGCGGCGCGCGCGGGTGGCCTGGCGCTTGTCGTGCGATCTAGAGATCAATCCCTCTGGCGTGGCGCTGGTGCTGGATCTGCTGGACGAGCTGCAGGCCTTGCGGGCGCGTCTGGATCGGACTGGCAAGCACTAGCCAGGCATCAGCATGCGCACCACCGCGGCCCCCATCACCAGCGTTGCGATCCAGACCAGAATGGTCATAGGCCGGCTGGCGGTGTATGCCCCCATCACCGATTTTTTGGAAACCAATATGATGATCACCACCATCAAAGGCACGGCGACGACACCGTTGATGACTGCGCTCCAAAACAGCGCCTTCATCGGGCTGATCGGCGAGTACTGGATGCCGAGCCCCAGCAGCATGCTGACGGCGATGATGCTGTAAAAACCGCGAGCGTCGCGCACCTTGCGCTCCAGCCCTTCTTTCCAGCCCATCACCTCCGAGGCCGCATACGCTCCCGCGCCGGCCAGGACCGGCACGCCGATCAGGCCGACCCCAATAATGCCCAAGGCAAACAACAGGTAGGCGGCATTGCCCGCCAGCGGGCGCAATGCGCTGGCGGCTTGCGCGGCAGTGGTGATGTCGGTGATGCCCGCGCTATGCAGCGTGACCGCGGTGGCCAGGATGATGAAGAAAGCGGTGATGTCCGAATAGAACATGCCGCTCCAGGTGTCCCAGCGTATGCGGCGCAACTCCGACGCCGCGACGCGCTTATCCAAGATCAGCGCGCGGCTACCCTTGATGGCCAGCATGTCCTCGACTTCTTCCGATGCCTGCCAGAAAAACAGATAGGGGCTGATGGTGGTGCCAAATACGCCTACTACCACGGCGGCGGCATTGGCATTGGGCGTGAAGCGCGGCCAGACCGTACGCAGAGCGACTTCTGACCATGGCACATGCACGGTGAAAAGAACCGCGGTGTAGGCCAGCAGGGTGAGGGTCAGCCATTTGAGAAAGGACACATAGCGATGATAAGGGACGAACATTTGCTGCAGCAGGATGGCAAAGACGAAAATAGTGGTCATCAGGTGGCGGTTCAGGCCGGAGATCAATTCCGTCACTTCTCCCATGGCGGCAACGTCTGCCGCGATGTTTAGAATATTGGCGATCAGCAGCAGCACGATCAATATCCGCAACACCAATGGCGAGAAGGCGTCTTTGATGTTGGCGGCCAGTCCTTTGCCAGTGACGCGGCCCATATTGCCGCACATCGATTGCACGGCAGCCATCAGCGGAAAGGCCAGCGGCATGGTCCATAGCATATTCAGGCCGAATTGCGCGCCGGCCTGCGCATAAGTGGCGATGCCACTTGGGTCGTCGTCCGCCACGCCGGTAATCAGTCCCGGGCCGATCCGCGCCAGTGGATGGGCCTTGATACGCTGCCACAGCGGTTGCCGTTTGCGAGTCTGAGCGGCCTTGCGAATTGTCATGGGCGCATCCTCCACCGATTGCGGGCGCGGAGATGAGGCGGCCCCATCGCAAGCCATCGCCTTGCCAAGTCAGAGTTCGCTGCAGCCCGTCGATGCCTGATTTGCTGTCGTCAGCATGGCGAGCCGAGGTTGGCTTATGCAAATAGTCTACTTTTTAAGCTCATCTTTCAGTTTGCCCATGTCGGACTGGGCTTCGCCCAGGTTTTTCTCCTGGGTGCCTTTTTCTTCCAGGTTCTTGTTGTGAATGACCTTACCGGTGGCTTCCTTGATGCTGCCGGCGATCTCCTTGAATTTTCCCTTGATCTGATCCTTGTTCATGGCGTTCTCCCGTTGGTTTGGACGCGATTGCAAGACAGTACGCAGTGCGTGTGGCCCAGCAATACCCTATGAGCGTAAGCGCGAATGCGGGCGGGGTATGTACGGGAGCGCACATATTCTCGGGAAAATTGGAGAGGCGGCCTTGGTCGATATTCAGCCTAAGGGAAAGCCAGGAAAAAAGGATTTTCATGCTTTTGGCTAGATGGGTGATGTAGCTGCGCGGCAGTCTTGCGGCTGCGAGGCGCTAGTCGTCCCGGGTAGGGTGTTGGCATCAGTAGAATCATGTGGTTAGCCAAGTTTTGGGCGGGAGTGTAATTCCTCAATCGCTTTCCAGAAGGGGAAAACCTGTTGGACTAGAATGTCTTGACTCACTGATATTTCACCTTGTCTGCCAAACCAACATGGAAGGTTATCGCTGCAAAATAGATGTCTAGTTTATATGGGCTTTGTTGCATAACCCCGCCACCAGCTGCGGTATGCTAAGGCGATGAACACCGCAGCACCCCAGAACAAGAAGCCCAAGCAACGCTACACGACCACCAACTGGCATGACTACGACGCGGCGCTGACCGCACGCGGATCGCTGCTGGTTTGGCTCGATAAGGACATGCAATGGCTGGCCCAGCCAGCTGGTAACAACGGCCGGCCAGTCAAATACACCGACGCGGCCATCCAGCTTTGTCTGAGCATTAAATGCTTGTTCAATCTGCCATTGCGCCAGCGTCTGGGCATGGTGCAAAGCCTGCTGTAGTTAGCGGGACTCGACTGGCCTGCGCCGGACCACTCCACCGTATGCCGTCGCCAGCGCACTTTGCAGGTCAAGATCCGCTATCGCCGCAGCACTGGCCCACTGCATCTACTGGTTGACAGTACAGGCATTCAGTTTCTTGGCGAAGGTGAGTGGAAACGCAAAAAACATGGTGCCGAATATCGTCGGTAGTGGCGCAAGGTACACCTGGGCATCGATGCAGAAACGCTGGAAATCCGGGCCATCGAGGTGACTGGCAATGGTGTGGGAGACGCACAGATACTGCCGGATTTGTTGATGCAGCTGCCGGCGGATGAACCCGTTGCCACGGCGACGCTAGATGGCGCTTATGACACCCAGGGCTGTTACGCAGCGCTACTTGAGCGGGGAATTATGCCGGTGATTCCGCCGCGCAAGAATGCGAAGCCGTGGAAGTCGAAAATTGCCGGTAGCGAAGTCCGCAACGCTGCGATTGCAGCGTGCAAACGCTTGGGGCGAAGAATCTGGAAACGCTGGAGCGGCTATCACCGGCGCAGTCTGGTGGAAACAAAGATGCACTGTTTCAAGCGACTGGGCAGTCGGGTGATGGCACGTACCTTTGATCGGCAGGTGGCGGAACTGCAAGTGCGCGCGGCACTATTGAACCGCTTTACCGCCCTGGGCTGCCCGAAGACCGTGGCGGTAGCGGCGATGGGGTAAATCCACCTTGGGAAAGGGGACCCTCGTTCTTGTGTGGGGTTATGCAACAAAGCCGTTGTAGACTGCGATTGAAGTGCCGTCCATCATGATAAAGACATTTTTTGAGGACGGCCTTCCCGCCGTGTTAATCGATCTATGAAGCCGATTGGTTTGTCTCTTTGTACCAGATCGTCGCACCGTAGCTGGAGTCGTGAAAGGCCGGCATGATGTCCCCCTTCTGGAATGGCTGCCGCGAGTCAGTTCGAGCCGGCGTCCACCAGATTCCGCCTTCAGGACATGCGTTTCCACCTTCGCAACGTAGCCCACTGGCAGGTGCCTCGGCTGGCATTGTCGGTACGGGCTCGGCATCATCAAAACGTGCATACCACTCGAGCGTGTTGGCTTTAGTGAAACCTTCCGCATCGTCCATGCAGGTATGCAACTGCTCGGGATTCGGAACGCGGATTGGCTTGAGCACCTGGTTAACCGCCACATAGGCGGGTGGGTGGCCGTTTTCAGGTGCCCCGACATCCGGCAATACCCCGGCCTGGACGATCAGCCTGCCGTTGTTGGTTTCTTGTACGCTGACGTCGGGCAATTGGAGTTGCTGCTTGAGCACGTCGATACCGCCAAGTTGCTCGATATAGCGAGGCCCAAGCAATGTCAGCCAGCTGACGCCTTTGATGTGGTCCGACAGGTTGTCCCCGTCAATCAGTGCGGACGAGTCGACCATCAGTCCACTGTAGCGCTGCGCTATTTGAAATTCGTAGGGTTGGAATTGATGGCGATCATAGGGGAGATTGCAGGCCAGACCCGCATAGCCATGGTCAACATCCAGCGTTTCGCAGAAGTAACGCACCCACTCCCTAAACTTCTGCTCGCCGTCCGCATCGGCTAGCAATTGCCATGGCAGCATGATCTTGACGCAAGACATGGCGCCATAGGGATCGCTCTCGGCATTAGAGGTCAGCGCTGAAATGGAATACTCGGCAGCGACTTCGCCGTTTTTCTCACTTTGCAGAACCCAGAAAACAGCCAAGCCTGTCCGCTGCGCGTCCGATATTACCCAACTCTGCGCGTTGAATTTTACCCAGGGAGGAAAGCCACTTCCGTCTAGGGGTGGCTGTGGATAAGTCTAATACATTCCAGTAGCCTGATTCAGTTCGATGTCACCAATACCGAGGGCTTGGTGCTGTGACCCTCACCCCCGGTAGATCAGTACCTAGAATGGCTCTGCTTCGTCAGCCCCTCCTAGCCGCGTTTTCTCCCTGGCCTTGATTCTCGATTTCGCCGTATCGCTGCTATGACGGAACCGATAGGACTCGTTACCCGTCTCGACGATATGGCAGTGGTGCGTCAATCGGTCGAGCAAGGCTGTCGTCAGCTTGGCATCGCCAAACACGCTGGCCCATTCGCCGAAGGTCAGGTTGGTGGTAATCATCACACTGGTGTGCTCGTACAGCTTCGACAGCAGGTGGAACAGCAAGGCCCCACCTGCCTGGCTGAATGGCAAGTAACCCAGCTCGTCCAGAATCACCAGGTCAACCCGCATCAACGCGAACGCCAGCTTGCCCGCCTTACCCGCCGCTTTCTCCTGCTCCAGCAAGTTGACTAGATCCACGGTGGAGAAGAAGCGTACCCGTTTGCCGTGGCGCGTAATGCCAGACACGCCCAATGCGGTGGCAAGGTGTGTTTTGCCGGTACCCGTGCCACCAATGAACACGACGTTATGTGCACTCTCGCTGAACGACAGGTCTGCCAGCTCGGCGATCAAATGCTGATCCACCTTAGTCTGACTGAAGTCGAACCCCGCCAGGTCGCGATGCGCAGGAAACCTGGCGGCGTGCATCTGGTAGCTGATTGACCGCATGGCGCGGTCGGTTTCCTCTGCGGCCAGCAGGTGTTCAATCAGCCAGCGCGATGACTCGATAGCGCTTTGGGCATCTTGCGTGACGATCTCATCCCAGGCGCCGGCCATGCCGTAAAGCCGCAATGCCTTTAGCTTGCTCGCGATCTCATCCATGGCGGGCTCCCGTGCGCAGGCTGTCGTAGCGTTCTGGATCAGCCAGCGGCGCTTCCTGGACGGCGAGCTGCGTTTCCGCCTGCTCCGGCATCGGCGACTGCTTGAGCCGGTTTAGTACGTTCTCGATGTGCTCGACGCTCGGGTTACCCGACTCCAGTACCAGCTCGACGGCAACCAGCACGACCTCCAGCCCCGAGCGTGGCACCGCCGCCAGCAGTTTGGCCATGACGCGGTCACCGCCTTCGCGCTTGAGTAATAGCCGTCGCAGCCGCTGTAACGGATCTGGCAGGTCGGCGAATGGCGCACCGTTACGCAGAGCGCCGGGCTTACGCTCGATCAGCGGGAGGTAGTGCTGCCAGTCGTAACTCGTGTGGTGGCTGCCGAACCGGCGCGCGTGGGTGGCCACGATAGCGTCGTTGGCCACCAGGTCGATCCGCTCAGGGTAAACATGAATGCTCACCATCTGGCCGACCAACTCACAGGGTGCTGAGTAACGATTGCGGTCGTAGTGCACCAGGCAGATGCTGTTGACCTTGCCCAGCGTCTCCACGTAGCCGTCGAATGGCGTGACCATCGGCATCAGCTGTGGCTGCTCATGTTCCAGCATCTCGGCGATGGTGAGGCCATCGAACTCACCATGGCGCAGCTCCTGCCATAGCGTGCGGCAACGACTAAGCAACCAGACGTTCAGTTCTGCAAAGCTACTGAACCGTTGCTTGGCGGCCTCTTGCCAGATGCGCGGGCGACTGTCCTGCACATTTTTCTCGACGACGCCTTTCTCCCAGCCGGAAGCGACGTTGCAGAAGTCCGGATCGAACAGGTAGTGCGATGCCATCGCGGCGAAGCGGGTGTTGACCGCTCGTGCCTTGCCACGTTTGACCTTGTCGACGGCAGTCTTCATGTTGTCGTAGATGCCGCGGCGCGGAATGCCGCCGAGTGCCGTGAATGCGCGGGTGTGGGCATCAAACAGCATCTCGTGGCTTTGGGTGGGATAGGCCTGCACAACGAAGGCGCGGCTGGCGCATAGCTTGAGGTGCGCCGCCATGATCTTGCGCCAGATGCCGCCGATCACCAGACGCTCCTCGCTCCAGTCGAATTGGAAAGCCTCACCCAGCTCAAAGCGCAGTGGCACGTACGCCTTGGTTTGGCTCGTGCCACCACCAGCCCGCCACTGTCGGATGAAGGCCATCACTCGGCTGTAGTCGCCGGAGAACCCTGCTGCCTTGAGCTCGGCAAAGAGCTTGAGCGCGCTGCGGCGCTCGCGCTTGGGACGGTGTAAGTCCGTCTCCAGCATTTTGGTGAGCTGCACCGCATACGGTGCGATCTTGGTTTCAGCGGGTTTCCGCTGGTACTTCGGCGCCGTGCCTTCCGCCGCCTTGAGCCAGTGACGGATCGTTTTGCGGGTCAGCCCAGTTCGCCGCTCAATTTCAGATAGCGATAGGCCATCTCGGTAGAACAACCTGCGAACAATGCCCAGTTCTTTCATGGTGATCACTCCATTCTCCTGCTGAAAAATTCAGCAGGGGGATTGAACACCCTGGGTAGTTTTGAACGCGCACTAGCTCCTGAAAACTGGGTAATTTTCTATGCGTACGCACAATTCTTGCTCAAAACGCGTTGACGATGATCGTTGATGGCCTAGTGATGCGTTTTTTTGCAGAGCGGGCAGGAGTGTGATGTAGGCATGTATTAGGATGGATTTACGCGGACTGTAAATGCCTACATAGTGCCTACATGAGTTTGAAATGCATCAAGGGGTTACGAGAAAAATCTCGTAACCCCTTGATGTTATTGGTGGCGAATCAGGGACTCGAACCCCGGACCTGCGGATTATGATTCCGTCGCTCTAACCGACTGAGCTAATTCGCCGAGAGAACCCGCTCGCGCGTTTTCTCGTCAAACTGTGGTGGCGAATCAGGGACTCGAACCCCGGACCTGCGGATTATGATTCCGTCGCTCTAACCGACTGAGCTAATTCGCCACATTTCGATGCTTGCGCACCGAGACGCGAAATATACGCATCGCCCCATGCGCTGTCAAGCCCTGTTTGGAAAAATCACAGCGTGTAGCAGCGGTCGCCGCGGGCGAAGCCCAGCCAGTCTATGGAAACGCCCTTGCCGAAGCCCATCGCCTTGAAGGTTTCGCCCATTTCCTGCGGCGACAGCAAGCGCTGTGCCGCCTTGGCCACCGGCAGATAGCTTTTCACGTCGTTGGCGTCCAGCGACTGCAGCCGGTCCACCAGGCCGCAGTTGACCAGAAACTGCGCCTGGCTGGTATAGCCTATCAGGTCCAGGCCGGCATCGATGCCGCTTTGGGCGACGGCGCTGAAGTCGACGTGGCAGGTCAGGTCCATCAGGCCGGGCAGGTAGAACGGGTCCTGCACCGTGTGGTGGCGGTAGTGACCCAGCAGCGTGCCCATGCTGCGCTCCGGGTGATAGTACTCGGACGCGGCGTGGCCGTAATCGATCATCAGGATGGCGCCGCGGCGCAGCGCGCCGGCGACGGTGGCGATGAAGCCGCGGTTGGCCAGGCTGATCTCGGTTTCGTAGCGCGGGATGTCCGGCACCAGCTGCGCGGCCAGCTCGGCCAGCGCGGCGTTTGCGAAGTCGCGGTCTTCGTAGGCGAAAGCGCCGTCGCGGATGGTGACGCCGCGCTGGCGAAGCTGGCGGTTTTCGTCGCGGAACGCCATCTCGCAGGGCATGGCGTCCAGCAATTCATTGCCGATGACGATGCCGTCTATGGCGTCCGGCAGGCGGCTGGCCCATTCGACGCGGCCGGCCAGGTGCGGCAGCGCGGCGCCGATGTTTTCGCGCTGGCGTTCCATCAGGTCCGGCGACAGGTCCAGGATCACGTATTTTTGCGGCAAGCAGCCCAGCGCTTCCAGTTCGGCCAGCAGGTCTATCGCCAGCTTGCCGGTGCCGGCGCCGAATTCGTAGATGGCGCCGGCGGTCTGCGGCAGCAACTCGGCCAGCTGGCGGGCCAGCGATTGGCCGAACAGCGGCGTCAGCTCCGGCGCGGTGATGAAGTCGCCCTCCGCGCCCAGCTTGCTGCTGCCGGCGGCGTAATAGCCCATGCCGGGCGCGTAGAGCGCCAATTCCATATAATCCGAAAAGGGTATCCAGCCGCCGGCGTCGGCGATGGCCTGGCCGATGCGGCCGCATAGGGCCTGGCTGAGCGCCAGCGCTTCGGGGCTGGCGGCGGGAAGGGTGGTCATGGTGGTCGTCCTGCTACAATGTGGCGCGATTGTGGTGCAAAGCGCCGCGCCCGTGAAGAGGCAATTCTAAACGAGGAAGCAATGCTGACAGAGCGACAACAAGATGAACGCGTGGTTTTGATCACCGGCGGCGCGCGGCGGGTGGGCGCCGGCATCGCCCGGCTGCTGCATGGCCGCGGCGTGCGGCTGGTTTTGCATTACCGCGGCTCCCGCGCCGAGGCGGAGGCGTTGGCGGCGGAGTTGAACGGCAAGCGGCCGGACAGCGTCGAACTGGTCCAGGGCGACCTGTTGGATATCTCCGGCTTGCCGAACTTGGCCGGCCGCGCGCTGGCGGCATTCGGCCGCGTCGACGGTTTGGTCAACAACGCCTCCAGCTTTTTCCCGACCGAGATCGGACGGATAGACGAGGCGGCCTGGCATGATCTGATGGGCAGCAACTTGAAGGCGCCGCTGTTTCTGAGCCAGGCGCTGGCGCCGGAACTGACGCGGCGCGGCGGCGCCATCGTCGGCATCGCCGACATCCATGTGGAGCGGCCGATGGCGCGCCACGTGGTGTACAACCTGGCCAAGGCCGGCCACGCGCAGCTGATCCGCAGCCTGGCGATCGAGCTGTCGCCGGCGGTGCGGGTCAATGGCGTGGCGCCGGGCGTCAATCTGTGGCCGGAGAGCGAGGCGTCGTTCAGCGTGGCCGATCGCGCGGCGATCGAGGCCACCATTCCGCTGCGCCGGGCCGGCGTGCCGGAAGACATCGCCCGGGCGGTGGCCTTCCTGCTGTTGGACGCGACTTACGTCACCGGCCAGATCCTGGCGGTGGACGGCGGCCGCAGCATCGTATTGTGACGCCGTTTCGCCGCCATGGATTTTGGCGGCGGGAGGCGGTAAAATCTCCTGTTTTTCAATTTCTTAGCCGTACTCCATGTCCGAACAGAACGCCGCGCTCGACGACAAGGCCAAGAAGGCCGCGTTTGAAGGCAATAAACTGGCCAAGCGCCTGCGCCACCATGTCGGTGACGCCATCAATGATTTCAACATGATCGAAGAGGGCGACCGGGTGATGGTCTGCCTGTCCGGCGGCAAGGACAGCTACACCTTGCTGGACATTCTTCGCAGCCTGCAGAAGTCCGCGCCGATCCACTTCTCCATTGTCGCGGTCAATCTGGACCAGAAGCAGCCGGGCTTCCCCGAACATGTGCTGCCGCAATACCTGGAGTCCATCGGCGTCGAGTATCGCATCGTCGAGGAGGATACTTACTCCATCGTCAAGAAGCTGGTGCCGGAAGGCAAGACCACCTGCAGCCTGTGCTCCCGCCTGCGCCGCGGCATCCTGTACCGCGTGGCCGACGAGCTGGGGGCGACCAAGATCGCGCTGGGCCACCACCGCGACGACATCCTGCACACGCTGTTCCTGAACATGTTCTACGGCGGCAAGATGAAGGCGATGCCGCCCAAGCTGGTGTCCGACGATGGCCGCCACATGGTGATCCGCCCGCTGGCCTATTGCCGCGAGAAGGACATCATCCGCTACGCCGATTGGAAAGAATTTCCGATCATCCCGTGCAATCTGTGCGGCTCGCAGCCCAATCTGCAGCGCCAGGTGGTCAAGGAGATGGTCAACGACTGGGACAAGCGTTTCCCCGGCCGCGTGGAGAGCATGTTCCGCGCGCTGCAAAACGTGGTCCCGTCTCACCTGGCCGATGCCAAGCTGTACGATTTCGCGTCGTTGAAAACCGGCGACGCGCCGTTCGCCGACGGCGACACCGCCTTCGACAAGGAAGAGTTCCGCGATCCGGCTCCGGATGCCGCCGATGCGGCCGAGGGAACATCGCAGAAGCGCACCATCAGCATTCTGGATTCCCGCCCGAAGGAGCAAGGCTGTGGCGCGTAGGGCCTTGCATCCGTTCCGCCGCCGCGTGCGGCCGGCGGTGGAGGCGATGCCGGAGGTGGAAATCTCGGAAGAGGGCAATATCCGATCGCTGCATCTGGGGTCCGAAACCATCCAGAGCTCGATGGACCTCGACGATCCGCCGGATCTGGTGCTCAGCTACAGCCGAGCGATGATGGGTTTCCTGCTGTGGAACGACGACCCCAAGCACATCTTGCAGATCGGCCTGGGCGGCGGCTCCTTCGCCCGCTTCATCGACGAATACCTGCCGGACGCGGTCAGCGTGGCGGTGGACATCAACCCGCAGGTGATCGCGGTGGCGCGCGCCTTTTTCCAGCTGCCGGAGGAGGGCGATTTCTTCGAGATCGTCGAGGCCGACGGCGCCGACTACGTGAAGATTTTCCGCGGCTCCACCGACGCCATCCTGGTGGACGGCTTCGACGGCCTGCAGATCGTCGACGCGCTGACGACGGAAGACTTCTTCGAGGACTGCAAGCGGGCCTTGAGTCCAAAAGGCGTGTTCGTCACCAACTGGTGGAGCGGCGACAAGCGCTACCAGGTTTTCATCGAGCGGCTGCTGAACGTTTTCGAGGGGCGGGTGATCGAACTGCCTGCGGCGACACACGGCAACGTCGCGGTGATCGCCTTCCGCCAGAGCCCGACGTTGACGCAATGGGAAGCGCTGAAGAAGCGCGCCGACGAGCTGGAGGGGCGCTTCGGGCTGGAATTCGGCGAGTTCGTCAACCGGCTGAAGCAGACCAACCAGCAGACTGCCGGCCATTTGCTGATCTGAGCCAGAACAAATCCGCCGCGAAAAGCGGCGGATGGTTACGTTTGCTTACCCAAATGCCGCGGCGCTGCGGCGTATAATGCCAAGTTGCGCGTGAGCCGGACGTTGGGGCTGGATCATGCGACGCATTGCCGCATTGCTAGTGCCGAATGACCGGGCGGCAGACGGGTGTCTGCCGTTCAAGCTTTTACATCCTATTGGGACACTTATCGTGATGAAGCAGAAACTGCTCAATCGTATCGCGGACAAATCCGCTGTGATCGGCATCGTGGGCCTGGGCTATGTCGGCCTGCCGCTGATGCTGCGTTTCGCCGAGGTCGGCTACAAGGTGCTGGGCTTCGACATCGACCAGAGCAAGGTTGACGCCCTGATGGCGGGCAAGAGCTACATCGAACACATTGGCGCCGACAGCATCGCCACCGCCCGCGAGCGCGGTTTCGAAGCCACTACCGACTTCTCCCGCGCGCCGGAAGCCGACACGCTGATCCTGTGCGTGCCGACGCCGCTGAACAAATACCGCGAACCGGACCTCAGCTTCGTGCTGGACACCATGGACAGCCTAGTGCCCTATCTGCGCGAAGGCCACCTGGTGTCGCTGGAATCCACCACCTACCCGGGCACCACCGACGAAGAGCTGCTGCCGCGCATGGAATCGCGCGGCTTCAAGGTGGGCGACAATGCTTTCCTGGTGTTCTCGCCGGAGCGCGAAGATCCGGGCAACCCCAACTTCACCACCCGCACCATTCCCAAGGTGTGCGGCGGCTACAGCCCGGCCTGCCAGGAAGTCGGCGTGGCGCTCTATAGCGCGGTGATCGACAAAGTGGTGCCGGTGTCGTCCACCCGCGCCGCGGAAATGACCAAGCTGCTGGAGAACATCCACCGCGCGGTCAATATCGGCCTGGTCAACGAGATGAAGATCGTCGCCGACAAGATGGGCATCGACATCCACGAAGTGATCCGCGCCGCTGCCACCAAACCCTTCGGCTTCGTGCCTTACTACCCGGGCCCGGGCCTGGGCGGCCACTGCATTCCGATCGACCCGTTCTACCTGACCTGGAAGGCGCGCGAATACGGCGTCAACACCCGCTTCATCGAGCTGGCGGGCGAAGTGAACAGCGCCATGCCCGATTATGTGGTCTCGAAAGTGGCCTCCGCGCTGAACTTGCGCAAGAAAGCGATCAACGGCAGCCGCGTGCTGGTGCTGGGCATCGCCTACAAGAAGAACGTGGACGACATGCGCGAAAGCCCGTCGGTGTTCCTGATGGAGAAGCTGCGCGACCTGGGGGCGGAAGTGTCCTACAGCGATCCGCACGTGCCGGTGTTCCCGAAAATGCGCGAGCATCATTTCGAGCTTTCCAGCGTGGCTTTGACGGCCGAGTCCATCGCCGGCTATGACTGCGTGCTGCTGGCCACCGACCACGACAAGTTCGACTACGAGCTGATCAAGGCCAAGGCCCAGCTGGTGGTGGACAGCCGCGGCAAATACCTGGAGCCGGCAGCCAACATCGTCAAGGCTTAAGACATGAAACGCTTTCCCCGGCCAGGCGCATGGCTGGCCGCGTTCGGCTTGCTGACGCTGCTGGCGGCGCTGGCGGCGGTGCCGCTGATACGCTATTCCAAGAGCTGGCTGGTGGCCGAGGCGCCCCAGCCGCGGGCGGACTGGATCGTGGTGCTGGGCGGGGAGAGCGGGCAACGCGTGATCGGCGCGGCGGAACTGTACCATCAGGGTCGCGCGCCGTTCGTGTTTGTCAGCGGCGAGGGCGATTGCGAGCTGATCGTCCGGCGGCTGGTGATGGCCGGCGTGCCGCGCGGGAAGATAGGTTATGAATGCCTGTCCCGCAATACGCAGCAGAACGCCGAATTCACCCACCGGGCGCTGGCCGTGTATGAGCCCAGGCATGTGACGCTGGTGACCTCGTGGTTTCATTCCCGACGGGCGCTGGAGACTTTTCGCCGCGCCTGGCCGCAGGTGGACTGGGGCATGCACGTGGTGTACCCGGGCAACGATTTGTACCACAGCCTGGCCTTGTACGACGCAGGCGCGGTATTGACCGAATATTTGAAGATACTGGTGTATTCAGTACGTTATTGGACGTTCAGATGATAGTGACTCCTCCGATTGCCGATCGCAAGATCCGCTTCGCTCTGGTTGGCTGCGGCCGCATCGCCAACAACCACTTCGGCGCGCTGGAGAAGCATGCCGACCGCGCCGAGCTGGTCGACGTGTGCGACATCGACCCGGCGGCGCTGCAGGCCGCTGTCGAGCGCACCGGTGCCCGCGGCCACGCCAGCCTCACCGACATGCTGGCGCAAACCAGTGCCGACATCGTGATTCTGACCACGCCGTCCGGCCTGCATCCGACGCAGAGCATCGAGTGCTCCGAGGCGGGTTTCCATGTGATGACGGAAAAGCCGATGGCCACCCGCTGGGAGGATGGTCTGGAGATGGTCAAGGCCGCCGACAAGGCGAAGAAACACCTGTTCGTGGTCAAGCAGAACCGCCGCAACGCCACGCTGCAGCTGTTGAAGCGCGCGATGGAGGAAAAACGCTTCGGCCGCATCTACATGGTCAACGTCAATGTGTTCTGGACCCGGCCGCAGGAGTATTACGACGCGGCCGGCTGGCGCGGCACCTGGGAGTTCGACGGCGGCGCCTTCATGAACCAGGCCAGCCACTATGTCGACTTGCTGGACTGGCTGATCGGCCCGGTGGAGAGCGTGCAGGCCTACACCGCCACCTTGGCGCGCAACATCGAGGTGGAAGACACCGGCACCGTCAGCGTCAAGTGGCGCTCCGGCGCGCTGGGCAGCATGAACGTCACCATGCTGACCTACCCGAAGAACCTGGAAGGCAGCATCACCATCCTGGGCGAAAAGGGCTCGGTGCGGGTGGGCGGCGTGGCCGTCAATGAAATCCAGCACTGGGAGTTTTCCGAGCCGCACGAGATGGACGAGGATATCAAGCAAGCCAGCTACGCGACCACCAGCGTCTACGGTTTCGGCCATCCGCTCTATTACGACAACGTGATCAAGACCATGCGCGGCGAAGCCACGCCGGAGACCGACGGCCGCGAGGGCCTGAAGTCGCTGGAGCTGCTGATCGCGATGTATTTGTCCGCCCGGGACGGCCGCCGCGTCAGCCTGCCGCTGGATTACTAAGGCGGACAGCATGTTCAGAAAGATAGTGGATGGCGCACTGTGGGGCCTGGGATTCTGGTTGGTCGGTGGCGTTTTGATGTTGATATTTTCTTCTTTCGGGACGCATGTCGAAGCCCAGAAGCAAGTTTCAGCGGTATCGGCGCAGCAACGGGATGCCGAGCGCCAGCGGGCCCGCTATGAGGACTTGATGAGTCGTCAGGAAAAGGCGATGGTTCGTTCGGAGCAGCAATTGACTCGCCTGGACAAGCTTTTGGAAAAATGGGAGCGGCAGAAATGAGCCAGGTTCACATCCACCCCTCCGCCATCGTAGACGAAGGCGCGCAAATCGGCGAAGGCACCCGCGTCTGGCACTGGGTGCACATCTGCGGCGGCGCCAAGATAGGCAAGGACTGCTCCTTCGGCCAGAACGTGTTTGTCGGCAACGACGTGCTGATTGGCGACAACGTCAAGGTGCAGAACAATGTGTCGATTTACGACGCGGTGACGCTGGAGGATGACGTGTTCTGCGGCCCGTCCATGGTGTTCACCAACGTCAACAATCCGCGCAGCCACGTCAACCGCAAGAATGAATACCGCCGCACCGTGGTGAAGAAGGGCGCCTCCATCGGCGCCAACGCCACCATCGTCTGCGGCCACACGGTGGGCGAGTACGCCTTCATCGGCGCCGGCGCGGTGGTCACCCGCGACGTGCCGGCCTACGCGCTGATGGTGGGCGCGCCGGCCAAGCGCATCGGCTGGATGTGCGGTTGCGGCGAGCGGCTGTCCAACGACATCGGCACCCATACCTGCCCGGCTTGCGGCATCCATTACGAGGTCGGCGGCAATCACTGCACGCCGATCCGGCACGACTGACGGCGCCGCCGGCTTGAGGCCGGCGGCTTCCGCCATCGTCCAAGGCGCGGATCGCCCGCGCGCATTTTCCAAAATACCGATTCGAGGTTGATCCTCTCATGTCCATTCAGTTCATCGATCTGAAAGCGCAGTACCAGCATTTGAAAGCCGACATCGACGCCCGCATCCACGCGGTGCTGGACCACGGCCAATACATCATGGGTCCGGAAGTGAAGGAGCTGGAAGCGCAACTGGCGGCCTACACCGGCGCCAAGCACGCCATCGGCGTCTGCGACGGCACCAAGGCGCTGCTGATCGCGATGATGGCCTTGGGCATCGGCCCCGGCGACGAGGTGATCACCACCCCGTTCACCTTCATCGCCACCGGCGAGATGATCGCGCTGTTGGGCGCCAAGCCGGTGTTCGTCGACATCGACCCCGTCAGCTACAACCTGGACCCGAGCCTGCTGGAAGCGGCGATCACGCCGCGCACCCGCGTCATCATGCCGGTCAGCCTGTACGGCCAGGCTGCGGATTTCGCCGCCATCAACGCCATCGCCGGCAAGCACGGCATCCCGGTGATCGAGGACGGCGCGCAAAGCTTCGGCGCCAGCCAGCACGGCAACAAGTCCGGCAACCTGTCCACCATCGGCTGCACCAGCTTCTTCCCCAGCAAGCCCTTGGGCTGCTACGGCGACGGCGGCGCGGTGTTCACCAGCGACGACGCGCTGGCGAAGAAGATCCGCGAGATCCGCGTGCACGGCCAGGATCGCCGCTACCACCATCCGGTCATCGGCCTGAACGGCCGCCTGGACACCATCCAGGCCGCGGTGCTGCTGGCCAAGCTGCCCAGCTTCGCCGACGAAGTGGCCGCCCGCGAGCGCATCGGCGCGCGCTACAGCGAGCTGTTGAAGGATGTGGCCCGGGTGCCGGTGATCGGCGCCGGCAACACCCACGTCTACGCGCAATACACCATCGAGGTGAACGAGCGCGACGCGGTGCAGGCCAAGCTCAAGGAGCTGGGGGTGCCGACCGCCGTCCACTACCCGATCCCGCTGCACCTGCAGCCGGCCTTCGCCCATCTGGGCCAGGGCGAGGGCAGCTTCCCGCTGTCCGAGGCCGCCGGCAAGCGCGTGATGAGCTTGCCGATGCACCCCTTCCTGACGGAGGAGGCGCAGGACGCCATCGTCGCCGCGGTGAAGAAGGCGCTGGGCTGAGCGGATGGCGTGGTTGCCGTCGCTGCGCGTGCCTAAAAGCGGCTTCATCCGCCACATCATCACCCTGGTGACCGGGGCGGCGGTGGCGCAGGTGGTGCCGCTGCTGGCGTCGCCGCTGATCACCCGCCTGTACGACCCGCACGAAGTGGGCATCCAGGCGGTGTACGTGTCATGGATGTCCACGCTGGCGGTGCTGGCCACCGCCCGTTACGAGATGGCCATCGTGCTGCCGGCCGAGGAAAAGCGCGCGGTCAATCTGATGGGCTTGTCGTTGCTGTGCGCCAGCGCGCTGGCCTTGCTGATCGGCATGGTGGTGTTGATGGGCGGCCATTCCCACATCGCCGCCCATCTGGGCGCGCCGGAGCTGGAGCCGTGGCTGGTGTTGCTGCCGTTGTCGGTGTGGCTGGCCGGGCTGATGCAGGCCTGGACCAACTGGAACAACCGCCACCGCCGCTACCAGGCCAACGCCAATGGCCGCATGACCCAATCCTTCGGCATGGCCGGCACTCAGGTGCTGGCCGGCTGGCTGGGCGCCGGCGCCGGCGGCCTGATCCTGGGCCAGTTGGCCGGACAGATCGGTTCCTTGCTGGCGCAAAGCTGGCAGGACCTGAAAAATCGGCTCGGCTGGCGCCGCGATGTCAGCCGCCAGGACATGCGCGAGGCGGCGATCGCCTACATCGAATTTCCCAAGATCAACGCGCCGCACGCGCTGAGCACCGCCTTGCTGGATTCGGCGACGCTGGCGGTGCTGACCGTGCTGGCCGGCACCTCGGCGGTCGGCTTCTACGGCCTGATGATGCGGGTGCTGAAACTGCCGGCGGCTCTGATTGGCCAGGCGGTGGCGCAGGTCGCCTACCGCGAGCTGGCGGAGGCGCGCAATCTGGGCAAGCCCTTGCGGCCCATTCTGCGCAAGATGATGCTGACGCTGTTCGGCATGTCGCTGTTTCCGTTTTTGGTGATCCAGATTTTCGGCGAGCCCTTGTTCACGCTGGTGTTCGGCCGCAACTGGGCCGACGCCGGCCGCTACGCCGAGGCGATGTCGCTGTACATCCTGTTCCATTTCGTCGCCTCGCCCTTGGGCATGGTGCCGCCGGTGATCAATCGCCAGCGTTTCGCTTTCTTCCTGTCTCTGGTGCAGGCCGTGCTGTTCCTGGGGACCTTGTGGCTGGGCTTCCATCTCTGGCAGGATGCGGTGCCTACTTTCCAACTGGTCTCGGTGGTGATGGCCGGTTATTTCCTCGCGTATTTCTTCTGGCTATATAAGGCGGCACGATGAACTGGAATGGACTCTTCAGCCGCATCCGCTTCCGGCTGTCGGCATGGGTGCGGCCGCGCATGGTATACGGCTTCCAGCGCGGCGACGGCGTGTTCCTGAAGCGCACCCGCGTCTCCAACATGACGCGCATCGAACACATGGACAAGCTGATGATCGACGACAATGTCTACATCGGCCATTTCAACCTGATCGACGCTTCCGGCGGCCTCTACATCGGCGAGGGCTGCCAGATCACCAACTACGTGTCGGTGCTGACCCACTCCAGCCATGTGGCCATCCGGTTGTACGGGCGCGAGTACCTGATGCGGGACAACCATGTCGGCTATCTGAAAAAGCCGACCAAGCTCGGCAAGTACAGCTTCATCGGCCCGCACTCGGTGCTGATGCCGGGCGTCGAATTGGGCAAGGGCAGCATCGTGTCGGCCTACAGCTTCGTGCAGGCCGGCGCGTATCCCGATTTCGCCATCCTGGCCGGCAACCCGGCAAGGGTGGTGGGCGACACCCGCGAGGCCGACGCCGAATGGCTGGCGCAAAACCCGGAGCTGCATCATTTGTACGAGGCCTGGGCCCATGACTGACAAGATCGCCCGCCTGCTGGTGGCGGGCTCGGCCTCCATCCATACTTGGCGCTTCTTGTCGGGCATCGCGCCGCATGTGGATGAATTGTACCTGGCCTGCAATGGCGAGGTTCCCGCCGACAAGCGGCCGGTCAATCTGAAGGGCGAGCTGCGGCTGGATTTTAGCCTGAAGGCCTGGTCCAGCGCCGGCAAGCTCAAGCGCTGGATCGCCGAAGTGAAGCCCGACGTGGTCCATGTCCACCAGGCCAACAGCGTGGCCTGGCACGCGCGCCGCGCGCTGGCGGGGTCGAACATCCCGATGCTGCTGACGGCCTGGGGCTCGGATGTGCTGCTGTTGCCGGAGCAGAACCGGCTGATGCGCGCCATGGTGCGCGGCAATCTCAAGGCCGCCGCCGCCGTCACCTCGGATTCGTTGCACATGGCGGCGAAAATCCGCGAGCTGGCCGGCGACTGCCGCATCGCGCTGCTCAATTACGGCATCGACGCGCTGCCGCCCGAACCCGTCGTCGCCGCCAAGAAGAAACAAGTCTTGTCCTGCCGTTTGCATAAACCGCTGTACCGCATCGACGCCATCCTCAAGGGCTGGGCCGAGGTGGAGGCGAGCGGCCGCTTGGGCGACTGGAATCTGGTTGTCGCGGCTAGCGGCAGCGAGACGGACAACTTGAAACGGCTGGCCGCGTCTTTGAATCTCAAACGCGTCGAGTTTGCCGGCTTTGTCGACAGCGCCACCTTGGGCCGGCTCTATGCGGAGTCGCGGGTTTTCGTCAGCGTGCCGCGTTCCGACGCCACCAGCATCAGCCTGTTGGAGGCGATGGGCCACGGCTGCCTGCCGCTATTGTCCAATCTGCCGGCCAACGGCGAATGGGCGATAGACGGCCTCAACGGCGTGATTGCCGAAGACGTGCGCCGTTTGGGCGCGCAGATGCTGCGGGCGATGGAGGCGGCGTCCGACGATGCCGCCCTGGCCCGCGTGGCCGAAACCAATCGCGGCCTGGTGGCGGCCAAGGCGCTGCACCAGGCCAATATGGCCGGCTTCGCCGATTTGATCCGCGAGCTGGCCGCCAACAAGGTTTGAACCTGATGAAAATAGCCCACCTGACCTCCGCCCATCCGCGCCACGACATCCGCATCTTCGTCAAGGAGTGCAGCTCGCTGGCGGCGGCCGGCCATGAGGTGACGCTGATCGTCGCCGACGGCCAGGGCGAGGAAATCCGCAACGGCGTCCGCATCCACGATGTCGGCCCCAAGACCGGCGGCCGCCTGTCGCGGATGACCGGCACCGTCAAGCGCGTCTACCAGGCCGCGCTGAAGCTGCGGCCGGACGTGGTGCATTTCCACGATCCGGAGCTGATTCCCGCCGGCGTGCGACTGAAGCAGGCCGGCATCAAGGTGGTGTACGACGTGCACGAGGACGTGCCGCGCCAGATCCTGGCCAAGCACTGGATACCCGGCGCGGTGCGCCCGCTGGTGTCCGGCGGCTTCGAGACGCTGGAAGACTGGGCTGGGCGCCGCTTCGACGCCATCGTCACCTCCACCCCGCACATCCGCAAACGCTTCGAGAAGCTGGGCGCCAAGGCGCTGGACGTGTGCAACTTCCCGATACTGGAAGAGCTGGTGCGCGACACGCCGTGGGAAAGCCGCCGCAACGAGGTGTGCTACATCGGCGGCATCAGCCGCATCCGCGGCATCGAGCCCATCGTCGCCGCGCTGCCGGGCACCTCCACCCGGCTGAACCTGGCCGGGCCGTGGAGCGAGAGCGACCTGCGCGCCAAGGTGACGGCCGAGCCGGGCTGGGCGCGGGTCAACGACCTGGGCGTGCTGGACCGCAAGGGCGTGGCCGAGGTATTGGCCAGAAGTAAGATCGGCCTGGTGACGCTGTTCCCCACGCCCAATTACGTCGACGCGCTGCCGATCAAATTGTTTGAATACATGGCCGCCGGCATGCCGGTGATCGCCAGCGACTTCCCGGTGTGGCGCGAGATCGTCGACGACGCCGGCTGCGGCGTGCTGGTCGATCCGCAGGACGCGGCCGCCATCTCCGCCGCCATCAACGAGCTGCTGGGCGACGAAGCGCGCATGCGCGCGCTCGGCGAGTCCGGCAAGCGGGCGGTGCTCAATAAATACAGCTGGGCGGCCGAGGCCGACAAGCTGATCAAGCTGTACGCGACGCTGTAAACCATGAAAATTCTCTACATCAATCACTACGCCGGCAGCCCGCGCCACGGCATGGAATTCCGCCCCTATTACCTGGCGCGCGAATGGGTGCGGGCCGGGCACGAAGTGAACATGCTGGCGGCCGACGTGTCGCACCTGCGCCAGTCCCATCCGCAAGTCGACGACAAGTACCGCGACGAGGACATCGACGGCATCCGCTACACCTGGTGCAAGACCCGCCCCTACGAAGGCAACGGCGTCGGCCGGGTGCTGAACATCTTCAGTTTCCTGGCCAAGGTGATGGGCCTGTCCAAGCGCTATCTGAAAGAATGGAAGCCGGACGTGGTGATCGCCTCGTCCACCTATCCGCTGGACACCGTGCCGGCCGCGTGGATCGCCAACAAGACCGGCGCGCGGCTGGTGTACGAGGTGCACGACCTGTGGCCGCTGACGCCGGTGGAAGTGGGCGGCATGTCGCCCAAGCATCCTTTCATCCGCCTGCTGCAATGGGCCGAGGATTTCGGCTACAAGCGCGCCGACACCGTGGTGTCGATGCTGCCCTGCGCCAGGGACTACATGATGGCGCACGGCATGGCGCCGGAAAAATACGCGGTGATTCCCAATGGCGTGGATGTGGCCGAATGGCAGGGCGAGGCGCTGCCGCTGTCGGCCGAGCACCGGATGCGGCTGGCGGAATTGAAGGCCCATGGGCGCTTCATCGTCGGCTACGCCGGCGGCCACGGCCTGGCCAACGCGCTGGATTATCTGCTGGAGGCGGCGGCCTTGATGCAGGACGCGCCGGTGACCTTCGTGCTGGTGGGCGACGGCCCGGACAAGGAGGCGCTGGCGGCGCGCGCCGCCGAGCTGAGGCTGAACAATGTGATGTTCCTGCCGTCCATCGCCAAGCGCAGCGTGCCGGCCTTTCTGGCCGAGTGCGACGCGCTGTACATCGGCTGGCGCAAGCTGCCGATCTACCGTTTCGGCATCAACCCGAACAAGCTGTTCGACTACATGATGGCGGGCAAGCCGGTGATCCACTCGGTGGAGGCCGGCAACGACATGGTGAAGGACGCCGGCGCGGGGCTGAGCGTGGGCGCGGAAGACCCGGCGGCCATCGCGGATGCCGTCAAGCGCATGGCGGTGCTGCCGCTGGCCGAGCGCGAAGCGATGGGCGCGGCCGGCAAGGCCTATGTGCTGGCCAACCACGATTACGCGGTGCTGGCGCGGCGCTTCCTGGCGGCGGTGAAGTTGTAGGCTTCCGATCTATGGGGTGAAAGCTTTGAGACTGGATTACGCAGAGTTCGGCGCGGGACAACCGTTATTGTTGCTGTTGGGTTTCGGCATGGGGCATGAGGATGCCATCGAGCTGGGCTATGCGGCGGCGATGAAGAACCGCTGCCGATTGATCTGCGTTTCTCCGCGCGGGCATGGAACGAGTCCCGCGCCTGGAGAGGTTTCCGCATATGGGCTGGAAGCCATCGTGTCCGATATCGCGCAGGCATTGGATGGCTTGCAGGTGGAAAAAACGGCGGTATGGGGATATTCCCTGGGCGCCAAGCTGGCGCTCGGACTCGCGGCTTGGCATCCGCAGCGGGTTGAGCGGATGCTGCTCGGAGGTTTCGAGACCCAGAGCGTTTTTTCGCCGGAGACCGATATCGTGCTGGAGGCCTTGCGCCAAGGCGGCGAGGCCTGGCGCGATCTGTGGCGCCGGCTGATGCCGGTGCCGGCAGGGATGGCGGAGCGGTTGGCCGCCGCGGACAGGAAAGCGCTGCAGGCGCTGCGATTGGCGGAGAAAGAGTGGCCGGATATGGGAAGCCTGCTGGGGCAATGCGAGATGCCGGTGGCGCTTTACGCCGCAGATCGCTGCTTTGCTCGCGCCAACATGGCGGCGCTGGCGGAGGCTCACGGGCTGGCTTGCGCCATCTTGCCGGGCTGCGATCATTTTTCCTTGTTGGCGGAGCCCGCGCGCGTGGCGGCTGCGGTCAATGAGCAGATAGTCGTGCTGCAAGAGACAGAAAGAAAACCATGATGAAGAATATTTGGATGGCGGCGATGGCCGCTTGCATGGGCGTGGTAGCGTTGCCAGCCCAGTCCGCCGGCTTCAACTGCGCTTACGCCAAGCTGAAGGTGGAAAAAATGATTTGCGCCGACGCCGAGCTGTCGGCCCTGGACTCGGAATTGGCCAAGCGCTTCACCGCGATTCAGGATGAGACCAAAGGCATCGACGGCGATACCGGCAAACGGCTGGATCCCTATGGCAAGGAGCAGGTACGCTGGCTGAAGGAAGTGCGCAACACGTGCGAGGATGCCTTGTGCGTGCGCGACGCTTACAAGAAGCGGTTGAAGTACTTCGCCAAGGTTGAGAAGGATTTGGGCCTGTAAGTCTTAATGGGGCGACATGATTGATTTGTCTGGATAGAGGCAAGGCGATGAAGAGGTTTCGAGTATTGGGATGGGGGCTGTCGCTAGCGGCAGCTTGTCTGATCGCGCAGGGCGCGGCGGCGGATGGCCTGGCCAGAGTGAAGAAGGATGGCGCGCTTTATCATTATGCCGGCCAGGTGCAATTGAGCGGGAGTTACGATTACTCCAGGGATGAAAACGCCATGAGCGCCGTCGGCGACCAGTTCTGCTTCAGCCCGGATAAGGGGTCGGCGCGCAAAATTCCCCGCGAGCGGGGCGACGACAGAGATCGCTGGTTTTGCTTCGAAAACGACAAGCAAGCGCGAACCATGCTGGAGGTGGACAAGCTCCTGAAGGACAAGCGGGTTTGCAGCTTGAGAGGCAAGGCAACCATCGAGGTGGACCACTACATCGCCGATCTGACCGATGGGACCGAAGCCAACGATACCGCGCGCCTGCTGCGGGTGGTCAGGCTGGCGCCGGCAAAGACCACGCCTTTCGTCAAAGACACCCTGCATTGTCGTGAATAAGCCTGCGCCGGACCTGTTGGCGCGGTCCTGCGCAGTTTGAATGGAAGAGGCCGCTCTCGCCGAGCGGCGTGACAGAGAGATAGTGAAATGAGCGAAACCAAGTTCCTGCCGTTCGCCTTGCCGGACATCGGCGAGGAAGAGATCAATGAAGTGGTCGACGCGCTGCGTTCCGGCTGGGTGACCACCGGTCCCAAGACCAAGCAGTTCGAGGCCGATTTCGCGGCCTTCCTGGGGGATGGCGTCGAGGCCATCGCCGTCAACTCCGCCACCGCCGGCCTGCACCTGGCGCTGGAGGCGATCGGCATCAAGGAAGGCGATGAAGTGATCGTGCCGTCCTACACCTTCACCGCCACCGCCGAAGTGGTGCGCTATCTGGGCGCGCATCCGGTATGCGTGGATGTGGACGCCGCGACGTTCAATATCCGCCCGGACGCCATCCGCGCGGCGATCACTGATAAAACCCGCGCCATCATTCCGGTCCACTTCGCCGGCCTGGCCTGCGAGATGGACGAGATCATCGCCATCGCCCGCGAGCATGGGCTGAAGATCGTCGAGGACGCCGCCCACGCCATGCCCACTTACTACAAAGGCAAGCTGGTGGGCACGCTGGATTCGGACGTCACCGTGTTCAGCTTCTACGCCAACAAGACCATGACCACCGGCGAAGGCGGCATGGTGGTGTCCAAGAACAAGGACATCATCGCTCGTTGCAAGGTGATGCGCCTGCACGGCATCAGCCGCGACGCCTTCGACCGCTACGTGTCCAAGACCCCGGCCTGGTACTACGAAGTGGTGGCCCCGGGCTACAAGTACAATATGCCGGACACCGCCGCGGCGATGGGCATCCATCAGTTGAAGAAAATCCGCGGCTTCTACGAAAAACGCGAAGTCATGGCCCAGCGCTTCGACCGCGAGCTGGCGGATCTGCCGCTGATCCTGCCTGCGCGCGCCAAGGACGAGGGCAGCAACCACGCCTGGCACCTGTACCCGGTGCGGATCAAGCCGGAGGCCGGCGTGTCGCGCGACGATTTCATCGCCAAGATGGCGGAGAAGGGCATCGGCTGCTCGGTGCACTTCATCCCGCTGCACCGCCAGCCGGTATGGCGCGACGGCTACCAGCTGACCCGCGAGCAATTCCCGGTGGCCGACGCCGCGTTCGAAGCCGAGGTGACGCTGCCGCTGTACACTCGGATGACGGACGATGACCAGACCCGCGTCATCGCCGCCGTGCGCGAGATTCTGGGCGCATGAGCCAGCGGTTGGAAAAAGAGGGCGGCGAACTGCTGCCGCCTTGCTGCCGGCCGCGCCGCCACGGCTCGCGGCTGCTGAAGCGGCTGTTCGACATCGCCGCTTCCGGAGCGGGCCTCGCCGTGCTGGCCTTGCCGCTGTTGGCGGTGGCGTTGTGGGTGAAGCTGGATTCGCCGGGGCCGGTGTTTTTCCGCCAGGTGCGGGTGGGGCGGGGCGGCGCGCTGTTCCGCATTCATAAATTCCGCACCATGCAGGTGGACACCGAGCGCCAGGGCCAGCTGACCGTCGGCGCCGATTCGAGAATCACCGGCGCCGGCCGTCTGCTGCGCAAGACCAAGCTGGACGAGCTGCCGCAGCTGCTGGACGTGCTGTTCGGCGACATGAGCCTGGTCGGCCCGCGGCCGGAGGTGCCCAAATACGTGGCGCACTATCCGGAGGATGTGAAGGACATCGTGCTGTCGGTGCGCCCCGGCATCACCGACTGGGCGTCGATCCGGATGATCGATGAAAACGAGATACTGGGCCGCGCCGCCGATCCTGAGCGCGCCTATATCGACGAAGTGCTGCCGGAAAAACTGGCTTACTACGTGCGTTACGCCGAGACGCATAGCCTGTGGGAAGACATCCGCATCATCGTCGCCACTTTGATGAAGATCGTCAGCCGATGACCCTCGCCATCCGCGCCGCGCAAGCCGCAGACGCCGGCGCGCTGGCAGGCATTTATCTGGCCTGCCGCCGCGAGATGCCGTACGCGCCGCTGGCGCATGGCGACGCGGCGGTGCATGCCTGGTTCGCCGACGCGCTGCTGCCGGCGGGCGATGTCTGGCTGGCGGAGCGGGATGGCGAGATCGCCGGCTTCGCCGCTTGCTCCGAGCGGGATGGCCAGTTTTGGCTGGATCAGTTGTATGTCGCCGCGCGGCATCAACGCTCGGGCGTCGGCCAGGCTTTGATGGAACAGATTTTGACGGGGCGGCCGCGGGCCTGCCGCCTGCAGGTGTTCCAGGCCAATGCCGGCGCGCGGCGCTTTTACGAGGCGCACGGCTTCCAATTGCTGAGCCTGGGCGACGGCCACGATAACGAGGAACGCTGTCCAGACGCGCTGTACCAATGGCGGCCGGATACGAAAGAATGACCATGTTTGAAAAATTGCTAGCCTTCTCCCGCCACAACAAGATGGCGATGCTGGCGCTGATGGACGCGCTGTTGCTGCCGCTGGCCTTGTGGAGCGCGGTGTTCCTGCGCCTGGGCGGTTATTGGGACCCCAAGCTCAATCCGCATCTGTGGATCTTCATCGTGCCGCCGCTGTGGGCCATCCCCATCTTCGTCAAGCTGGGCCTGTACCGCGCGGTGCTGAAATATCTGGACGACAAAATCATCTTCACCGTGTTCAGCGGCGTCACCTTGTCGGTGCTGGTGTTGCAGGCGGTGATCCAGATGTTCTCGATCTGGGCCATGCCGCGCGCCTCGGTGGTGATCTTCTGGGTGTTCGCCATGGCTTATATCGGCGGCAGCCGCTTTCTGCTGCGCGGCCTGGTGCGGCGCATCGACGCCACCGACGCGCCGCGCGATCCGGTCATCATCTACGGCGCCGGCCGCGCCGGCGTGCAGCTGCTGTTGGCCTTGCAGGCCGGCCGCGAATACCGGCCCATGGCCTTCGTCGACGATAATCCGGCGCTGCGCCGCCACACTTACCGCGGCGTGGCGGTGCACGCCCCGGACGAGCTGCCGCGGCTGATCAAGGACACCGGGGCCAAGTGCATCCTGCTGGCCATGCCCTCGGTGGGGCGCGGCCGCCAGCGCGAGATACTGGAATCGCTGGAAAAGCTGCGGGTGCCGATCAAGCGCCTGCCGGGCATGGCGGACCTGGTCTCCGGCGAAGCGCGGGTGGAGGAGCTGAAGGAAGTGGAGATCGAGGACCTATTGGGCCGTGATCCGGTGCCGCCCAAGGCCGAGCTGTTGGCGCGCAACATCAAGGGCAAGGTGGTGATGGTCACCGGCGCCGGCGGTTCTATCGGCTCCGAGCTGGCGCGGCAGATCGTCAAGAACCGGCCGGCGCGCATCGTATTGTTCGAGCTGTCTGAGTTCGCGTTGTACAGCATCGACCAGGAACTGGCGCAACTGGCGCCCAAGATTCCGCGCACGCCGATACTGGGTTCGGTCACCGACTACGACAGGCTGAGCCAGGTGATGCGCGCTTTCCAGGTGGAGACGGTCTACCATGCCGCAGCCTACAAGCATGTGCCCATGGTGGAGCACAATCCGGTGGCCGGCATCGTCAACAACGCCTTCGGCACCGATACCACCGCCCGCGCGGCGGAGGACTGCGGCGTCGACACCTTCGTGTTGATCTCCACCGACAAGGCGGTGCGTCCCACCAATGTGATGGGCGCCACCAAGCGCCTGGCCGAGCTGACACTGCAGACGCGCCATGCGCGCGGCAGCCGCACCCGCTTCGTGATGGTGCGATTCGGCAATGTGCTGGGCAGCTCGGGATCGGTCGTTCCGCTGTTCCGCCGCCAGATACTGGCCGGCGGTCCGATCACGCTGACCCACGCCGACATCACGCGTTACTTCATGACCATACCGGAAGCGGCGCAGCTGGTGATCCAGGCCGGCGCGATGGGCGACGGCGGCGATGTGTTCGTGCTGGACATGGGCGAGCCGGTGAAGATCATCGACCTGGCGCGGCGCATGATCCACTTGTCCGGCCTGGAGGTGAGGGACGAGGGGCAACCGGACGGCGACATCGAAATCCTGGTGACCGGCTTGCGTCCGGGCGAGAAGCTGTACGAGGAGCTGCTGATAGGCGACAACGTGCTGGCCACCGATCACGCCCGGATCATGCGCGCGCAGGAATACCACCTGTCCGAGGACGAAATGGCCTCGTTGCTGGCGCGGCTGCGCGAGGCCTGTCAGCGCCTGGACGCGCCGGAGGCATTCGCCCTGATGCAGGAGGCGGTGCATGAATTCCAGGCCGCAGAGGCCACCCAGGACTGGGTGACGCTGCAGAGCTGATCGCTCCTCCTCCCGAAATCAACGGCTGCAAGCTACCACTTGCAGCCGTTGTCTTTATCGAAGGCGTCTTTCAGCAGCAGGGGGGCGGCCAACAGGCCCAGGCCGGCGTAGGCGTTTTTGCAGTCGGCGCGCTGCGCGCGGTCGATATTGCGCGCCAGCCGCGCTTTCTCCGGATTCTCCGGCAGAGGCTTGGCGGCGGGGTCTTCCGGCGCGAGCTGCCGTACTTGTTGGCGCAAGCCTTCCAGCGTTACGCGGGTTTCGCCCATGCCGGCGCTGGCCGCGGCTTTGCCTGAGGGCGCGGATGCCGGCGCCGCGCGCGACAGGGACGCGTTTCGAACCGGCGCGGCTTGGCGGGCATGCCGGGGGGCTGGCGTTTGCGCTTGGCGTTCCGGCGCTTTGGCTGGCAGCAGGCGGGCATGGATGGATGGGATGCTTACCCTGAGCGGGGGCGCGGGGACGGGCTGCGGCGTGGAACGCATCGAGGGCAACGCCAGCAGCGCCAGCAGATGCAGGCTAGCGCTGGCGGCAATGGCCAGCGCGCGGCCGGACCAGGGGGCAGCCGGAGGAGAAAGGACGGCATTCATGTCGGGGTGGCGGGTTGCGGCGTCATCGGCAAAATGGTTGTCATGGCGAGGATAGTCTGATGATAGAGCGCCGCGGCGCCGGAAAGTGCCGCGCCGGTGTAACATCTGGCATTCCCAATCTGGACGACGGCGATGGAAACCCGCTGGCTGGAAGATTTTTTGGTATTGGCCGACACCGGCAGCTTCACCCGCTCGGCGGAATTGCGCCATCTGACGCAGCCGGCCTTCTCGCGCCGCATCCGCGCGCTGGAAAGCTGGCTGGGCGCCGATCTGATAGACCGCACGACTTATCCGACCAAGCTCACCGCCGCCGGCAAGCTGCTGCGCGAGCAGGCGGTGCCGCTGTTGGCCCAGCTCAACACCGCCCGCACCACGCTGCGCGGCCTGCAGCCCCTGCCGCAGGGCACGCTGGAGTTCGCGGTGCCGCACACCCTGTCGTTTTCCTACTTTCCCAAGTGGCTGACCGGGGTCGAGGCCGGCTTCGGCCAGTTGTCCTGCCGCTTGCAGGCCAGCAATGTCCATGACGCGGTGCTGTCCTTCGTCGAAGGCGGCAGCGATCTGCTGATGTGCTACCACCATCCCAAGCAACCGGTGGAGCTGCAGGACGCTCGCTACGGCGGCCTGCGGCTGGGCGTGGAGCGGCTACGGCCGTATTCGATCGCCGCGGGAGGCGAACCGGCGTACCCGTTGCCGGGGAGGGCCGAGGCGCCGCTGCCTTTTCTGGGCTACGCCAGCAACGCCTATTTCCGGTTGATGAGCGACTTGCTGCTGGTTGGCGGGCCGGAGCCGGCGCATCTGTCCTTGCGCTACGAGACCGACATGGCGGAGGGGCTCAAGCAGATGGCGTTGGCCGGGCATGGACTGGCGTTTTTGCCGGAGAGTTCGGTGGCGGCCGAGCGCGCGTCCGGTTTGCTGGCCGAGGCCGGCGGCGAGGCGTGGAGCGTGGAGATGGAGGTGAGGCTGTATTGCGACCATCGCCGAGGCCGCGCTGCGTTGGAGGATTTGTGGGAGTACCTGGCGGCGCGCTACCCGGCAGTCTGAGTCGGGAGCCGCGCTCGGCGGACATGGCGCAAGGTTATGCATTTCCTGCATGATCCCATCCGCATTCGGAATTGGCCAAGCGGACGGGGCAGGAATAGAGTGCGGGGCATTCCAGGCCGCGATGACGGCCGCACCGAGGAGACCCGCAGATGATGACCCGCATCGAACACGATTTGCTCGGCAACCGCGATGTGCCGGCCGACGCCTACTGGGGCGTGCACACTTTGCGCGCCATCGAGAATTTCCCGATCACCGGCCAGACCATCGCCGGCTACGGCGACCTGATCCGCGCGCTGGCCTGCATCAAGCAAGCCGCCGCCCAGGCCAACCGCGATCTCGGCATCCTGGAGCCCAAGTTGGCTCAGGCCATCGTCGACGCCTGCGAGGAGATCCGCGCCGGCAAGCTGCATGATCAGTTCGTCGTCGACGTGATTCAGGGCGGGGCGGGCACCTCCACCAATATGAACGCCAACGAGGTGATCGCCAACCGCGCGCTGGAGCTGCTGGGCCACGCCAAGGGCGAGTACCAATATCTGCACCCGAACGAGCACGTCAACCTGTGCCAAAGTACCAACGACGTGTATCCCACCGCGCTGCGCCTGGCCGCCTTCTGGGGCGTGCTGAAGCTGGTGTCGCGCATGGAGGTGCTGCGCAAGTCCTTTGAAGACAAGGCTGAAGAATTCAAGGACATCCTGAAGATGGGCCGCACCCAGCTGCAGGACGCGGTGCCGATGACGCTGGGCCAGGAGTTCCAGACCTACGCCGTGATGCTGGGCGAAGACGAGCAACGCCTGAAGGAAGCCAGCACGCTGATGCTGGAGATCAACCTCGGCGCCACCGCCATCGGCACCGGCATCACCGCGCATCCGGATTACGCCAAGCTGGTGTGCCAGCACCTGTCCGAGCTGATCGGCAGCCAGCTGATCACCGCGCCCAACCTGATCGAAGCCACCCAGGACTGCGGCGCCTTCGTTCAGCTGTCCGGCGTGATCAAGCGCGCGGCGGTCAAGCTGTCCAAGACCTGCAACGACCTGCGCCTGCTGTCGTCCGGTCCGCGCGCAGGCTTCGGCGAGATCAATCTGCCGGCGCGCCAGGCTGGTTCGTCCATCATGCCGGGCAAGGTCAATCCGGTGATTCCAGAGGTGGTGAGCCAGGTGGCGTATGAAGTCATCGGCAACGACGTCACCATCACCCTGGCGGCCGAAGCCGGCCAGCTGCAGCTGAACGCCTTCGAGCCTGTGATCGCCTACAGCCTGTTCCGCAGCGCCGGCCACCTGGCCAATGCTTGCGACACGCTGACCGAGCACTGCGTCAAGGGCATCACCGCCAACCGCGAGCGCCTGCGCCTGAGCGTGGAAAACTCCATCGGCCTGGTCACCGCGCTGAACCCGGTGATCGGCTACGAGGCCGCCACCCGCGTCGCCGCCGAGGCCCATGCCAACGGCAGCAGCGTGGCCGAGGTGGTGCTGGCCCATGGCCTGCTGACCCGCGAACAGCTGGACGACATCCTGCAGCCGGACATGCTGACCCGGCCGCGCTGGGTGACGCTGTAAATTCTCTTTCCTTCCTTTGTTTGACTCGTGCTTGCCGGCGCCTTGAGCGCCGGTTTTTTTTGGCCGCGCTCACGCAGGCTTGGCGTTTGCGTCCGCCGAAAGGCGTGGTTATAAAGAAATGGTGCGGTGCACAATTGGGGGCGGGATGCGATACTGGCTATGGTGGAGCCTGGAGTTTCCCCTGCGCAGCGGCGGCTGCCTGCTGGAGGATTGGCGTTGCCAGCAGCGTTTCTGGCGCTCCACCCTGTTTTACGGCTGGCGGGTGGCGCGCAGCGGGGCCAGCTGGCAGGCGCAATGGGAGCGGATCGCGCGGCGGGCCTGCGCCGACGGCATCGCGCTGTGCCACGACAGCGCGCCGGCGCGTTTTCGGCTGTGGCGGCGCGCTTGCCGCCATCTGGGGCCGCTGGATGGAGCGGAATGGGAGCGCTGCCTGCGGCGCAGCGAGAGGGCATGGCTATCCGGCTGGGTGGGAGTGGGGCGGGCGTGCTCGCGTCTGTGAGCCGCCGTCGCCAAGACCGGCGCGCTCGGCGATAATCGCGTCTTTTGCCGGAGACCGCGATGGCTAGCCCGCGCTTTCTCAGCGATGCCCAGTTGCAACAGCTGGCGCCGCAGCTGCAGCATTACCTGTCCGAACAGCTGGCGGTGGACATCGGCAATTTCGATGCCCGCTTTCTGCTGGATTTCATCGCCGAGAGGGTCGGCAGCGAGATCTACAATAAAGCGCTGCAGGATGCGCAGACCGCGCTGGCGGCGCGGATGGAAAGCCTGCAGGCGGCGATCTGGGAATTGGAGCGCTAGTCTGGCTGCCCGCTGCGGCGGCATTGAGGTTACAATCGAATCGTCCCTTCCTTTTGACTTGCGGTGCCGATGCTCTACTTGCGCTTGATGATGAGAGGCTTCCTGCTGGCTGTGCTGCTAGTGGTGCTTGGCTTCGCCTATGTCGCGTGGAGCATCGTCGACTACGGCGAAACCGACGAGGCGCCGACAGCGGACGCGGCGCTGGTGCTGGGGGCCGCCGCCTGGGGCAACAAGCCCTCGCCGGTGTTCCGCGAACGCATCAACCACGCGGTCAAGCTCTATCAGAGCGGCAAGGTGCGCTGGATCATTTTCACCGGCGGCACGCCGGAGCCCGGCTATCCGGCCGAGGCCGACGTGGGCCGAGAGTTCGCCGTCCGCCAGGGAGTGCCGATGACGGCGATGCTGGTGGAGAATCAGTCGCGCAACACTTGGCAGAACCTTTCCAACGCCCGCGAACTGGGCGGCCAGTTCGGCATCCGTTCCTATCTCTTGGTCAGCGACCCGCTGCATATGCGCCGCGCGGTGTTGATGGCCAACGACTTGGGACTGCGCGCCTATCCGGCGGCCACCCAGTCCAGCCGCTTCCGCACGCTGGCCAGCTGGTCGCGTTTTCTCGCGCGCGAGACCTGGCTTTATGTCGGCTATCGCGTGTTCAGGCAGCTGTCCTGATGGACTGTGGATAAAACCACGAATCGCGCCGGCCTGTGGATAGCCGGCGCGCAAGAAAAAAGCCAGCTCGATGAGCTGGCTTTTTCGCGCCCGGGACAGCCGTCAGGCGGTGTGCCACAGGTCGATCAGCTCGCTGGCTTCCAGCGACTTCACTTCGGCGCGGGCTTTCAGCCAGGCCACCAGATCGGCGCGCAGCGCGTCGTCGATCTGCACGCCGCTGATCGGGAAAGCCACGCCTTCCAGGCGGTTTTTGCCGTCGAAATGGCCGCCGAAGCTGATGCCGGCTTCGTCGAAGCGGGTCAGCCAGCCGTCCAGCAGGGCGTCGGCGTCCGCGCCGTCATGCAGTTCGGCCACCAGGTGGAAACCCAGCTCGCGGAATTCGCCTACGCGCATTTTCTTGCGCTGGCGGGCGTTCAGGCGTTTCAGGCGCTGGGCGGAGTTGGGGTTGCGCGGGATTGCCATGGTCTGTCCTTGTTCGAAAAATGCGCTGAATGATAGCAGGTTTGCCGGCGGGGGATGCCGCCGCCGCCAAGGCGACGCCATTTGTCTGACGATTAATTGTAATAAATTGACGTTGTGTTGATTTATGTCATGTGGCTAATATCAAGATTCTGTTTCTAAATTAACCACAAAAAGACGACAAAGTGATGAAAGAGATCAAACCGACAGTCCTGGCATCCGTGATCATGAGCGCCCTGCTGACCGCTTGCGGCGGCGGGGGAGGGAGCGGCGGCGCCAGTGCCGCAAATGGCGCTGGCGGATCGCCATCCGCCGCATTCCATCAACGCAGCAGCAGCGGGTTGGAGGTGGGGACGCTGGACTGCGCCGGCGCCAGCTGCAAGGTGCCGGCCAGCGGTGGCGCTGCCTTGTCCGGATCGGTTTACCGCTACAGCAACGCCACCAACCGCGACCAGACGATACAGTTGGCCGGCCCTGTGACGTCCGCTTGGCAAGCGGAGTTCGTCCGCATCAGCGGCGGGGATACCTCCACCCAGTTCCGGATGGCCGGGGCCAATCTGCGCGGTGCCAGCAGCGCGGCCGCGGACCGCCTGGAGGCGGAAAGCCAGGCGGTGTTGAACGCGGTGGCCAAGAACAGCCGCGACGGCGCGCTGCAGCGCCTGCAGCTGCAACATTCGGCCAAGCTGAGCGGCGCGCAGGCGGCGCTGCAGCAGCAGGCCTATGCGCTGGGCGACGTCCGTACCTGGCACGACATGGACGGCGATAGCCCGACCACCTTGAAGGCGGTGCGCGACCTGCCCAACGGCGGCGGCAAAGTCTATGTCTGGGGCCAGAGCGGCTTGGATGTCGCGGTCAGCAACGCCCAGGCCGATGCGTTGGCCGAGCGCTTCGCCGGCAGCGTCTACCCGCTGGAAGCCAGCGTGGTCAGCGAGCCCTGGGGCAACGACATTCACCCGGGTTGGCGCAGCCTGGCCCTGCCCGGCGACACCAAGGACGTGCACCTGGTGCTGAGCCGGCTCAACGATCCGGCCAAGTCCAGCGGCAGCCGCCTGCTCGGCTATGTGCGCTGGACCAACGCGCTGCTGGCCTCGGCCGCGTCCAGCCTGTGCCAGGGCGACGCCGAGTGCGCGGACGTGATCGGCAAGAGCAACCAGGCGCTGGCCACCTTCATCGATCTGGATACCTTCGCCAAGGCGGATAGTCCGGGCAATTGGTCGATGAAGGACAACGGCCCCAGCCTGGCGCTGTCGACGATGGCGCATGAATACCTGCACGTGCTGTACGCCTACAACAAGATACTGCGGCAGAAGCCGGGTTCGCCGTCGGGCACGGTATGGGAAAACGAGCTGGCGGCGCAGACCATGGGTTACCTGGTGTCGGCCGACACCTATACCGGCGGCCGCGGCCGCGACGCCAATTCGCACCCTGACCTGCGTCCGCGCGGCGACTTCGAGCAGTTCCTGAACAAGCCGGCATGCAATCTGAAAGGCTGGAGCGTCGCCGCCGAGAATTACACTTGCTATCCGAAGGCGCTGGCGCTGGGCATGCAGATGCTGCACCAGTTCGGCCCTGGCGTGATGAAGCCGTGGGTGACCGGCTCCAGTACCGGCGAGCGGGCGCTGAACGATGGCCTGCGGGCGGTGGGCGGCGGAGATTACAGCAGCCTGCTGCAGCGGCTGACCACCACGCTCAGCCTGGGCGCGCTCAGCCAGGACGTGGCGGGTTTCGGTTTCCCGGCCAAGACCATCACGCTGGCCGCTAATCAGTACTTCCCGCTAGGCAAGGACCTGCAACTGCCGGCGGTGCGCTTCCAGGCCGGCGAGGTGGGCTGGGGCAGCGATCGCGGCCAGGAAACCTGGCGCCAGCCGCTGGCCGTGTCGCGAGGCGTGGCCCGGATCACGGTGCCGGCCAATAGCCATCTGTTGCTGGTGAAACCTTAATGCGACGCGCGCTGTGGCTGCTGGCGCTGCTGCCCTCGCTGCTGGCGATGGCTTCGCCGCCTTGGGAGCGGGGAGTGCTGGTGGAGGTGGGCGCGTATCCTTTGGTGAAACTGGGCATAGAGCGCAGCGACGGCGAAGTGTTGGCGATACGCGCGGCTGAGCCAGGCAAAGGCCTGGATCGGGCCGCCGTGAACACCTTGCGCCGGCAACTGGGCCAGCGTGTCCGCTACCGGGCCGCCGCTTACGCCAGCAGCCCGGTTTACGGCAGAGAGGTGATTTTGAGCCAGGCAGAATCGGATCGTTAGATTTTTAGTCGTGGCGACACCTGGACGACATCACGTCGTCTGGGTGTTTTTCATTTCAGATTGCTCTGGGCGAGTAAGGTTTCCATAACCCGGGCAATCAAGACATTCAGAGCGAACTAGCTTTCGCGAGCTGGGCATAGGCTTCTTAATGGGACGAATAGATTGACCGAAACCGGACATTGCCTCTATGCTGATTGCCCATTGTTTTATTTAGTATTTTATTAATTATTTTAATATAACGTAAAGTAAAATGTTGAATAAAAAACAAAATCTATTGGTTCTTTCTGTGATGGCCGCGGCACTTTCCGGATGCGGCGGCGGCGGCGAGGGCAGTTCTTCATCATTCACGCAAAAATCCCAGATTTCCGGCGATTTGAATTGCCAAACCAGCGCGTGCTCCATGCCCGCCGGCGCGGCGACCGATCCCGCGGGGAAGGTATACCTGCTGCAGAACGCCAGTAATCAAGAGGCGACAGTCACCATTGATGGACCGCTGACGAATAGTTGGGATGCGGTGATGACCAGAATCAGCAGCGATACGGCAGGCAATGGCCGCATCGGCGGCGGCGCTCGCGGCGGGGATGGCGCGGCTGATGCGATTTTGGCTCAGAAAATGCAGGTGGTTTACGATAATATCGCCACATACGCCGGGATTTCTCAGCGTGCTCAGGCGCGCATGAAACTGGAGAAGCGTGTAAGCGCTTCGGCCCGATATGCGCTCAATGACAGCCGCGCATGGTATGACAGCATCGGCAGCCGCACGTTGAATACCACGATGAAGGCCAGCGCGGCATTGCCAAACGGCGGCACTGTGTATGTATGGGCTCAAGACGATGCGGCGGCGGTCACGGCTGAGCAGGCGAATTTCTTGGCCGAGCGTTTCGCCAACAGCGTATATCCGATCGAATCCGCGGTGATCAGCGAGCCTTGGGGATCTGTGGCATCGACCTGGCGCGCCATCTCGCTCGATAGCGGCACCAAGGATGTGCATCTGGTATTGGCGCAGTTGAATCAGCCGGCCAACGCATTCAAGGGCTTGATGGGATACGTGCTCCCCACCAATGCTCTATTGAAGTCGGTGGCCCTCGATCCCGCTTGCGCGACGGAGGATTGCAGTCCGTTCGCCAACAGCAACGAGGCGCTGGTAACCTTCCTGAACGTTGATACTCTGGTGGCGAAGGATGATGGCCAACTTTGGAGTCAGAACGGCAGAGGCCCGGCATTATCGCTTTCTACCTTGGGCCACGAATATCAGCATTTGCTGTACAGCTATAACAAATTGTTCCGCCAAAACATTACCGGCGCCACGACTTGGGAAAATGAACTCGCCGCGCAGACCATGGGGTACTTGGTCGCGGCCGATACTTACCATGGCGGCCGAAGCAATGGCCCGGATGCCCATCCCGATTTGGGCGCAGGTAGCGACTTCACCCGTTTCTTGGCATCGCCCGCATGCGACTTGAAGCGTTGGCCGGCTTTGAGCAGCGATGCTTCCGGCGTGTCTTGCTACCCCAAAGCGCTGGCGACTGGCATGTTGATGCTGCATCAATATGGCGCAGGCGTGATGAAGCCATGGGTAACGGGCGCCAATGTGGGGGAGAAGGCATTGAACGACGGCCTGGCCTCGGTAGGGGGCGGCAACTATGGCAGCCTGATGCAGCGCCTGTACACCAGCCTGCTGCTGGCGGACTTCCCGACATGGGCTGCGGGCTATGGTTTCCCTGCCAAGCAAGTGACGTTGCCTGCCAGCCCTTATCTGATCGGCGGCAAGGCCATTTCGCTGCCTGAGGTTCGCGTCGGCAAGCAAGAGGTTCAATTGACAATGGACTCGACCCAAGAGGCATACCGCGTCACATTGATTCCCATGGGAGGAAAGGTGACCATCGCCATGCCTGCCAATTCACGACTTAGCTTGGTCAAGCGATGAGGCTCCTGGCGTCTATCTGTTTGCTCGCGTTAAGCGTTCCGATGTCGTGGGGAATGGGAGGGACGCCGTGGGAGCATGGAACGCTGGTCAGCGTCGGCAACGCGCCGTTCAATCAGCTGGCGATCCAGCGCCGAGATGGCGCGATGCTGGTTGTTCAGCCTAGCCGCGAAGCGGGCGCGCTGGACAAGCAGGCATTGGACAAGTTCGCGGTGCGCACCGGCGATAATGTGCGCTTCCGCGTCTTGCGCAATGCGCGCAGCAAGCTGTCTGGCGAGATGGTCGTGTTGAGCCAGATGGAACTTGAGCGCTGAATGAGCGTGGATTGAACCTGGAACCCGGCGTTGGAAAGCGCCGGGTTTTTCATGCCATCATGAACGTGGCGCGGTCGAGGATGAATCATAGATCGCGACAACAGGAGCGCTGCATGGCCAATGTTTTGACGCCGGACCGATTCCTCATGATGCCATGGGCCAACGGCGGCGGCCGCACTCTGGAGTTATACCGTTTGCCGCATCCGGAGCGGCGCGACGCGTTCGCATTGCGGATGTCTGTCGCCGAGGTGGCCCAGGGCGGGCCGTTTTCCCATTTTGCCGGCGTGGACCGCTGGCTGGGCTTGCTGGAAGGCGAGGGCATGGCGCTGAGTCTGGCGGATGGCCGGCAGTTGACGTTGGACGCGCCGGGCCAGGTGGTGGCGTTCACCGGCGAGATCGGCACCCAGTGCCGCCTGCTGGGCGGCCCTTTGCATGATTGCAACCTGATGCTGGCTCGGGACTGGGGACGCGGCGATCTCTCGCGGCTATCGCCGGCCGATGGCGAAACGGTGCGGCTGGCGGTGGCTGACATGGCCCTGCTGTATTTGCAGCTCGGGGAATGGCGCTGCGAAGGCGAAGCGCTGCCGGATGGCGGCCTGCTGTTGCTGGAGCGCGAATCTGTCAGCCTGAGCGCAAGCGGCGGCGCGGTCGCATGGCTGGCCATTGTGCATCGTTTGGCGGCGTGAGGTCCGCGCGGACATGAAAAAAGCCGGAGGCCTGTCCGGCTTCTTGTCGGCAGGCGATCGTCACAGCCCCAGTTCGGTCCAGATTGAGTCCACCCGTTGCTTGACCGCGTCGTCCATCACGATGGGCGTGCCCCATTCGCGGTGGGTCTCTCCCGGCAGCTTGTTGGTGGCGTCCAGGCCCATCTTGCCGCCTAGGCCGGAGATCGGGCTGGCGAAGTCAAGGTAGTCGATGGGCGTATTCTCGATCAACGTGGTGTCGCGCACCGGGTCCATCCGGGTGGTGATCGCCCAGATCACTTCCTTCCAGTCTCGGGTATTGACGTCGTCGTCCACCACCACGATGAACTTGGTGTACATGAACTGGCGCAGGAAGCTCCAGCAACCCATCATCACGCGCTTGGCGTGGCCAGGGTACTGCTTCTTGATGCTGATCACCGCCATGCGGTAGCTGCAGCCTTCCGGCGGCAGGTAGAAGTCCACGATTTCCGGAAACTGCTTTTGCAGGATGGGCACGAACACCTCGTTCAGCGCCACGCCCAGAATCGCCGGCTCGTCCGGCGGCTTGCCGGTGTAGGTGCTGTGGTAGATCGCGTTTTCGCGCATGGTGATGCGATCTATGGTCAGCACCGGGAAGCTGTCCTGCTCGTTGTAATAGCCGGTATGGTCGCCGTATGGGCCTTCCATCGCCATGTCGTTGGGGTGGATGTGGCCTTCCAGGATGATCTCCGCCCGCGCCGGCACTTGCAGGTCCGAGCCTATGCATTTCACCAACTCGGTGCGGCTGCCGCGCAAGAGGCCGGCGAACTGGTATTCGGACAGCGTGTCCGGCACCGGCGTCACCGCGCCCAGTATCGTCGCGGGGTCGCAGCCCAACACCACCGCCACCGGATAAGGTTTATCCGGGTTTTGCTGGCGGAACTCGCGGTAATCCAGCGCGCCGCCGCGGTGGGCCAGCCAGCGCATGATCACGCGATTCCTGCCTATCACCTGCTGGCGGTAGATGCCGAGGTTCTGCCGTTTCTTGTTCGGTCCGCGGGTGACGGTGAGGCCCCAGGTGATCAGCGGCGCCACATCGCCCGGCCAGCAATGCTGAATGGGCAATTTTTCCAGATCCACCGCCTGGCCTTCCCAGACGATGTCCTGGCAGGGCGCTTTCTTGATTTCCTTGGGCGCCATGGACAGCACCTGCTTGAGCAGCGGCAGCTTGTCCCAGGCGTCCTTCAGGCCCTTGGGCGGCTCCGGCTCCTTCAGATAGGCCAGGGTCTTGCCTATCTCCCTGAGCTGCATCACATCTTCCGCGCCCATGCCCATCGCCACGCGCTCCGGGGTGCCGAACAGATTGGCCAGAACAGGAAAGTCATAAGCGCGGCCTTCGAGGCGCGGCTGTTCAAACAGCAGCGCCGGTCCGCCGGCTTTCAGCACCCGATCGCCTATCTCGGTCATCTCCAGATGTGGCGAGACCGGAGAGCTGATGCGCTTCAGCAGCTGTTTTTGTTCAAGTTGGGCGATGAATTCCCTGAGATCGGCATATTTCATGACTTTTTCATGATCTGACGCAAAGTGTGAGAAGAAGGGCTTGGATAATCTGCCTGCGGACGTCGCACGCTACTGCCGGCGCGACGGGCTGTCAACGCCGGCATGGCCAGGGCGGTATTTTTCGTTTCATTGGAGAACAGAACATGAAGAAGCTTGCGCTTGCCGCGATGATAGGCATGCTTTCCGCCGGCGCTTTCGCCGCCCAAGGCGATATTCTGGCACGTTTCCGCGTGATCGACGTGGATCCCTCGTCCAGCTGGAACAATTCCGCGGTGGCCGGCTTGAATGTTGAGGGCAAGTCTGCGGTTGCGCCTGAGCTCGATTTTACTTACATGATCACCAACAACATCGGCGCCGAGCTGATCCTGGGCACCTCCCGCCACAAGGTCACCACCAATGCCTTCGGCGACGTGGGCAAGGTTTCCGTGCTGCCGCCGACCGTGACATTGCAATACCATTTCATGCCGGAAGCCACCTTCCGCCCGTATGTGGGCGCCGGCGTCAACTATACCCGTTTTTACAGCAATGGCCTGCAACTGCCGACCGGCGCCAAGCTGGATGTGAAGAACAACAGCTTCGGGCCGGCGCTGCAGATCGGTGCAGACTACGCGATCAACAAGAGCTGGTTCGTCAACGTCGACGTGAAAAAGCTGTGGGTGGAAACCGACGTCAGCACCGGCGGCGCCAAGCTGGGCACGCTGAAGCTGGATCCGTGGGTGTTCGGCATCGGCGTCGGCACCAAGTTCTGATTTCGCCGCATTCGATGTTGAAGGGCGCCTTTCGGCGCCCTTTTTGCATTGTTTGGAAATGTAAACAATTGATGATATTGACATTGCGGGGGAAGTCGCCAATGCTGGCCGATGCCGCGAACGGATTCGGGAGGCGAGATGAGGCGTAGCGCCTGGAGGCGCGTGCCGCCTGTCTTTCTCGCGACGCGAAAAACATGGTTTGGCGACATGTGACGCTTGTTTTAGACAAGTTTGTTGTCAAAATGCATCATTTTCATGTGAACAATCCTGATTTTCCCCCGTTTTTTTGTAGCGGCGGGCCGCAAGTTTTTTTCAGTGAAAAGAGCAACTTATCCCGGCGCATTTTCTTCAGGCGCGCGCAGGGCGGGATGATGCGCTGAGGTCTTGAATTTACAAGGGATTTTCGCGGCCCCGAAAATTGTTTTTTTGTTAAAATGGCGCCCTTTTTCGTGGCGGGGAAGATCATGGCTCTCCTGGAAATCAAAAATGTGGTCAAACGCTTCGGCGACTACACGGCTGTCAACGACGTCAGCCTGTCGGTCGAGGCGGGCGAGTTCTTCACCCTGCTGGGACCCTCCGGCTGCGGCAAGACCACCTTGCTGCGCATGCTGGCCGGTTTCGAACAGCCGGACGCGGGCCGGATTCTGCTGGATGGCCAGGACATGTCGCAGGTGGCGCCGGAAAAGCGCCCGGTGCACACCGTGTTCCAGAGCTACGCGCTGTTCCCGCACATGACCGTGCGCGAAAACATCGCCTTCCCGCTGAAAATGGCCAAGTGGGACAAGCGCAAGATCTCCGCCCAGGTGGATGAATTGCTGGAAGACGTGCGCCTGACCCAGTTCGGCGACCGCTACCCGCACGAGATGTCCGGCGGCCAGCGCCAGCGCGTGGCCATCGCCCGCGCGCTGGTGGACCGTCCGCGCCTGTTGCTGCTGGACGAGCCGTTGTCCGCGCTCGACGCCAAGCTGCGCGAGGAAATGCAGATCGAGCTGATCAATCTGCAGAAAGAGGTGGGCATCACCTTCGTCTACGTCACCCACGACCAGGGCGAGGCGCTGGCGCTGTCGCACCGCATCGCGGTGATGAGCCACGGCAAGGTGGAGCAGCTGGATGCGCCGGAGAAGCTGTACAGCTATCCGAAAAACCGTTTCGTCGCCGACTTCCTCGGCCAGTGCAATGTGCTGGAAGGCGTGGTCAAGGCTTTGCACGGCGACGCCATGACTGTGGCGCTGAAGGGCTGCGGCGACGTCAAGTGCCAGGCGGTGCCGGGTGTGAAGGAAGGCCAGCAGGGCTGGCTGGCGCTGCGGCCGGAGAAGGTGAAGCTGGACAAGGAATTGCCGGACTTGCCGGACGAGGCCTATTTCAAAGGTCGCGTCCACGACTGCCTGTATCTGGGCGACGTCACCCTCTACGTGGTGGAGGTGGCCGACGGCGTGTTGGTGGAGGCGATGCAGCCCAACAATATCCCGGGCGTCGCCAAGTTCTTCGACGACGGCGACGTGGTCGAGATCGCCTGGCGTTTCGACGCCGGCAGCTTCCTGACGGAGTAAGCGATGGCGATGCGTGATCGTTTCGGCAAGTGGGCGCTGTCCTGGCCTCCCTTGCTGTATTTGGTGTTGTTCTTCCTGATTCCGTCTCTGATCATGCTGGTGGCCGCGTTCCGCCAGCCCGGCGACTACGGCGGCCTGGCCCCGATGTACTACATCGAGGAAGGCAAGATGGTCTGGGATTTGACCCTCGACAACTTCCACCGGCTGGTGGAAGAGCCGTTGTACATCGAGCTGTTCATCAAGTCGGCCGGCTACGCGTTGACCACCACTGTGGTGTGTCTGCTGATGGCGTACCCGCTGGCCTGGCTGATCGCCCGCTCCGGCAAGAAGTACCGCGACTTGCTGTTGCTGCTGGTGATCCTGCCGTTCTGGTCCAATTTCCTGATCCGCATCTACGCGTGGATGATCATCCTGGGCCCGCAATCGGCGTTCACCAAGGCGCTGAACCTGGTGCTGACTTCGCTGGGCTTCGAACCGGTGCGTTTGCTGTTCACCACCTTCGCGGTGATCGTCGGCCTGGTGTACGTTCATTTGCCGTTCATGGTGTTGCCGCTGTACGCCAATCTGGAAAAGCATGACATGGCCCTGCTCGACGCCGCGCAGGATCTGGGCGCCAACGCCTGGCAGCGCTTCTGGCGCGTGACCTGGCCGCTGAGCCTGCCCGGGGTGTTCGCCGGCTCGGCCTTGGTGTTCATTCCGGCGCTGGGCATGTTCGCCATCCCGGACATTTTGGGCGGCACCGAATCCATCATGATAGGCAACCTGATCAAGCAGCAAATCCTGGATACCCGCGACTGGCCGTTCGGCTCCGTGTTGTCCATCATGCTGACCGGCGGGGTGCTGATGATCGCCGTGCTGGGGGCCGTGGTGGCCAGAAAGGGGAAAGCGCGTGGCTAAGAAACCATCGAAGTGGCTGTGGGCTTCGGCCGGTCTGACCTATCTGTTCCTCTACCTGCCGCTGGTCATCGTGGTGCTGTACTCGTTCAACGATTCGCGCCTGAATGCGGAATGGGTGGGTTTCACGCTGAAGTGGTACCAGAAGCTGTTCCACAACGAGAAGATGCTGACCGCGGCCGGCAATTCGCTGTTGATCGGCATCATCGCCAGCTTCTTCGCCACCATCCTGGGCACGCTGGCCGGCATCGCGATGCATAAGTACAAGCTCAGGCTGCTGCCTTTCCTGGTGCTGACGCCGATCGCCATCCCCGAACTGCTGATGGGGGTGTCGCTGGTGATCTTCTTCGTCATCGTCAACCAGTTGATCGGCATTCTGGAGCTGGGCTTCGTCACCATCCTGCTGTCGCACATCGCCTTCTGCATCGGCTTCGTCGCCATCGTGGTGCGGGCGCGGATGCAGGGCATGGACGACAGCCTGGTGGAAGCGGCGCGGGATCTGGGCGCCACGCCGTTCCAGGCTTTCCGCCTGATCACGCTGCCGGTGATCAAGCCCGGCATCATCGCCGGTGCGCTGATGGCGTTCACCTTGTCGATCGACGACTTCGTGATCACCTTCTTCACCGCCGGCGCCGGCGCCAGCATGCTGCCGCTGGAGATCTATTCGATGATCAAGATCGCGGTGACGCCGGAAGTGAACGCGGTGTCTTCTTTATTGATGCTGCTGACGCTAGCGCTGATCGTGATCGCCACCAAGGTTTCGCCGAGCGCGCTGCGCGCCAACAGTTGAAACGGGCGGGTTTGCCCGCCAGGCCGAAAGGCCGACCCGGCGGCAAGGCGTTTTGCGTTGCAGCATAATACCTTGCCGTCGCCGCCTCACCCGGGCGACGCGAGGGGGTGTCTCCCGGTTAACTCGTAGTACCACCAAGCTGTGCAATACAAAGGAAACGAAATGAAGAAGATCCTCGCGCTGCTGGCGCTGGCGGCCTCCACCCAGGCGTTCGCCGCCGAAGAGCTGCATCTGTACAACTGGAACAACTACCTGTCCGAGAGCGCGGCCAAGAGTTTCGAGGCCTATTGCAAGTGCAAGCTGGTGCAGGATTATTACGGCGACAACGAAGAGCTGCTGGCCAAGCTGGCCGCCGGCGCCAAGGGCTACGACATCGTGGTGCCGACCGGCTTCGCCGTCGACGCGCTGATCAAGCAAGGCAAAGCCCAGCCGCTGGACAAGGCGCAGCTGCCTAACTTCAAGAACCTGAATCCGGGCTATTTGAACAGCTTCTTCGACAAGGGCAACAAGTATTCCGCGCCGTACGCGTTCACCACCACGCTGATCGGCTACAACGAGACCAAGCTGAAGCAGCTGGGGCTGGAAGGCAAGGTCAATACTTGGGCGCTGATCTTCGATCCGGCGCTGCTGTCCAAGATCAAGGGCAAGGTCACTGTGCTGGATTCCCAGCGCGAGTTGATCGCCGCCGCGCTGATGTATCTGGGCAAGCCGGCCAACTCCACCAATCCGGCCGACTGGAAAGCCGCGCGCGATGTGATTCTGAAGGCCAAGCCGTACTGGGCCGCCTTCAACAACCAGTCCTATATCAAGGAACTGACCGTCGGCAACATCTATGTCGCCTTCGGCTACTCCAACGATATGTTCCAGGCGCAGCAGGACGCCAAGAAGGCCAAGCGCGCTTTCGCGCTGAACTTCAGCCTGCAGAAAGAAGGCAACACGCTGTCGCTGGACAATTTCGTGGTGCTGAAGGACGCGCCGCGCAAGGACCTAGCCTACAAGTTCATTAACTTCATGCTGGACGGCAAGAACGCCGCCGGCCTGACCAACGAGATGGGCAACGGCAACCCCAATGCCGCCGCGGGCAAGTTCGTCAAGACCGAACTGACCAAGATTCCGGCGATCTTCCCGACGACTACCGACTTGCCGCGTCTCCAGCAACTGCACGATCTGAACGCCAAGGACCGTCGCGAGCTGAACAAGGTGTGGTCCGAGATCAAGTTGAAGTAAGCGGATTCGCGTTATCCAGAAAAAGGCCGGGAAGCTACCCGGCCTTTTTCTATATATGTGCGCTGGCCTAATCCAGATGCAGGCGCAGCAACTGGCTGATCTTCTCGACGCGGTGGTCGACGTGCGCCGGTTTGCGCGGCTCGCGGCTGACCCAGATCGTGGTCATGCCCAGTTCCTTGGCGGTCAGCAGATTGGGCAGGGAGTCTTCCACCATGATGCAGCGCTCAGGCCGCAGGCCTTCTTTGGCCAGCACGGTATGGAAGGCATCCAGATGGGGCTTGGGCACATAGTTGAGCTGCTCCACGCCATATACCGACTCGAAATGATGCTGTATCCGCATTCGCTGCAAAATGCCCTCGACGTAATGCCGAGGTCCGTTGGATAAGATGATCTTGCGGCCGGGGAGCGCGCTCAGGCTTTCCGCCAATCTGTCTTCGAACTGCAGCCACTGTTCCAGCACTTCCACCGGATGGGTTTCGATCAGGAACTGCTGCGGGTCGATGCCGTGATGGGTGGACAGGCCATGCATGGTGGCGCCGTATTGCGCCCAGTAACGCGAGCGCAGCACGCAGGCTTCTGCCTCCTCCACGCCGAGATGCCGCATCATGTATTCGGTCATCAACTTGTTGATATGGTCGAAGATGCCGCCGCTGGCGTGGTGGAGCGTGTCGTCGAGGTCGAAGATCCAGGTCTTGTGGTTCACGTGTGATGCTGCAAAAGAAGAGGGAGCGCCGATTATCCATGCGCGAAGTCGCGCAGGCTAGAGCTAACGGCCAGTCTGTCCGAGCAGGCCGCTTCTATTGTTATCAACCGGTTACCCTATTATGACCAGATTTTTTCAATTATTTTGCAGATAGGTGTTGACGGGTTCGGGGGGCGGGCGTATAGTTCGCCTCCTCAGCTGACGCAGCGAACGAAACAGCGGAAACGAAACGGTTCTCCGGTGTGACGAAAGCAGCGAAGGCACTGCTCTTTAACAGAACGAATAACCGATAGGTGTAAGTGCTTGGCGAAAGCCGACACTTGCACTGCAAGAGACAAGAGATACTTGTTTATTTCTTTGAACTTGCGTGCCAGAAAATTTGCTTGAGATTGAACTGAAGAGTTTGATCCTGGCTCAGATTGAACGCTGGCGGCATGCTTTACACATGCAAGTCGAACGGCAGCACGGGAGCTTGCTCCTGGTGGCGAGTGGCGAACGGGTGAGTAATGCATCGGAATGTACCGTGTAATGGGGGATAGCTCGGCGAAAGCCGGATTAATACCGCATACGCCCTGAGGGGGAAAGCGGGGGATCGAAAGACCTCGCGTTATACGAGCAGCCGATGTCTGATTAGCTAGTTGGTGGGGTAAGAGCCCACCAAGGCGACGATCAGTAGCGGGTCTGAGAGGATGATCCGCCACACTGGGACTGAGACACGGCCCAGACTCCTACGGGAGGCAGCAGTGGGGAATTTTGGACAATGGGCGCAAGCCTGATCCAGCCATGCCGCGTGTCTGAAGAAGGCCTTCGGGTTGTAAAGGACTTTTGTCAGGGAGGAAATCCCGCTGGTTAATACCTGGCGGGGATGACAGTACCTGAAGAATAAGCACCGGCTAACTACGTGCCAGCAGCCGCGGTAATACGTAGGGTGCAAGCGTTAATCGGAATTACTGGGCGTAAAGCGTGCGCAGGCGGTTGTGCAAGTCTGATGTGAAAGCCCCGGGCTCAACCTGGGAACGGCATTGGAGACTGCACGACTAGAGTGCGTCAGAGGGGGGTAGAATTCCACGTGTAGCAGTGAAATGCGTAGAGATGTGGAGGAATACCGATGGCGAAGGCAGCCCCCTGGGATGACACTGACGCTCATGCACGAAAGCGTGGGGAGCAAACAGGATTAGATACCCTGGTAGTCCACGCCCTAAACGATGTCAACTAGCTGTTGGGGGTTTGAATCCTTGGTAGCGTAGCTAACGCGTGAAGTTGACCGCCTGGGGAGTACGGCCGCAAGGTTAAAACTCAAAGGAATTGACGGGGACCCGCACAAGCGGTGGATGATGTGGATTAATTCGATGCAACGCGAAAAACCTTACCTGCTCTTGACATGTACGGAACTTGGTAGAGATATCTTGGTGCCCGAAAGGGAGCCGTAACACAGGTGCTGCATGGCTGTCGTCAGCTCGTGTCGTGAGATGTTGGGTTAAGTCCCGCAACGAGCGCAACCCTTGTCATTAGTTGCCATCATTAAGTTGGGCACTCTAATGAGACTGCCGGTGACAAACCGGAGGAAGGTGGGGATGACGTCAAGTCCTCATGGCCCTTATGAGCAGGGCTTCACACGTCATACAATGGTCGGTACAGAGGGTTGCCAAGCCGCGAGGTGGAGCTAATCTCAGAAAACCGATCGTAGTCCGGATCGCACTCTGCAACTCGAGTGCGTGAAGTCGGAATCGCTAGTAATCGCAGATCAGCATGCTGCGGTGAATACGTTCCCGGGTCTTGTACACACCGCCCGTCACACCATGGGAGTGAGTTTCACCAGAAGTGGGTAGGCTAACCGTAAGGAGGCCGCTTACCACGGTGGGATTCATGACTGGGGTGAAGTCGTAACAAGGTAGCCGTAGGGGAACCTGCGGCTGGATCACCTCCTTTCTAGAGAATGGCGATTGCCAAGTACTTACAGCCTATCGGTTATTCAAGTTAAGGGCATTTTCGATGAAAATCGGCGCAGCTCTGCGTTGAAAGCTTCCTCGTGTACTCGATGTACACGTCGTCAGCTTTCGCCTGGATCTGCTGGATTTTGATCGAAAAGGATGTGGTATCAAACGACTACTGGGTTTGTAGCTCAGCTGGTTAGAGCACTGTGTTGATAACGCAGGGGTCGTAGGTTCGAGTCCTACCAGACCCACCAGTATTTTTTGGGTCAGGCAAGGCGCGAAGGAGCGGCATGTGCTTATGCACATGAGCGACTGAGCAACGCAGCATCACCCAAAAAGAGGGGGATTAGCTCAGTTGGGAGAGCACCTGCTTTGCAAGCAGGGGGTCGTCGGTTCGATCCCGTCATCCTCCACCATCGCAAACAAAATCGAATTCGGAAGAGTTGGATTCTGTTTGCGTTGTATAAACGCCCGATCTTTAACAAACTGAAGAAGCCGAATATATAAAGACGGCGAGACAAACGACATGGAGTTAATTCTGCATGTTGAATGAATCGTCATCTTGGGTATTTGATTGTATCTAAGGCTGCGTCGCCATATCAAAAGGGGCGGTGCAGTCGTCGCACAAACACTCTCTGTTGTTGCGGTAATTTAGGTTACTGAAATGATAGGGTCAAGCGACTAAGTGCATCTGGTGGATGCCTTGGCGATCATAGGCGATGAAGGACGTGTAAGCCTGCGAAAAGCGCGGGGGAGCTGGCAATAGAGCTTTGATCCCGCGATGTCCGAATGGGGAAACCCCTCCGCAAGGAGATCCCTGACTGAATCCATAGGTCAGAGGAGGCGAACTCAGCGAACTGAAACATCTAAGTAGCTGAAGGAAAAGAAATCAACCGAGATTCCGTAAGTAGTGGCGAGCGAACGCGGAACAGCCTGACTGTGTTATGAGTTGCGTTAGTGGAAGGTTCATGGAAAGGACCGCCATAGTGGGTGATAGCCCCGTACACGAAAACGCATCGCAAGAACTAGGCAGTCGACAAGTAGGGCGGGACACGAGAAATCCTGTCTGAAGATGGGGGGACCATCCTCCAAGGCTAAATACTCATGATCGACCGATAGTGAACCAGTACCGTGAGGGAAAGGCGAAAAGAACCCCGGGAGGGGAGTGAAATAGAACCTGAAACCGGATGCATACAAACAGTGGGAGCGGACTTGTTCCGTGACTGCGTACCTTTTGTATAATGGGTCAGCGACTTACGTTCAGTAGCAAGCTTAACCGAATAGGGGAGGCGTAGGGAAACCGAGTCCGAATAGGGCGTCTTAGTTGCTGGGCGTAGACCCGAAACCGAGTGATCTATCCATGGCCAGGATGAAGGTGCGGTAACACGCACTGGAGGTCCGAACCCACTAGTGTTGCAAAACTAGGGGATGAGCTGTGGATAGGGGTGAAAGGCTAAACAAACTCGGAGATAGCTGGTTCTCCCCGAAAACTATTTAGGTAGTGCGTCAAGTATCACTTCCGGGGGTAAAGCACTGTTATGGCTAGGGGGTCATTGCGATTTACCAAACCATGGCAAACTCTGAATACCGGAAAGTGCGAGCTTGGCAGACAGACAGTGGGTGCTAACGTCCATTGTCAAGAGGGAAACAACCCAGACCGCCAGCTAAGGTCCCAAATGATCAGTTAAGTGGTAAACGAAGTGGGAAGGCCTAGACAGCCAGGATGTTGGCTTAGAAGCAGCCATCATTTAAAGAAAGCGTAATAGCTCACTGGTCGAGTCGTCCTGCGCGGAAGATGTAACGGGGCTCAAACTGATAACCGAAGCTGCGGATGCACAGTTTACTGTGCGTGGTAGGGGAGCGTTCTGTAGGTCTGTGAAGGTGTCTCGTAAGGGATGCTGGAGATATCAGAAGTGCGAATGCTGACATGAGTAGCGATAAAGCGGGTGAAAAGCCCGCTCGCCGAAAGCCCAAGGTTTCCTACGCAACGTTCATCGGCGTAGGGTGAGTCGGCCCCTAAGGCGAGGCTGAAAAGCGTAGTCGATGGGAAACGGGTTAAAATTCCCGTACTTTTGTGTAGTGCGATGTGGGGACGGAGAAGGTTAGGTCATCAGACTGTTGGAATAGTCTGTTTAAGCCGGTAGGCGTGAAGGGTAGGCAAATCCGCTCTTCTTTAACGCCGAGAAGTGATGACGAGGGTCTACGGACCTGAAGTGACTGATACCACGCTTCCAGGAAAAGCCACTAAGCTTCAGCTACACAAGAACCGTACCGCAAACCGACACAGGTGGGCAGGATGAGAATTCTAAGGCGCTTGAGAGAACTCAGGAGAAGGAACTCGGCAAATTGATACCGTAACTTCGGGAGAAGGTATGCCTGTTGAGGTGTAGTCCCTTGCGGATGAAGCTTTGACAGGTCGCAGAGAATCGGTGGCTGCGACTGTTTAACAAAAACACAGCACTGTGCCAACACGAAAGTGGACGTATACGGTGTGACGCCTGCCCGGTGCCGGAAGGTTAAGTGATGGGGTGCAAGCTCTTGATCGAAGCCCCGGTAAACGGCGGCCGTAACTATAACGGTCCTAAGGTAGCGAAATTCCTTGTCGGGTAAGTTCCGACCCGCACGAATGGCGTAACGATGGCCACACTGTCTCCTCCTGAGACTCAGCGAAGTTGAAGTGTTTGTGAAGATGCAATCTCCCCGCTGCTAGACGGAAAGACCCCGTGAACCTTTACTGTAGCTTTGCATTGGACTTTGAACAGACTTGTGTAGGATAGGTGGGAGGCTTTGAAGCCAGGACGCTAGTTCTGGTGGAGCCGTCCTTGAAATACCACCCTGGTGTGTTTGAGGTTCTAACCTTGGTCCGTGATCCGGATTGGGGACAGTGCATGGTAGGCAGTTTGACTGGGGCGGTCTCCTCCCAAAGTGTAACGGAGGAGTTCGAAGGTTACCTAGGTACGGTCGGAAATCGTGCTGATAGTGCAATGGCAAAAGGTAGCTTAACTGCGAGACCGACAAGTCGAGCAGGTGCGAAAGCAGGACATAGTGATCCGGTGGTTCTGAATGGAAGGGCCATCGCTCAACGGATAAAAGGTACTCCGGGGATAACAGGCTGATACCGCCCAAGAGTTCACATCGACGGCGGTGTTTGGCACCTCGATGTCGGCTCATCACATCCTGGGGCTGTAGCCGGTCCCAAGGGTATGGCTGTTCGCCATTTAAAGTGGTACGTGAGCTGGGTTCAAAACGTCGTGAGACAGTTTGGTCCCTATCTGCAGTGGGCGTTGGAAGTTTGACGGGGGCTGCTCCTAGTACGAGAGGACCGGAGTGGACGAACCTCTGGTGTACCGGTTGTGACGCCAGTCGCATTGCCGGGTAGCTAAGTTCGGAAGAGATAACCGCTGAAAGCATCTAAGCGGGAAACTTGCCTGAAGATGAGACTTCCCTGGAGGCTTGACCTCCCTGAAGAGTCGTTCGAGACCAGGACGTTGATAGGTCGGGTGTGGAAGCGCTGTGAGGCGTGAAGCTAACCGATACTAATTGCTCGTGAGGCTTGATCCTATCATTTGAGTGACTTAGAGAACTAAGTGACGAAGATAGAGTGTGTGCGACACGATCAGATACCGAATATTCAGGATCAGAGACAAGCTCTGATTCAGGCTTCTTTCAGTTTGTGCCAGTTTATGTCTGGTGGCCATAGCGAGATGGTCCCACGCCTTCCCATCCCGAACAGGACCGTGAAACATCTTAGCGCCGATGATAGTGTGGCATTCGCCATGTGAAAGTAGGACACCGCCAGACGCCTCATACACAAGCCCAGCTCTATCGAGCTGGGCTTTGTGCTTTGCGGCCCCGGCTCATTGAGCCGGGGCCGCTTCGTTCTCGTTCGGGGAGTGAACGTTTCATCCCCTCGACGGCGTGCGGCGCGGTCAAGGGCGCGATAGATCAGATCGAAATGGGAAATCTGACCGGCCTGTTGGCGCGGATACGGTCGGCGGTAGGTCTGACTCGCTACGAAGGCGAGCGCCGCAGCAAGAATCCGGACTGTGTCGACGCAGTGGCGCGCAGCAATGTGCTGGCCAAGCTGGAGGGGGAAGGGCGCATCAAGATTGTGGGCACTATGTACCACTTGAACGGCGGCCGGCTGGAGTTCCTGACTGCGTAACGCGGGTCTACCCGCCGCCGCGCGATTAGCGCGGCGGCGTTTCCATCGCTTGCAGCAGCGATGCGATTTCTTCTTCATTCCACACCTGGATGCCATGCTGTCGCAGCAGACTGGCGGCGACGCCGTCGCCTTCGCGCAAGGTGGAGGTGAAGTTTCCGTCGTAAATGCGGCGATTGCCGCAGGACGGGCTGTTGGCTTTCAGCAGAGCATGCTCGCAGCCATGGCGCTGCGCGGTTTGCCGCATGATTTGCGCGCCGGCGGCAAAGGCGGCGCTGACATCCTCTCCTGCTTCGGTTTTCACCATGGCCTCGCCCCGCAGCACGCTGCCGCCATCGCCGCCCGCAATCTCGGCGGGCGCGCGCGGCGTGGGCAGGCCGCCCAGGCATTCCGGGCAGGCTGGCAACAGTTCGAAGCGCTCGCGTAGCGCTTGCCAGTGGGGGCTGTCGACCGGTTTGGCGCGGCCATCGTAACGGACCGGTTGCCCAAGCAGGCAGGCGCTGACCAGCAGAGTCGGTTTCTTCATTTCAGCCTCGTTTCCAGCAGACCGGCCAATTGTCTCACGGCTGGGGCGATGGCGTGGTCGGCGATGCCGGCATAGCCCAATACCAGGCCGTTGCCGGATGGTTGCCCGAGATAGTGCCTGGCCAGTGGGCGCAGCCATAGCTGCCGCTCGGCGGCGGCGGCCTGCAATGCCCATTCGTCGAAGCCTTCGGGCAGCGTCGCCAGCAGGTGCATGCCGGCGTCTCCGCCGCGCAGCGGCAGCGAGTCGCCTAGAGTCTGCGCGCAGGCATGCCGCAGCAGTTGTTGGCGGCGGCGGTACAATGTCCGCATCTGGCGGATGTGGCGAGCGAAGTGGCCTTGCTCGATGAAGTCGGCGACGGCGGCTTGCACGGCGTAGTGGCCTTCGCCCTGCAGCCTGGCTTGGCAGCGCCGGTAGGGATCGACCAGCTCCGGCGGTAATACCAGATACGCCAGCTTCAGCGCGGGATACATCACTTTGCTGAAGGTTCCGACATAGATCACGCGCCGTTCCTGATCCAGGCTTTGCAGGGCGGCGAGCGGGGCCGACGCGTAGCAGAACTCGCCGTCGTAATCGTCTTCAATGATCCAGCTGTCGTGGCGGCGGGCGTGTTCCAGCAACGCTAGCCGGCGCGGCAGGCTCATGACTGCGCCGGTTGGGTACTGGTGGGCCGGCGTGACGTAGATGAGGCGGGGCGGATCGGCTTCGGCATCGACTCTGAGTCCGTCCTGATCGACGGCGATGCCGACGCAACGCAGGCCGGAGGCTTGCATCGCCGCTTGCGCGCCGACATAGCCGGGCTCCTCCAGCCAGGCGACGTCGCCTGGCTCGGCCAGCAATTGCGCCAGCAATGAGAGGGCCTGTTGCGCGCCGGAGGCGATCACGATCTGTTCCGGCTCGCATTGCACGGATCGACTGAGCCGCAGGTATTGGCTTAATGTCCAGCGCAATTCGGGCAGCCCGCCCTGTTGCTGGTAGCGCAGCCACTCCAGCGGCGGATGCCGCTGCCGCTTGGCCAGGCAGTGTTGCCATTGCCGATATGGAAATTGTTCTAGTTCGGGCAGGCCGGGGACGAAGGCGCCTAGCTTGCCGGCCGGCAGGCGGCTGGCTTGGGCCAAAGCCTGTCCCCGCCGCGACAGCCCGCGCGGGAGAGCGCTGACGGGTTCGCTTGGGCTGGCTTGCCGGGAGAAGGCGTCGCTGACATAGGTGCCGGAGCCATGGCGGCTTTCGACATAGCCTTCCGCCGTCAACTGATCATAGGCGGCAAGCACCGTGTTGCGGCCCAGGCGAAGCGTTAGGGCCAGCGCGCGGCTAGCGGGCAAGGGGGTGCCGCCGTTCAGGCGGCGCTGGCTGATCAACTCCCGCAACTGGCGATAGAGCTGGCGTGACAGCGGCTCGCCTGGCGCTCGGCGCAGCCGGGCGGAGAGGTAGTCCGCAATCCAGTCGTGGCTCAAAGTGGTTCCATTCGAATTGCCGAAGTGGCGCTATTTTCATGATGACTTTGTGCCTAGCATAGCAGTATTCGAGTAGAGCAAAGGAGGATGGGAATGATCAGCCAACAGGAATTTTACGAGGCCAAGCTAGCCTATGAGATCGATGCGGCCGATGTCGCGAAGGCTTTGGCTGACGGCGGACGGTCCTTGCTGCTGGTCGATACCCGCAGCGAGGAGGCGTTCGATCATGAAACCATTCCCGGCGCGCTGAATCGGCCGCACCGGTTGATGACGGAGGAGAGTTGCGCCGATCTGCCGCGCGATGCGATTCTGGTGGCATTTTGCGACGGCATCGGCTGCAACGGCTCGACCAAGGGCGCGTTGAAGCTGGCGCGGCTGGGTTTCCAGGTAAAAGAACTGCAGGGCGGCCTGGATTGGTGGAAGCGGGATGGCTATGCGACTACCCGCACGGGCGGCTGCGGCAAGGAGGCGTGCGATGCGTGCTGATTGGTCGGAACTCGCGCAGGCGGCCGAACGCAACGAGAACGGCCAGATGGTGGGCGTCCGGGTGGAGTGGGCGGGCGCATGCCAGCCGCCCCGGGTCGAGCTGGAGGGGCGCTATTGCCGAGTGGAGCCGCTCAACGACGCGAAGCACGCCGCGCAATTGTTCGACGCTTTGCACCGGATGCCCGGCGGAGCCAACTGGACGTATCTCGGCCATGGTCCTTTCTCGGTGCTGGAGGACTGGGGGCGCTGGGTAGAGGAGAGCGCGGCGCTCGACGATCCGCAGTTCTACGCCATAGTGGATCGAACTGACGGCGAAGCGATCGGCCTGTGCAGCTATCTGCGCATCGCGCCGGCGGATGGCAGCATTGAAGTGGGGTTTCTCAACTTCTCGCCGCGGCTGCAGCGCAGCCGCTTGGCGACCGAGGCGATGTATCTGATGATGCGCCACGCCTTCGCGCTGGGCTATCGCCGCTACGAGTGGAAATGTGACGCGCAGAACGAACCCTCGGTGCGGGCCGCGCAGCGGTTGGGCTTCACTTTTGAGGGCTTGTTCCGCCAGGCGCGGGTCAACAAGGGACGCAACCGGGACACCGCCTGGTTTTCCATTCTGGACCATGAGTGGCCGGCGCGGCGACGCGCGCTGGAGGCGTGGTTGGATGCGGATAATTTCGATAGCGACGGACGGCAGCGGACTTCTTTGTCGCAGATTGTTGCGGCGCGGCCGTAAATTGCGCGGCAGGCTTCAAGGCGGGCGGCTGCGGCGCTACAATGGATGCTTGTAAACGTAGATAGTGCCGCCTGATGAAATCCCTGCCGCGCAATGCCCGTATTCGGGGCGAACCCTTTCTGCCCAATCGCTTCATCTTCGGCGACGCTGTCGACGAGCAGGGGCTGGAGGGCACCGAGTATCTGGTGCATACCGAATCTCCCGCCTTTGTCTGCCGCCTGGTGGGCAATGACGATACCGACTTCCCGGGCCGCGAACGCGACGGCTTGGCGAGCGCGGTCTTGTTCGATGACGAGGAGAATCTCACGGTCTATGTCTGCAATCTGCGGCTCAGGCTGTTCGATTTCAATTTTTACGATGAGATCGAGCCCAGCGTCGGAGAGTTGCAGGAAATCTGCGACGAGGCGATGCGCGTCTATCAGCAGTTGCACAAGGCTTACGCTGATCGAGACGCGGCGGGGCCGGAGCCGCGCGAAATGCGCACCGGGCCGACCAAGCCATTGCCGCCGGCCGAGCGCCAGCTGGCCGTAGGCCGTCTGGCGGAGCAGGCCCGGCAGGCGGTGGGCAAGCCGATGGAGGCCGCGCAGCTGGCGGCGGCGGTGCAGATGGCGCTGTTGGCGGGCGATCAGGCGGTATTCACCGAGGCGCAGCTGTCGTTGGGCGGCGAGACGGCGGCGCGCCAGTTGCTGGTGAACAGCGCGCGGGACGCGGTGGCCTTCCCAGAAGTGATGCGCAAGGACGGCCATGTGGTGTCCTTCGAGCTGTGGGCGCTGCCGTTCGCTTTTTCTCGTAGCCAGGGGGGCGTCTGGTGGCACTTCCCGCGGTTGGAGTCGCTGGAAGTGGCGCTGGCCGACGCGCTGGAGGTGCCGGAGAAATCCATTCTGTGGATATCTCCGACGCTGTTCACCGTGGACATGCTGAACGAGCGCGCCTGCCAGGATCTGGTGCAGTTGGCGCCGGTGATGGATGCCGGCTGCGATTTCGCGCCGTTGGATCCGGACTCCTCGCGCGCCACCTACGAGGCCGCGCGCAAGACCAGCGAACCTCAGTTGGTGATGAGCTGGATTCCTTTCCTGGTGGAGCGGGGAGCTTTGCCGCCGGACCGGGCGCGCCGGCTGGCGCGGCGCGCGCTGGATGCGGCGATGCCGCTGGTGCAGCAGGCGATCGCCGCCGAAATGGAGTATGGCGAGGCGGAGTTGTTCGCGCCGCTGCCGTGGTGGGAGGCTTTGTCCAGCGGCATGCGCGCCTGGAACCGCAAGCGCTTGGGGGTATCGGTGGCCTTGTTGGCCACTAGCCAGGGCGGCATTGAGAAACTGGAGGCGGTGGCCGAGTATCAGCCGGAAATCCAGGGCTACGAGGTGGGCTTGAGGCTGAAGGGCGGCGAGGAGATCGCAGCCAGAGTGCCGTGGCTGGTGGTGCCGGACGTGGCGCCGGACCGCGACGCGAGCTGGCGGGATCTCTCGGACTGCTTGCGCGAGGCCGGCATTCCGCTGTCGCAGAGCGTGGCGCGGCTGCATTGAGCGCTGAATGAACATAGAGAAAGGGGCCATTGGCCCCTTTTTTTATCGCTGGCTATTTTTGCCAGTAGGTTTTGACGTTGACGAATTCATACAGACCGAACTCGGATAATTCCCGTCCATAGCCGGATGCCTTGACCCCGCCGAAGGGCAAGCGCAGGTCGGAACTGGTATGCCGATTGATGAATACGCTGCCGGCCTCGATTTGGCGCGCCAATTCCCAGGCGCGCGCGTTGTCGGCGCTGTAAATGCTGGCGCCGAGGCCGAACGGCGTATCGTTGGCCAGCCGTATCGCGTCGGCCTCGTCCGCGGCGCGCAGAATGCTGGCTACTGGGCCGAAGACTTCTTCATGGTAGACGCGGCAGGCTGGCGTGACGCGGTCCAGCACGGTGGCCGGGTAATAGAAGCCCGGCGTATGCGGCATCTGGCCGCCAAGCCTCAATTCCGCCCCATGGTGGCAGGCATCGAGCACTTGCGCGTGCAATGCTTCGCGTAGATCGGCGCGGGTCAGCGGCGACAGGGTGGTGGCTGGATCGCGAGGGTCGCCGGCGCGAAGCTTGGAGGCCTCCGCGCAGAAGGCGTCGACGAAGGCGTCGGCAATCTGGGGAACCACGATCATCCGCTTGGCGGCGTTGCAGCTTTGGCCGGCATCGCGAAAACGCGAGTTGGCGGCGTCCCGCGCGGCAGCCTCGATGTCGGCATCCGCCAGCACGATGAAGGGATTGCTGCCGCCCAGCTCCAGCACGGTCTTCTTCAGGTGCCGGCCTGCCAGCGAGGCGATCGCGCGGCCGGTCTGGGTGGAGCCGGTGAAGGCGACGGCGTCGCAACGGCGCACCGCGTCGTCCACCAGCTCGGTTTCTATCCAGGCCATGTCCAGCACATGGAGTCCAGCCTGGCGGACGATTTCCAGCAGCAGTTGACTGCATTGCGGCACCGATGGCGCGGGTTTTACCAGGCAGGCGTTGCCGGACATCAGAGCGGGAACGGCGAAGCGAATCACTTGCCAGATCGGGTAGTTCCACGGCATGACCGCCAATACCAGCCCCAGTGGCTCGAAAGCTACGCCGCTGCGGCTGGCCTGGGTGGGAATGCTGAGCGGCTGCAGCAATTCAGGCGCCAGCTCCGCGTAGTAGCGTATCAATTGCGCGGATTTATCTATTTCGGCCAAACACTCGGGTGTGCGCTTGCCGACCTCCAAGGTCACTAGGTCCGCCAGTGCTTCGCGCTGTTGCGTCAGTTGATCGGCTAGACGCAGCAAGCCTGCGGCGCGCTGTTCAACTTCCAGTGAGGCCCAGGCCCGCTGGGCTTGCCGCAGATGATCCAGGCTTTGATTCAGGGCGTCGATGGTCCAAGAGGCTCGTGTGTAGCAGACCTCGCCGGACGCCGGGTTGCAGCTGGTGAAGGCGATCATGGCTGGATGAAGAGGTAAAACCATAAATGTAACAAAGAATCGCCCAGAATATGGCGAGTCCAGGACTTTGGTACTGTTGTTTTTTTACCCTGCATTTCAGGGGCTAGATTCGGCGATGTACTGGCAGATTTGCCAGATTCCATCGCTTCACAACGTTTTTCTGTTTCAACTTTCTGTACGAACTCACAATAGGAAGTTGAAATGAAAGTTTTTTTCCCGTTTTCGCAGGGCGGTCTGGAGCTGGCATGGGTGGACGATGATCGAATGAGGGAGGGGTTGTGGGCGTTTCGGCACAAGATATTCCGCGAGCAGCTGTGCTGGGTGCCGTTGTGTGAAGATGGTTTTGACCGCGATGAATACGATGGCTTTTCCGATAACTTGGTCTTGCTTCGGGATGGCCGGGTGGTGGGGGCGATCAGGCTGACTATCGGAGAGCATCCCTTCATGCTGGAGTCTGAGTTTGCGCGCTTGCTGGCTTCTGGAGAGCGCATCTGCAAGGGAAAGGAATACTCCGAGATCACGCGCTTGGCGGTGGATCGGGAGGTGTTGGGCGCGCGGGACTCAATCAAGGCTGCACGCTTGCTGTATTTGGGCGCCTGGGTGTGGTCTCAAATGCGCAACGTGCGCTGGATGTACTTTGTCGTCGAGCCGGTATTTTATCGTCGTCTGGTCATGATGGGCTTTCCCATCGTGCCGGTGGGCGTTCCGAGGCCGCTGGATGGAGGAGTGATGTCTATGACCGGCCTGCTGGACTGGCAGCAGGCTCGGATGGAGCTTATTCGTTCACTAGCTCACGGGGTGTCAGCGCCAAGTGCATGCCAAGCACTATGGCATGAGTACGATTATTCGCATTGAGTTTGCGAATCACATTGGCGACGTGGAATTTTACCGTTCGCTCGCTGATGTTGAGGATGGTGGCGATTTCCCAGTTGGTTTTGCCTCGGCTCATCCAGTGGAAAATATCGTATTCGCGCTGAGATAGCGGCATGTTGCTGGGAGAGGCGGGAGGGAGGTTGGCGATGCGTACCGCTGCCTGGTGCAGATGCGGCGTCAGGCAGTTGAGCATGGCCACTAGAGCCGCGTTGCGGCTTGGCTCTTTCCCGCCGATGGAAAGAAGACTACCCACGTTGTTGCGGTCGGATGCGGCGCTGAATGTGATTCCGTTACCCATGCCGTTGCTGCTGGCCTCGGCGATGAAGCGCTTTTCCTCTGCTCCTTTGGCGCGGCTGAAGCGTTCTTCCCAGATCACGGGCCCCTGCCCCAGGTGAATGCGCATGATGGGGTCGTGCTGGGCGAAATTTTCCTGAGAATATTGATCCAGCCAGTCGGACGGGTAGCTGACATTAAGCACTTTTTCCATGCGCTGGATCTGGTTCTGATTGTTCAGACGACCCAGCACCAGAATGATGCGGTCAGATGGCGCCTGGCTGAGGATGGTATCCAGAAAGGCCTTCAGCTCATTCTCGGTTTCGATGTGACCGGCCATGTGAATCCATTCCAGCAATGTCCATTGCTGCGACGCGGTGAGTCCGGCCGGGAGCGGTCTTGCATTGATGGGCTTCGAAGTCACCATGAGCGGGTCTTCCTTGTTCTTGGTTCGATGTGCCGCAGATAGTACCTCACATGCTTGTTGCATGTAAGACCCTGCGGATTTGAATTCATATGAATTGTTGCTTTTTCGTCATTGAGTATACCAAATTTACAAGGGCAGGAATCCTAGGAAAATTACTGATAATTCATCATCTTGTTTGTCATAATGACATTCTTTACAAATGGAAACATGCTGAGAGGGATAAAGTGTTTGACTTTTTTGTAATTTTAAAAATAGAGCAATTATACGATGCGCATGTTAAGGGGGGCGTGGCTTGGATTGATGATTAGCATATCCTGATTTTTGTTTTTCTTTGTTTGCCGGAACCGTTTTTCGCTGGCAGTGTGGCAACTTTGCTTCAGGCCAATGTCATATATTGTAAGTGGGAGCTAATAAATTCTGGCAAGTAAACGCTTAAAAGCGCATAATTGGAACGCATAAAATAATGGATAAGCCAAGCCGGCACGCGGATGAAGACTGGCTGGCGAACATTGGGGATGTAGGATTGGCAGTCGGTGCGGCCATAGTGGTGATGGTACATGAGATTAAACTATATTCTTTAATATCGTGCAGAGTTGATGTAAGCTGTTTTAAATAAAACAGTCTCAATTCTGTGAACGATCCTGCTTGGAACGCGCTCAAACCATTTGTGCAGACAAGCGCTGGATCGCTTCAGGAATCGCCCCGCTTATGGACACCTTGAAAGCATTAATGGTCTTTATGACCACCGCTGAGAACGGCAGTTTTTCAGATGCCGCCCGCAAACTCGGCGTATCGCCCGCTGCGATCAGTCAGAGCATCGCCAGACTGGAGCAGGAACTGGAAGTGCGCCTGTTCAACCGCACTACTCGGCAGTTGACGCTGACCGAGGATGGCCGGCGTTTCTATGCGCAATGCCGCGGACCGGTCAATAATCTGGACTCCGCCATCAATCAACTGAAAGCAAGCCGCGACGAGCCGGCTGGCCATTTGCGCGTCAGCATGCCAAATTCCTTTGGGCGCCGATTCATCTTGCCCATCATGGGCGAGTTCTGCGAGCGCTATCCCAAGGTGAGGGTATTTTTCGGCCTCGATGACCATTTCAGCGATCTGATCGAGGACGGCTACGATGTCGGCGTGCGCACCGGCATGATGCCGGACAGCCGCATGGTCGCGCGAAACTTGTCGCAGATGCCGCTGTACGTGGTGGCTTCACCCGAGTATTGGGACAAGAACGGCCGTCCTTCCTCGCCGGAGGAGCTGGGCAGCCACGACTGCATCAATTTCCAGTTCCCGACTTCGGGCCGGCTGTTCAAATGGGAGTTCGACCGCAAGGGCGAGCGCATTCCGCTGGAGGTGAATGGCACCTACACGCTGAACGACATGGAGGCGGTGGCCGAGCTGGCGCGTCTCGGCATGGGCGTCGCCCAGTTGCCCGGCCACGAGGTGGTGCATCTGATCCGCAGCGGCGAGCTGGAGCCGGTGCTGACCGATATGGTGTCGCTGGAGCGCTCCATTTACATCTGCTTCCCCCATCGCGACCATATCGCGCCGCGCACGCGCGTGTTCGTCGATTTCGTGGTGGAAAAGCTGGCGGATCATCCGGACATCATGGCGGATCTGCCGGGTCTCGACCTGTCGGCCAAACGCAGCGCGTTCCAGCAAAGCGTGGGCGCGCTCTAAGCTGCGGCTGTCCGCATGACATGAGAAGTGAAAGCCGGCGCTTAGACGCCGGTTTTTTCATGCCTGAGGCGGCTCGCTCGGGCCTTCTCCGATCACCCGGTCGCGGCCGGCTTGTTTGGCGGCGTACAGATGCATGTCGGCGCGATGGACCAGGCTGTCTGGCGTATCGTCGTCGGCCAGGGTGGCGACGCCTATGCTGGCGGTGACAGACTGAACCGGGGAGAAATCGGTCTCGCGCAACAATTTGGCGATGTTCTCGGCCAGGACCCGCGCGCCTTCCTGTTCGGTTTCCGGGCAAATGATGATGAATTCTTCCCCGCCCCAGCGCGCGACGGTGTCGAGTTGGCGCGAGCGCTGGCGCAAGGCCAGGCCGAAGCGTTGCAGCACCATGTCGCCGACAAGATGGCCATGGCTGTCGTTGATGTGCTTGAAATGATCGAGATCCAGCAGCAAGACCGAATAGCGGCGGCCGGAACGGCCGCTGCGCTCGCTTTCTCGCAGCAGCGCCTGGTTGGCGTGGCGGCGGTTGGCCAGGCCGGTGATGTCGTCGCGTTCTGCCTGGCGGCGCAACGCCTTGAGCAAGTGCCGGGCCTCGCGCAGGCGGCGGATGGCGAACCAGGTCATGGACAGCGCCAGCGTGAAGCTGACCAACAGAACTTCATCCAGCTGCGAGCTCGGGTGCTGATGCAGCCAGAGGTCCAATTTCTCGAACAGATCCAGCCGGCTGAACAATAGATAGCAAATCAGATTGAGCAGCAGGATCAGGATCAGTTCTTTGCGTATGCGGCGAGCGCTGAACGGCCAGGGATTCATGATGCCCCTGCGAGGAAGGCGGACTACCTTCTTGCTAGCCCATCGCGCAGGCAGGGGCAAGCGGCGGGCTTCAGGCCGCCATCATCCGCGCCAGCGGGGTCTGGCTCCAATCCACGCTGTCCAGCAGGTTTTTGATGATCAGCCCCAACTCGGTATCGCCCTCTATGCTCAACTTGCGTTGGAAGAACAGGGTGTCCGGGTCCTCCTCGCGCAGCATCATGCGGGCGAAGTCGCAGCAGTTGGCCGCGAGCCGCAGATCGGGCTCGCCGCGGCTGGCGGCGAAGGTGTCGCCCTGCGCGGCGACGCGCAGCCGCAAGCCGGCGTCCTTGACATGGACTTCGAAGCGCTTGCCTTCCAGCAGCGCCATGTCCACCGGCAGCACGCCGCGCTTCTTCAGCAGATTGAGCATGGAGGCCAGCAGCCAGCTGGGCGGCGCGGCGGGCAAGCGGGACAGCAGGCTGGCGCCTGCCGGGGGAAGGATCAGTTCAGGAATGCGCATGTCGGGTCTCCAGGGCTTGAATGCCGGCTTGGCCGCGCCAGTAGCCGTCGACGAGTTCGCCGGGCGCATGCGGGCGCAGCTCGGCGAGCTGCGCGCCGGCGTCGCCCTGGCCATCCAGCTGTTGGCGGAAGGCGCGCACCACGGCGGCGGTGCCGTGAGCTTGCGGGCTGATCCGGACGCGGCCAGCCCCGGCTTCGCGCAGTTCGGCCAGATGCGGCAGCAGCGCGTGGCAGCCGTCGGACATGGTCTGGATGCCGTTGATGGCCAGAAAGTGCTGGCCTTCGCGGGTATCCAGCCGCAGTCCGTCCGGATGCTCCAGGCAGCGGAACTGGCAGTCGTCCTTGTTCAGGTTGTAATGGCGGGCGGTGAAGCAGCGCGAGGACAGCGCCAGCGGCAGCCGGCCCCAGGCGAACACCTCGGTATCGATTTCCAATTGCTGGCGGCCCGCCTCGGCCAGCAGCGCGGCCAGCGTGCCGCGGCCCATTTCCACCGGCGGCAGCCAGCGGTAGGCGCCAAGCCGGCGCATCAGCGCCAGGGTGTCGGCGTTGTAGACGTTGAGATGGGCGCCGGCGACGAAGGGCAGCTTCTTTTCGCTGGCCAGCCTCACCGCGCCGAGGTCGTTGGCCTCGATGGCCAGCTGGCCGTTGTCGACCATCTTGCGCAGCCGCTTGAGATCGGACTCGCTCTCGATCAGCGCCTGGCAGGACAGCACCACTTCGCGGCCTGTCGCGGCGAGGTCCGCGGCCAGCGCGATCCAGTCCTGGCCGCGCAGTTGCTGGCGGCGGCCGCAGACCACTTCGCCTAGGTACAGGGTATCCAGCGGCCATTCGGCGGCTTCGGCGTAAAAGCGGAGAATGTCGTCGCGGCTCCAGAAGAACAACACCGGGCCGAGCGACAGCTTCAGGGGAATGGGGGTCATGCGGATATCCATGCGGGCGGGTTCATTTCCAGGGGCGGTCATAGGCGCCCAGCGTCTGCTGGCGCCCCTCCGCCACCTTGCTCAGCGCCTGCTGCCAGGCCGGCTGCACCATGAAGCGGTGCCGCTCCCGGCCAGCGGCGTCCAGCGCCTCTCGCAGCGCGCGGGTCACCTGGGCGACGTAGGCCGGGCTGCGCTGACGGCCTTCTATCTTGATCGCGGCCACGCCCATGTCCAGCAACTGCGGCAGCACCGTCAGCACATTGAGGCTGGTGGGCTCTTCCAGCGCGTAGTAGGTGTCGCCCTGGACCTCGAAGCGGCCTTTGCACAGCGTCGGGTAGCCGGCTGGCTGGTCCAGGCCGTATTGATCAATCAGGATGCCGGACAGCCGGGCGTCCAGGCTGGATGGCGTGTTCTGCCATTGCACGTATTTGGCTGGCGAACAAACGCCGTGGCTGTTCGGCGATTCGCCGGTGGCGTAGCTGGACAACAGGCAGCGGCCCTCCACCATCACGCACAGGCTGCCGAAGCCGAATACTTCGATTTCCACTGGGCTGTGCTCGATCACTTTCTGCACCTGATCCAGCGTCAGCACGCGCGGCAGCACCGCGCGCTGGATGCCGAACAGCTCGTGGGCGAGCTTCAGCGCTTCGTGGTTGGTGGCCGATCCCTGCACCGACAGATGCAGGCGCAGCTCGGGATGACGGCGGCTGGCGTAATCGAGCAGGCCCAGATCGGCCAGGATCACGGCGTCTACGCCGAGATCGGCGGCCTGGTCCACCGCCCGGCGCCAGCGGCTGATATCGCCGCCCTGGGCGTAGGTGTTGATCGCCATCAGCACCTGGCGGCCGCGGTCATGCGCGTAGCGGATGCCGATGCGGGCGGTGTGTTCGTCGAAATTGAGGCCGGCGAAGTTGCGGGCGTTGGTGTCGTTTTTCAGGCCGAAGTAGACGGTATCGGCGCCATGGTCGACGGCGGCCTTGAGCGCGGGCAGGCTGCCCGCCGGACACACCAGTTCCGGCAGTTTCTGACTGGCTGGCATGGGAAAGTCACAGATAGGGAAATGCGGGGACAGTAGCAGATGCGCCGTCGGCCGCCCTTGTTTTGGGTCAAGGAGCGCCGGGCGCGCGGCGGGGGGCCCGCAGGCTAAGGGAGAGGCGTTCGCCCTGGCTGTCGGTCCAACTGACCTCCACCCGGCTGCTGTCGCCGTCGTCGAGTCCGCGGCAGCGGAAGCGCGCCAGCGTGCCGCTGGCGGCTGCCGGCGCGAAGCTGGCTTGGCCGCAATCGACGGGTTTGCCGATCTGGCGCTGTTCCAGCGCCGCCTGGGCCAGATTGGTGGCGGCGTTGTAGTCGTTGGCGGCGAACTGGCTGTGCAGCAGCTGGGTTTCCAGCCGCAGCAGGCCCAGCGCGCCCACCGCGAGCACCAAGAGGCTGATCATCATTTCCAGCAGCGTGAAGCCGCGCGCGCGGGGGGCTGTCATGATCCGCTATCCATCCAGCTGTAGCGCAGCGGGATCAGCCGCGACCGGCCGCCGCTGTCGCCGTCGGGAGCGCGGTCTGGCCGGAACGAATCCGGCAGGCCGCGCAGATCTATCGTGGTGCTGGCGCTCCACTGGTGGGGGCGCGCGCCCTGAGCGCCGGCCTGGGCCAGCGCGCTGATGTAGCCGTGTATCGTGGTGCTGCCGCCGGAGAACAGCATATTGCCGGCCCAGACGTTGCCGAAGACCTGGGTGGCGGCGCCCAGCGTGATGTCGCCGCCGCGAAAATGGCCATTGACATAGCCCCCGGCCAGCAATGCCGCATTGCCCACCGGCCTGCCTTGGAAGAGGTCGTCGCGGCAATCATCGTCAGGATGCAGGTCGGGAAAGTCGCTGTTGCGGCAGATGCCGGCCGCGCCGGCGTAGTTGACCGCGTAGCTGACATGCTGGCCGCGGGTGGCGATGTTGCCGCTGGCGATGAAGGTGTTGCGGTAGGCGCCGCTCCCGGCCTCCAGATCGCCGTCGAACCACAGCACGCCCGGCGCGAAGGTGACGCCGTCCAGTTTCCATAGGCCGGGGCGACTGCCGGATAGACAGTCGTTCTGCGGCGAGTGTCCTTTGCAGATTAGCGTCGCCGGGGGGAGACAGACGCCGCCGGCGTCGGTGGCTCGACACAGGTAGTTGGGCAGCCTGCTGTCCGGGTGCAAGCCTAGACGATATTCGCCGTCGGCCAGACCGTGGATCTTGCGCACCGCCACCCGAACGCCGCCATCGGCGGCATGGGTGAATACGTAGTGAGCCTGGCCGCGGTAGTCGTAAGCGTCCAGCCGCGGCCGCTTCACTTCCAGCCTGGGCACCGGCTGCAGGTTGAGTTTCAGGCCCGGCTGGACGGCGACGCGAATATCGGGGTTGCCGGCGTTGTAGCTGGCGGCGTTGGCGACGGTGGCGGAAATGGGCGCTCCCCAGCCCTGCACGCTCAGATGTCCCTCTGCGCGCAGCGCGCCCAGGGCCCCGACCTGGCGGATGTCCACCTTGCCCTCTGTATCCAGTTTGCCGAAGCGCGCGCCCCCCATCGCGATGTCCACATCGCCCTTCACTTCTGCCTGGGCCACGGCCGGATCGATCCCGGGGCTGCTGAAAAAGCCGGCTTTGCCGTTGATCCGCGCCAGTCCGTCGATCGCCGCGTCACCGCGCAGGGTCAGATTGCCCTGCGCCTTCACGGTTCGATAGCGGCCGTTGCCCAGCTCGATATCGCCGTTGGCGTACAAGGCGTCTATGGTTTGCGGGCCATTGATGACGATGTCGCCGGTGCTTTGCAGCGTGGCGATGCCGTCCACCGATCCGCCCAGCGTCACCGAGCCGTCCACGGTCATGTCCACCGGCCGTTCGCTGATCAGTCGGATCGCGCCGCTCAGGTCCAGGTTGCCGACCAGGGTCAGCGCGTCGCGCGATTCGCCGCCGCCGGCTGGGCGGAAATCCTGCCGCACGGTGACGTTGTGGCCGTCGTAATGGCCGGTGCTGAGCAGCCGCAATCGCTGGCCGGGCAGGTCCTGCCGTCGAAGCGTGAAGCGAGCGTCGATGGGCAGGGGAAGACCGTTCTCCAGCGCCTGCCTGCCCGACAGCAGGCCTTGTTCGGCATAATCCAGCGCCTGGTGGTAGCGGTGCTGGTTCTGGGCGTTGGCGTGCGCCAGCACCAGTTGGCGGGAGGCGGCCAGCAAGACCAGGCTGGCGATGGCCAGCAGGGTCAGCACCGCGAACAGCGTGGCCAGCCCGTGCGCCCGTCGCGCGCCGCTCATGGCCCCGCCACCTGCGGACGGTTGCGCAACGTGACGCTGGTGTGGATGGACAGTCGCTCTTGCTCTTGGCCGCGGGCGGCGCTCGCGCGCACGGCGATGCCGATGGCGGCGCCGCCCGCCTCGCGGCTGAAGGTCAGCGACTCCACCGCACCGATGTCGCTCTTGCTCAGGTCGTCCCAGCCAGCGGCGGCGTCGCAGCGCCAGCCAGCGGCATCGCTGACCCGTCGCTGGATGCGTTGCTCGTGCAGGCGGAAGACGAAGTAGCGGGGGCCGGGAAGGGATTTTCCGGCAGGATCGTCGTAGGCGTAGCGCAGGCAGCGGCCGCCCTGTTCGATGTAGAGCCCGCGGTAGGGGTTGTCGGACTCGGGACCGGCGCCGTTCCAGAAGCCGGCGCGGCGCAGTTCCATCGCCATCAGGGACAGAGAGGCGTCAATCATCGCGCCCAACTGGGCCTGGCGGCGCTCCCGGCTCTGCTCGCCCAGCAGGCCGACCAGCAGGCCGGACACGGCGAGCAACAGCAGCAGGCCTATGGTCATGCCGATCAGCAACTCCAGCAGGGTGAGGCCGCGCTCGCGTCTCATGGGCAGCGTACCTCGCCATTGACCACCAGGCCGGTGGCCAGCAGCCTCAATTCCGTCGGCTGGCATCCGGCGCGCCGCAGCCGCAGCGCCAGCTCGTTGAACGGACTGCCGTCCTCGTTTTCCGGCATGCCGCGCAGCGGCGTGAATGCCAGCCGCAGCGGCAGGGCACGGCCTGGCGCGTCCAGCGCCACGCCGGCGTGATCGGCGTGGCTGACGCAGAGCAGGTCGGCGCCGGCGACGCAATCGGCGCCGATCTCGCTTTCCGATACCCGCAGCCGCCAGTCCAGACCGTTGCCGCTGATCGCCACCCAGATCGTCTTCTGGCGGGTGACGGCGCTCTTGCGGGCGAGCAACAGGCCGCGGTGAAGATCGTCCTGCGCGCCTTGCAGCTGTTGATGGACGACCCAGCGGCCTAGCGCCGGCAGGCCTTGGGTCAGCAGGACCAGCGCCAGCGCCAGAACCACCATCAGCTCGATCAGGGTGACCCCCCGTTGCGCGCGCCGCATCAGCGCCCCCAGCAGGCTGGCGGCGCCAAGCTGACGGTTTGTTGCCGCTGGACGAGCGTCAGCGTCTGGCAATCGCGGTCTCCGGCTTGGATGCCGCCGGGTTTGGCTTGCGCCCGGACGTAGAAGTCGGACGCGGGATCGTCACCCGCGCCGGTTGCCAGCTGGTAATGCCCTTGGGCGCTGGCGCCGTTGGCGTAAGGCGTTTTCAGATCGGCCAGCGTAGAGGCGTAAGTCGAGTGGAAGCCGCGGTAGCGCAGCTGGGCTTGTTGCAGCCGGTACAAGGCCTCCAGCGCGTCGCTGCGGCGGCTGCGCTGCATATGGCCTTGGTAGGCGGGAACCGCGATGCCGGCCAGCGCGGCCGCCACCGCGAGCGCGATCAACAGCTCCAGCAGAGAAAAGCCGGCGAAGCGGCTCGGTATGGCGTGACGGGGGCGGGTCATCTGGCGGCGGGCTCCGGGAACTGGGTCGGGACAAGGCTGCATCGCGCGCCCCTACTGTGTCCTAGAAGCCGCGGCCGGCGCCGTCAAGCCGCCGGCCGGGGTCAGAGCAAGGGCAGCGCCAGCTTGGTTTTGGCCACCAGCACGATATAGAGCACAGTCAGCAGGGCGGCGGCGAAGGCCGCCATCCGGCGGCGCGGCGTGGCGCCGCGCAGCGCGATGCTGCCGAGGATCACGTAGGCGACCAGGCCGGCGATCTTGGCCAGCAGCCAGGGGCTTTGCAGAATGGGCCAGCCGCCCATCGCCACCAGCGCGATGGCGCAGCCCAGCAGCAGGGTGTCGATCACGTGCGGCAAGATGCGCAGCGGTTTGTTTTGCAGCAAGTGGCCGCGGCCGCCCAACACCAGCGCGCCGCGGGCGGCGAACAAGAGAATGGACAGATAGGCGAAGCCCATGTGGGCGTGCTTGACGATCAGATAGGGATACATGGCGGACCGGTGGTTGAGGCGCGGCGGGCGCCGATGCCGGCCATGGTACACGGCGCGGCGGGCGTTTTGTAGCCGGCGAGCGCGACCCGACGGGGGAGGGTAATTGAAATGCCATTATCATGTTTTGTATTGAATGCTGTCCGGGCAAAGCCCGCTTTGACCGGAGTCAAGCCGCGCCGGTTTGCCCGGCGGCGGCCAGCCGTGGCCGGCGATGCTACAATCCGGCCATATCCGCATCCAGGCGCGCGCACAACTCCATGCTGTTCCTCTATCAATCCAACCGACTCGAGCAACTGGGCGAATTGTTCCGCGGCATGACCCAGGCGATGCCGCTGGCCGACCCCTTCGTCGCCGAGGCCGTCATCGTGCAGAGCCGGGGCATGGGGCGCTGGATCACGCTGGACCTGGCGCGCAAGGCGGGCGTGGCGGCCAATATCGACTTCGCGCTGCCGGCCGCCTTCGCCTGGCGGCTGATGCAGAAAGTGATGCCGGACCTGCCGAAGAAGTCCGCTTTCGTGCCCGAAGTGCTGGCCTGGCGGCTGCTCGCCCTCCTGCCGCGGCTGGAGGGCGAGCCTTTCGAGCCGGTCATCCATTATCTGCGGGGCGGCGAGGCGGCGGCCTTCGAGCTGGCCGGCAAGATCGCCGACATCTTCGACCAATACCTGGTGTTCCGCCCCGACTGGATACGCGCCTGGGAGGCCGGCGAGCTGCTGGGCCTGGGCGAGGACGAAGCCTGGCAGGCGGCGCTGTGGCGGGCGCTGGCCGACAGCGATCCCGGCCGCCACCGCGTGCGCATGCTGGACCAGTTCTTCTCCGCGCTGAAAACAGAACACCTGCCGCAGCGGGTGACGCTGTTCGGCATCGCCAGCCTGGCGCCGATGTACCTGGCCCTGGTCAAGCGCCTGGCCGAGCTGACCGACGTCTGCCTGTTCACGCTGAATCCATGCGAAGCCTACTGGGGCGACATCGTCGACGCGCGCCGCATGCTCAAGCTCAGGCAGGCCGGCGACCTGTTCGCCACCCAGGGCCATCCGCTGCTGGCGTCCCTGGGCAAGCAGGGGCGGGATTTTTTCGAGCTGATCGCCGAAGACGCCGAGCTGGACGCCCGGCCGCTGTTCGCCGCGCCCAAGGGCGACAGCCTGCTGGCACGGCTGCAGCGCGACATCCTGCAGCTCAATGATCCGGCGCAGCTGCCGCGTGCGTACGATCCGGCCGACGACTCGGTCGAGGTGCACGCCTGCCACGGCGCGATGCGCGAGCTGGAAACGCTGAAGGACCGGCTGCTGGCGATGTTCGCGACCGACCCCAGGCTCAGCCCGGCCGACGTGGCGGTGCTGACGCCGGACATCAACGCCTACGCGCCCTACATCGACGCGGTGTTCGGCCGCCGCGACGACGCGCCCAACATCCCCTACGGCATCGCCGACCGCCGGGTCGAGCGCGAGCAGCCGCTGCTGTCCACCTTCGCCGCCGTGCTGAAGCTGGCCGACTCCCGCTTCGCCGCCGACGAGGTGCTGGCGCTGCTGGACTGTCCGGCGCTGCTGGCGCGCTTCGGCCTGGCCGACGCCGATCTCGGCTTCATCCAGGACTGGGTGCGCGGCGCCGGCATCCGCTGGGGCCGCGACGCCGCGCACAAGGCGGCGCTGGGCCTGCCGGCCGAGCCCGCTTACACCTGGCGCTGGGGGCTGGACCGGCTGCTGCTGGGCACCGTGTTGCCGCCGGCGCTGGCTGGCGACGAGGCCGGCCTGTTCGCCGGCCTGCTGCCGCACACCGCCGCTCAAGGCCAGCTGGGCGAGACGCTGGCGCGCTTCGCCGATTTTTACGACGCGCTGGACGCCTTGGCGCGCGAATGGGCGCGGCCGGCGGCGCCGGCAGTTTGGGCGCAGCGCTTCCACTGGGCCTGCGACGCGCTGTTCCTGGCCGAAGGCGACGACGAAGCCGCGCTGGAGCTGCTGCGCGAGGCCTTCGGCGAACTGGCCGGAGACGCCGAGCTGGCGGGGTTCGAACAAGAGGCGGGCCTGGCGGTGGCGCGCGACTGGCTGCTGCGCAAGCTGTCGCTGTCGTCCAGCCAGGGTTTCCTGTCCGGGGGCGTGACCTTCTGCGCCATGGTGCCGATGCGCTCGATACCGTTCCAGGCGCTGTGCCTGATCGGCATGAACGACGGCGCCTACCCGCGCGACGAGCGGCCGGTCAGCTTCGACCTGGTGGCCCGCAATCCGCGCCGCGGCGACCGCTCGCGCCGCTTCGACGACCGCTATTTGTTTCTGGAGGCCATCCTGTCGGCGCGCGGCAAACTGTATCTGTCCTATGTCGGCCAGTCGGCGCGCAGCGGCGAGCCGCTGCCGCCATCGCCGCTGGTGTCCGAGCTATTGGACACGCTGTCGGCGATGTGCGGCGAGGACATGGCGGCGCGGTTGACGCTGCGCCACCCGCTGCAGCCGTTCTCGCCCAGGGCCTTCGATGGCGGCGATGCGCGGCTGGCCAGCTTCGAGCCGGCCTTCGCCGCCGCGCTGGCCGCGCCGCCGGCAGAACCCGCGCCCTTCATCGCGCCGCTGCCGGACGAGGCGGCGGCGACGGTGGTCAATCTGCACGATTTCATCCGCTTCTGGCAGAACCCGGCGCGGGCCTGGCTGGCGGACCGGCTGGCGCTGCGCGTCGCCTACCAGGGCGAGGCGCAGCCGGCGCGTGAGCCGTTCGCGATGGAGCGAGACGCCAGCCATGCGCTGCGCCGCCAACTGGTGGAGGCCATGCTGCACGGCAAACCGCCGATGCCGGTGCGCCAGAGGGTGGCCGCCGCCGGCCTGTTGCCCACCGGCGAGCTGGGCCAGGCCTGGCTGCAGGAGGAGGGGCGCGCCAGCCTGCGCCTGGCAGGCAGGCTGCCGGGCGCGTTGCGGGAAGAGCCGCTGCCGCCGCAGCCGGTGCATCTGCAGATATCCGGCCTCACTCTGGTGGGCGAGCTGTACGGCCTGCGGCCGGAGGGGCGGCTGGATTTCATCGTCGGCAAGATGAATGCCGCCCAGCGCGTCGCGTTGTGGCTGAGCCATTTGATCCTGTGCGCGGCGCGGCCGCCCGGCATCGCCTGCCACAGCGCCTGTTATGACGACGCCGGCAATACCGTGCTGCGCGACGAGATCGACGCCGCCGGCCTGCTGGCGCCGTGGCTCGTCCGCTGGCAACAGGGCCAGGCCCAGCCCTTGCCCTTCTTCGGCCGCACCAGCTGGGCCTATGCCGAGGCGCTGGCCAAAGCGCCGGAAAACCGCGAAAAAGCATTGGCCGCCGCCTGGCAGAAGTGGGAGCCCAATTTCATCCAGGGCGACGGCATCGCGCAGAAGGACGAGCCGCCGATCGCGCTGGCCTTCCGTCATCAAGACCCGCTGGAGGATCCGCTGTTCGCCCAGTTGGCGGAAACACTGCTGCTGCCGTTGGCGGAACGGCTGCTGGGAGACGGGGCATGAGCGCGATGCAGGCGCTGGACGCGCTGAACTGCCCGCTGGCGGGCGTCAACCTGATCGAGGCCTCGGCCGGCACCGGCAAGACCTGGACCATCGCCGCGCTGTTTGTCCGGCTGTTGCTGGAAGAGCGCGATGGCGCGCCGCCGCCGCTGATCGACCAGGTGCTGGTGGTGACCTACACCAAGGCCGCCACCGCCGAGCTGCGCGAGCGGCTGCGCAAGCGGCTGGCTGAAATGCTGGCGCTGCTGGACGGCAAGGCCGATGGCGACGATTTTCTGCGGACGCTGGCCGCGCGCTTTCCGGAGGGCCCGGCGCGAGACGTGGCCCGCCAGCGGCTGACTGCCGCGGTCAACGGCTTCGACGCCGCCGCCATCTACACCATCCACGGCTTCTGCCAGCGGGTGCTGACCGACGCGGCGTTCGAGAGCGGCCAGACCTTTCAGGCCGAGTTGGTGGACGACGACGCGGCCCGGCTGGCTGAGATCGTCGACGATTTCTGGCGCCGCCGCATCGTCGCCGCGCCCTTGCTGGCCCAGGTGCTGGTGGAGCGCGGGGAAACGCCGGACGCCTGGCTGGCCGAGATCCGCCCGTATCTGTCCAAACCTCATCTGAAGCTGCGCGCGCCGGATGCGGCGGGGCTGGAGACGGCGAGACGGGCGGCGAGCGAGCGATGGCAGAGGCTGGCAGCCGCGCCGGAGCGGGTGGAGGAGGGGCTGGCGCGGTTCCTCGACCACCCCGGTTTCAAGGCCAATATCTACCGGCCGGACACCATGGCGCGCGCCGCCGACGCGCTGCGCGGCTGGCTGGCGCAGCCGGACGACTTGCCGGAGCTGGACAGCGACAGCCGCAAACTGATGGAAAAACTGCTGCCGGAAGCCTTGGCCAAAGGCATGAAGAAAGGCTGCGAGCCGCCGGCTCATCCCTTGTTCGAACTGGTGGAGGCCTGGCTCGACGCCTGGGGCGCGTATCTGGAGCAGGTGGCCAAGTCTTTGGCCGGGCTGAAGCTGGAGCTGATCGCTTGGGCCAACGAAGAGCTGGCGCGGCGGCGCGGCGTGGAGCGCAGCCGCAGCTTCGACGACCTGCTGACCGACCTGGGCGCGGCGCTGGCGCACCCGGAAACCGGCCCATTGCTGGCGGCGCAGGTGGCGGACAGCTTCGCCGTGGCCTTGATCGATGAATTCCAGGACACCGACCCCACCCAGTACCGGATCTTCCGCCGCTGCTTCGTCGAGGAAGCGCGGCCGGTGTTCCTGGTGGGCGATCCCAAGCAGGCGATCTACAGCTTCCGCGGCGCGGACATCTTCGCCTACCTGGCGGCGCGCCACGACGCCGAGCGTCAGTACACGCTGGCCACCAACCGCCGCTCCGACGCGCCGCTGGTGGCCACCGTCAACGCGCTGTTCGGCCGCGAGCTGCCGTTCCTGCTCGACGGCATCGCTTACCAGCCGGTGGCGGCCAGTCCCTCGTCCGGAGGCCTGCTGGAGGTAGATGACGACCGCGCGCCGTTCAACGCGCAATGGATACAGGCTGGCGAAAAAGAATTGAGCAAGGAGGCGGCCGAGCGCGCGGCGGCCGAAGCCTGCGCCAACGAGATCGCCCGCTTGCTGACGCTGGCGGGCGAGGGCCGCGCCGCCATCGTCCGGGGCGAGGCGCGGCGGCCGCTGGCCGGCGGCGACATCGCGGTGCTGGTGGCCACCCACAGCCAGGGCGACCGGGTGCGCGGCGAATTGCGCGCGCGCGGCGTGGCCAGCGTGGCGCTGACTCAGGAGAGCGTGTTCGCCAGCCGCGAGGCCGGCGAGTTGCTGGCCGTACTGCACGCCTGGGCCGAGCCGGCCAACGAGGGCCGGCTGCGCCGCGCGCTGGCCACCGAGCTGGCGGGCTTGAACGCCGCGGAGATCAAGGCCGAGCTGGAGGATGAGACGCGCTGGGAAGCCCAGCTGCTGAAGAACGCCGACGACCACCAGCGCTGGCGCGAGCGCGGCTTCATGGCCGCCTGGCGGCACTGGTTCGCCCGCGAGCGCGCGGCGGAGCGCTTGCTGCCGCTGCCGGACGGCGAGCGGCGGCTGACCAATCTGGGCCACCTGGCCGAACTGATCCAGCAAGAGAGCGAAAGCCGGCAGGGCATGGCGCCGCTGCTGGCCTGGTTCGCCGCCCGCGTCGCCGATCCGCCGCGCGGCGAGGAGGCGGCGCTCAGGCTGGAGAGCGACGCGGCGCTGGTGAAGATCGTCACCGTCCACACCGCCAAGGGCCTGCAGTACCCGGTGGTGTTCTGCCCGTTCTTGTGGAACGGCGCGCTGGAGCGGCGCGGCGCTAGCTTCTGGAGCTATCACGACGGCGACGAGCCCTGGCTCGCGCCGGAGGCGGCCGCCGACGACGCGGTGAAGCAGGCGGCGCGCAGCGAGCTGCTGGCGGAGAAGCTGCGCCTGCTGTACGTGGCGCTGACCCGCGCCCAGTACCGGCAGTACATCGCCTGGGGCTGGGTGAGGGAACTGAAGACCGCCGCGCTGTCCTGGCTGCTGCACGCGCCGGGCGCGCGCGATCTGGCGGCGCTGGAGGCGCTGGAGCTGGACGGCGGCATGGTGGAGGCGCAGCTGCGCGACTTCCTGGCCGGCCGCGGCGAGGCGGCGAGCTGGCTGGCGGAGCCGGAGCCGTGCGCGCTGGCGGGCAGTCATGAAGGCGGCCGCGTCTACGCCGCGCGGCCGTTCGAGCGCAAGCTGTACACGCCTTGGCGCATCGCCAGCTTCACCTCGCTGACCCATGACGCCGGCAGCCATCTGGCCGAAGCGCCGGATTACGACCGCGCGGCGCGGCAGGAGGCTGCAGAGCCGGCGGCGGAACCGGCGCGGGACCGCTTCCGTTTCCCGCGCGGGGCCAAGGCCGGCGTCTGCCTGCATGAAATCTTCGAGAACATAGGCTTCGGCGCGGACGAGGTCGAGATCCGCGCGGCGGTGGCCCGCGCGCTGGCGCGGCATGGTTTTGGGGAGGAATGGCTGGACGCCGGCTGCGACCTGATATTGTCCACGCTGAACGCCGAAATCGCGCCCGGCGCGCGGCTGCGCGAGGTGGCGGACGGCAAGCGGCTGATCGAGCTGGAGTTCACGCTGCCGGTGAAGCAACTGGACGTCAAAGCGCTGATCGGCGCGCTGCAAAAGCCGGAGCACGGCCTGGCCGAACCGTTCCGCCAGGCCGCGGCGGCTTTGGATTTCGCCAGCGTGCAGGGCTTTCTGAAGGGCTTCATCGACCTGGTGTGCGAGGCGGGCGGCCGCTACTACCTGATCGACTACAAGTCCAACCACCTGGGCGACGACTACGGCCGCTACCGCGAGGATAGCCTGGTCCAGGCGGTGGCGCGCGAGCATTATTACCTGCAATACCTGATTTACCTGGTGGCGCTGCGCCGCTACTTCGCCGCGCGCGGCGCGGATTGGGACGGCCGCTTCGGCGGCGTGCGCTACCTGTTTCTGCGCGGCATGGGCGAGCCCGGCTGCGGCGTGTGGGCGGACCAACCGTCCAACTCGTTGCTGGACGCGCTGGACGCGCTGCTGGATGGCGCCCGAACAAGAGAACCCCGTAGTTCTACGCAGTGATCGAAACCGGGGATGGCAACTAAGCTAAGCAAGTGGACAAGGATGTGAAACATGTTTGAATCCGCCGAGATCGGCCACCGCATAGATAAAGACACTTTCCGCAAGATGATGCCGGCGTTGCGCGAGGCCTTGCTGGACGTGCAATACGATTTGAAGGAGCAGGCGGATTTCCCGGTGCTGATCCTGATCCATGGCTTCGACGGCGCCGGGCGCGGCGAAACGATGAACCTGATCAACGAGTGGCTGGACCCGCGCCTGATCGACACTGTCGCCTTCGACAAACCCAACGACGAGGCGTGCGCCCGGCCCTGGATGTGGCGCTACTGGAAGGAGCTGCCCGCCAACGGCCGCATCGGCATGTTTTTCGGCTCTTATTACTCCGATACCTTGTTCGACCGCGTGTTCAATCGCAGCGATCGCGATGCCTTCGATCGTCAAATCTTCGACATTCTGCGCTTCGAGCGGATGCTGACCCTGGACGGCGCGGTAGTGCTGAAGTTCTGGTTCCATCTGAGTCGGGACAAGCAGAAACAGCGGCTGAAGCTGCTGGAGCAGGATCCGGCCACCAGCTGGCGGGTGACCAAGAGCGACTGGGAGCACTACGAGCGCTACGACAAGATACGCAAGTACGGCGAGCACATGCTCAGGCTGACCAATACCGCGGACGCGCCATGGATCGTCATCGACGGCGAAGACGCCAATTACCGCGGCCTGACAGTGGCCAACACCATACTGGAAGCGGTGCGCAACCGCATCGGCCAGCCGGTGCTGCGCACCGACAGGGTGGAGGCGCCGCCGCTGCTGGCGCCGATAGACAACAAGCTGGTGCTGGACACGCTGGAATTGGACCAGAAGCTGGACAAGGCCAGCTACCAGAAAAAGCTGGACCAACTGCAGGGCCGGCTCAGCAAGCTGACCCGAGACCCGCGCTTCGGCGCCCATTCGCTGGTGCTGGCTTTCGAAGGCAACGACGCGGCCGGCAAGGGCGGCAGCATCCGCCGCATCACCCAGGCGCTGGACGCGCGCCGCTACCGGGTGGTGCCGGTAGCGGCGCCGACGCAGGAGGAAAAGGCCAAGCCTTGGTTGTGGCGCTTCTGGCGCAATGTGCCGGGCAAGGGCGGCATCACCATCTTCGACCGCAGCTGGTATGGCCGGGTGCTGGTGGAGCGGGTGGAAGGCTTCGCGTCCGAGGCGGACTGGATGCGCGCCTATTACGAGATCAACGATTTCGAGCACCAACTGACGGAAAACGGCGCCATCGTGCTGAAGTTCTGGCTGGCCATCAGCAAGGAAGAGCAACTGGCGCGTTTCAAGGGGCGCGAGGACACCGGCTTCAAGCGTTTCAAGATCACCGACGAGGATTGGCGCAATCGCGACAAGTGGGATCTTTACCGCCAGGCGGTCAGTGACATGGTGGACCGCACCAGCACCAGCAAGGTGCCGTGGACGCTGGTGGAGGCCAACAACAAATACTTTGCGCGCATCAAGATACTGTCCACTATTTGCGACGCGCTGGAGGCCAGGTTGGGTGAATAAATTGGGATGGGGGCTGCTGCTGCTGCTGGGCTTGCCGGCGCAGGCCGAAACCACGCTGCGGGCCGGCGTGGCCAACGATAGCGGCGAGGCGTTGCGCGCGGCCGGCGATGGCGGATTGGCGCAGGCGTATCGCGATGCGCTGGGTTTGATCGCCCAGCAAAGCGGCATTCGCTTCCAGCTCGATTACTACCCTTCCCAACGGCTGGAACAGCTGTTCCAGGTGGGCAAGCTGGATGTGGAGGCGGGGGTCAATCCCGGCTGGCGGGCGCTGTCACCTGTGGCCGGCTTCTACACACTGTCAATCGGCGAGATGGATTTCGTGCTGTGCCTGCCGCCAGTCAAGGGCAGGCGGCAGGCCGCGCTGGCCGGGCTCAAGAGCGGCACCATAGGGACGTTGCTGGGTCAGCGCTACCCCAGCCTGGAGCCGTCTTTCCGCAGCCGCAAGCTGCTGCGCGACTGGTCCGCCAACGAAGATGAAATGCTGGATAAATTGCGCCAGGGCTTGGTACAGGCGGTCGTACTGGAACGGCGCCGCGCGCAATACTGGAGCCAGCGCGACGAGGGCGGCCGCTGCCAGCCTGGCGAGTCGGTCGGCAGCCAGCCGGTTGCGTTGCGGCTGCATCCGCAATACCGCGAATTGTTGCCCAGGCTGAATCAGGCCATCCAGCAGCTGAACGAGCAGGGCCGGCTGCGGCCGCTGTTCGCCCGCCATTGAAAACCGCGCGCATTTCCCTGGAGGCTGCACCGATGAGAACCGATGCCCCCTTGCTGCCGGCCCAATTGGCGAGTCTGTTCCAGCGCCTGTCGCCCGAGGTGGAGGACAGGGTGCTGGCGCTGATTGGCGAGCTTGGCAACGCTAATCTGGCCGGCCATGTCTGTCTGCCGCTGGCGCACCGGGCAGAGTCCGCGTCATTGCGGAACAGCCCCTTGGTCGGCCGCCCCGGCGACTATGCACCGTTGATTCTGGATGAGGCCGGCAGGCTGTACTTCGCCCGCCACTGGCATGACGAGGACAGGCTGGCGCAGGGGCTGACGCGCCTGGCGCAGCCAGTTCCGCCGCCGGACGAGGCGAGGCTGGCGGATTTGCTGAGCCGCCTGTTCCCCGGCGACGGCGGGCAGGACCGGCAGAAACTGGCGGCGGCGCTGGCGGCGCGGCAGCGGCTGATGGTGATTTCCGGCGGCCCCGGCACTGGCAAGACCACGACTGTGGTGCGTTTGCTGGCTTTGCTGGCGGCGATGTCGCCGCGGCCGCTGGTGATGGCGATGGCCGCGCCGACAGGCAAGGCGGCGGCGCGGTTGTCGGAGTCGGTGCGCGCCGCGCGCGACCGGCTGGACGTGGACGATGCGGTGCGCCGTCAGTTGCCGGCCCTGGCGGAAACGCTGCACCGGCTGCTGGGGCTGCGCCCCGGCGCGGAAGCGCCGCGCCACCATGCCGGCAATCCGTTGCCGCTGGACGTGCTGGTGGTGGACGAGGCGTCGATGATAGACCTGTCGCTGATGGCGCGGATGGTGGCGGCGCTGCCGTCGCAGGCCCGGCTGATCCTGCTGGGCGACCGCGACCAGCTGTCGTCGGTGGAGGCCGGCGCGGTGCTGGGCGAATTGTGCGGCCGCATCGCCTACCGCGCGGACACCGTAGACTGGCTGCGGCGGGTGGCTGGCGGCAGTTTGGATGGCGATGCCGCGCCGGGCGGCGCGTTGACCGATTGCGTGGCGCTGCTGACGCGCAGCCACCGGTTCGGCGCCGATTCGGGCATCGGCGAGCTGGCGCGGCGCGTCAACGCCGGGGAGGGCCTGGCATCGCTGCTGACGCTGGACGATGCGAACTGGCCCGACGTGTGGCGGCAGGAGGCCGCTTGCGACGCCGATTTGCTGGCGCGGCGGCGCGGCTATCTGGACGCGGTGGCGGCCGGAGCGGATGCCGACGAGGTGCAGCGCGCTTTTTCCGCCTTCATGCTGCTGGCCGCCGAGCGGCGCCAGGTGGCCGACTGCAATCGCCGCGTCGAGCGCGAACTGGAAGCCGCAGGGATCAAGCAACCGGGCAGGGACTGGTATCCGGGACGGCCGGTGATGATAGGCGAGAACGACTACGGTTTGAGCTTGTTCAACGGCGACATCGGCTTCGCCTTGCAGCGGCCGTCCGGCCTGCGGGTCCTGTTCCCATCCGCGGACGGCGGCTGGCGCGAATTCTCCCCCGGCCGGCTGCCGGCGCACGAGACCGTGTTCGCGATGACGGTTCACAAGAGCCAGGGCTCGGAGTACGACGAAGTGTGGCTGCAGTTGCCGCAGCAAGCCGGCGCGCTGCTCAACCGCGCGCTGTTGTACACCGCCATCACCCGCGCCCGCCTGCGTTTCGCGGCGGTGGGCGACGCCGATGTCTGGCTGCGGGGGGCGGAACTGGCGCCGCGCCGGGATTCCGGCCTGGGCGACCGATTGCGTTGAAATCGCTATAAATACAACAGTCTGCGGCTTTGTGCGACGAAGGATAGTCAAGCGTTGGCAGACATCCTAATATGCAGCCTTCCCGGAATAACGCAGGGGGAGTCGCCATGCAGGTAGATGCCGTGCTCGGCTATCTGGACAAGGTCACCCGCTTCGACGCGCGGCAGTTCACGCCGCTGTTCATCGGCAAGGAGAGGATGGGCTGCGTCAACGCTCAGTGGAAGGAGCGCTTGCTGCAGCACGAGCCGCAATGGTTCGAGGAAACCTTCCAGGGCCTGCAATGCAAGGTGACCGGCAGCTACCGCAGCATCAGCCACACATTGGCCCAGGCCGCCAGGCGTTGGCAGCAGGCCGGCTGGCTGAACGGCTGGCGCAACGAGAACTTCACCGCCTTCCGCCAGGACGGCAGCCCCTATTTCGAATTGGAGCGCGCGGCTTTCCGCCCGCTGGGCCTGACCAGCCGCGCAGTGCACGTGAATGGCCTATGCAGAACGGATGATGGCGAAGTCCGGATGTGGGTGGGCCGGCGCAGTCCGCACAAGGCAGTCGATCCTAACCGGATGGACAATCTGGTGGGCGGCGGCGTGGCCGCCGGCGAGACGCTGGAACTGGCGCTGGAGCGGGAATCCTGGGAGGAGGCCGGCGTCGCGCGGGAGCGGGTGGTTGACCTGCAGCCTTCCTCGCTGTTGTTGGCGCAGCGCCCGGTGGCGCGTGGCTTGCACCGCGAATGGCTTTACGCCTACGACCTGTGGTTGGCGCCGGGACAGTCGCCAGCCTGTCAGGACGGCGAGGTGGCCGAGCATCTGCTGTTGCCGTTTTTCGAAGTGGAGCAGCTTCTGGTTGCGGAGCGATTCATGATAGACGCGGCTCTGGTCTGCACGGACTGCCTGTGCCGGCATGGCTACTGGGGGGCGCACAACCAGAAAATGGCCGACGCGCTGGCTCGCGTCCGGCATGGCATGGCGCGGAAGCAGGGCGCGATCGTTTGAGCGCTGTCCCGATTCCCGGGGCCTTTCCGGCCCTGATCACTTGATTTTTTCAGCCCGGCGATGCCGGGCTTTTTGCCGCTTTCTGCTCGCATGTAATTTTCTCATTCTCTTGTCCATTTCTCTGGGCGGGACGATCCGTATCTATTAGTTATCTTGCATTGATTTGTAAACAAAATCCGGTTTTTCCTTACATGGGGATCTGGCGGTCTGCAGTCAGGTAAACTCATGTACAATCGTATCCTGAAAATGCATTCAGTATAAAAATTATCAATTCAGCCATTTTCAAGAGAAAATAATCATGTATCGGTTGAAACTGATTTCACCGGACTTCGGCATCGACGACAATGGTCCTCTGCATCCAACCCAGGAACAGGCTCGCCGGGCGGCCGAGCTGATGCTGCTCGTTCACAAGGGGCGATTGCGGGCCGAAGTGCACAAGGTGGATCTGAAAACGAGAACCACCGAGAAGCTGGAGGAGGTGTACGTCAAACTGGAGCCTCAGGACTGAAGGGGCGGGCAAGATTCACCTGCGATTCGGCTGGATGGCAGCGGTAGATGGCGGACGACGCATCGGTGCGGGCGTAATGTCGCGCCGCTATCGCAGGAGAGGGCTTTAAAATGGCCGAAGACAAACTTTCTCGTTGCAGACCTGCTGAAGATACGCTACCGTCATCGTTCCACTAAACCCCTTGTCCGGCGGCCGCCCTGGTTGTCGGGAATGGAGCGATCTTTATGTTTTCCTGGTTTGAACGCCGGATATCCCCCTATCCGGACATGCCTGCCGCCCAGCCTCCGCGCGGTTTCTTCTCCTTCATCTGGTTCTGTACCCGCGGCATGCGCGGCCTGATCCTGTGCATGACCCTGCTCACAGCGTTGATCGGCGCCTTCGAGGCCTTGCTGTTCTCGATGCTGGGCTCGGTGGTGGACTGGCTGGCCAAGGTGCCGGCCAATCAGTTGTGGCAACGCGAGAGCGGCCATCTGTTGCTATTGGCGGGCATTCTGTTGGCCAGCGTGCTGCTGGTGTCGCTGCAGGCGATGAGCAAGTATCAGGGCCTGTTTTCCAATTTTCCGATGCGCTTGCGCTGGAATTTCCACCGCCACCTGCTGGGACAGAGCCTGAGCTTCTATCAGGACGAGTTCGCCGGCCGGGTGTCGGCCAAGGTGATGCAGACTGCTTTGGCAGTGCGCGATACCGTGCTGATCATTACCGACATCCTGGTGTTCGTCGTCATCTACTTCGTCACCATGATCGCGGTGCTCGGCCATTTCGATGTCATGCTGCTGCTGCCTTTCCTAGCCTGGCTGGCGTTTTACGTCGCGACGCTGTGGTTCTTCGTGCCCAAGCTGGGCAAGGCGGCCACCCTGCAGGCCGACGCGCGCAGCCTGATGACCGGCCGCATCACCGACGCCTATACCAATATCGCCACGGTAAAACTGTTCTCGCACGGCCAGCGCGAGGCGCGCTTCGCCAAGGGCGCGATGCAGGAGTTCCTGTCCACCGCCTATCGCCAGATGCGGCTGGTCAGCGGTTTCGAGGTCGTCAACCAGCTGACCAGCATGCTGCTGATCGGCATCACCACCGGTTCCGCGCTGTGGCTGTGGAGCCAGGGCCAGGTCAGCATCGGCGCGGTGGCGGCGTCCACCGCGATGGCGCTGAGGCTGAACGGCATCTCGCACTGGATCATGTGGGAGATGTCCAGCCTGTTCGAGAACATCGGCACGGTGCAGGACGGCATCACCACGCTGTCGCGCACGGTGGCGGTGGTGGACAAGCCGGACGCGGCCAAGCTGGAAGTGCCGCGCGGCGAGATCCGCTTCGATAATGTCGATTTCGCCTACGGCGGCGCCAAGAAGGTGATTTCCGGCTTGGACCTGACGATACGCCCGGGCGAGAAGATCGGCCTGGTCGGCCGCTCCGGCGCCGGCAAGTCCACCATCGTCAACCTGCTGCTGCGCTTCTACGACCTGGATGGCGGCCGCATTCTGATCGACGGGCAGGACATCGCCGGCGTGACTCAGGACAGCCTGCGCGCGAGGGTGGGCATGGTGACCCAGGATACGTCGCTGTTGCATCGCTCGGTGCGCGACAACCTGCTGTACGGCAGGCCGGACGCCAATGACGAGCAAATGATTGAAGCGGCGCGCAAGGCTGAAGCCGATGATTTCATCCGCTCGCTGACCGATCCCAAGGGGCGCATCGGCTATGAGGCGCATGTCGGCGAGCGCGGCGTCAAGCTGTCCGGCGGACAGCGGCAGCGGATCGCCATCGCGCGGGTGATGTTGAAGGACGCGCCCATCCTGCTGCTGGACGAGGCGACCAGCGCGCTGGATTCGGAAGTGGAAGCGGCGATCCAGAGCAGCCTGTACCGACTGATGGAGGGCAAGACCGTGGTCGCCATCGCCCATCGCCTGTCCACCATCGCGGCGATGGACCGGCTGATCGTGCTGGACCAGGGCCAGGTGGTCGAGGAGGGTACGCATCAACAGCTGCTGGCGCAGGGCGGACTCTATGCCCGGCTGTGGGCGCATCAAAGCGGCGGCTTCCTCGGCGATGAGGATGGAGACGAAGAAGAGCGCCTGTCGCTGATGGGTTGATCGATAAGCAGCCCTCCGGTCCGCCGGAGGGTTTTTTCATGGGAGGTGGCGATGTCGGAGCATGGGTGGGAGCGTCTGGGCGGCGAAGTGGCGCACGATAACGGCTGGTTTCAGGTGTGGAAGCACCGGGTCAGGCAGCCGGATGGTCTGGCGTTCGATTATTTCGCCGCGCACCATGAGCGTCCGGCTGCCGGCATCCTGGCGCTGAAAGACGGCAAAGCTTTGTTGATTCGGCAATATAGGGTGCTGATCGGGCGCGAGACTTGGGCGATTCCCGCCGGCGGAGTGGATGCGGGAGAGGCCCCGATGGCAGCTGCCGCGCGCGAGCTGCGAGAGGAAAGCGGTTATGCTGCGCGGATGCTGGAGCCGTTTGTCTCTTTTCATCCCAGTTGCGGCAGCAGCGATCAGCGCTTCGAAATCTTTCTGGCTCGCGATAGTGAACTGACCGGAGAGGATTTCGACCGCAACGAAGTGTTGGAGCGAGGCTGGTTTAGCCGGGAGCAGATTCTGGACTTGATCGACGCCGGGAAAATGAGCGATGGCTTGTCATTGACGCCAATCTTGTTGGCTATCGCGCGAGGATTGTTGTAATCGCGGTCTGTTTGCGCGGGCGATGGCATCGCGCAATGTGAGAAAATACGGAAACAACCGATACTGGAAAATAAAGGGATAAATTAAAGGGAAGGGGGCGTTTTGAAATGGACGCTCAATATAAGCGCTTGTTTTGATTGGCGCACCCGACAGGGATCGAACCTGTGACCTTCAGCTTCGGAAACTGACACTCTATCCAACTGAGCTACGGGTGCGCTGACACTTGAGATCAAGTGAAGGCATCATACCGCAAACATCTATTCCGAGTCCAGAGTATGGTTTTTTGCCTTGCGAACTTGCATACCGTATAATTAACCAGTTTTAATTGTCATTTTTTTCAGGCGAGGCTTGGGATGAGTAATGAGAACGGAATGGCCCCTGGCCAGATCGTGAAGGTTCTGGTCAGCATCGTTGTCTTTCTTGTCGTGGCGATCTGGCTGCTGGCCAAGCTGGCCACCAGCGGTTTCAGTGTGGATGCCGAGGTGATGACCAAGGAGGCCGTGGCCGCTCGCCTGAAGCCGGTCGGCGAATCCAAGGCCAGCGACGCGCCCCCGGGCATGCGCACCGGCGAGCAAGTCTACAAGGGCATCTGCATGTCCTGTCATGCCACCGGCCTGGCGGGCTCTCCCAAGTTCGGCGACGCCGGCGCTTGGGCGCCGCATATCGCCAAGGGGTGGGATATGCTGGTCGATCATGCTTTGCATGGCTTCAACGCCATGCCGGCCAAGGGCGGGGCGACGGACCTGAGCGATGACGAAGTGAAGCGCGCGGTCGCCTATATGGGCAATGCCGCCGGCGCCAAGTTCACCGAGCCGCCGGTAGGCGGCGCTGCGGGCGCGGCGGCAGCGGCGGACCCGGCGGTGGTGGGCAAGAAGATTTACGATAGCGTATGCATGGCTTGCCATGCGGCGGGCATCGCCGGGGCGCCGAAGTTCGGCGACAAGGCGGCTTGGGCCGCCCGTCTGAAGCCTGGCATGGATGAGGTGGTGAAGATCGCCACCAAGGGCCTGAATGCGATGCCGCCTAAAGGCGGCTATACCGGCAGCGACGCGGAATTCCGCGCAGCCATCGAGTACATGGTTAATAATTCAAAATAAGCATGGTTTGATATAAATGAAGCACCCAATGTCAGTTGGGTGCTTTTTTAATGCCTATTGAATTTGTAAAAATGTCAATATATGTGACTTGATAAAAAGGACAGGTGGCATCCTGGCCGATTTCGGGCACTATTCCATCCATCTGATTGACCGATGGGCTTGCCAAAGCTCTTCAGTCAGGTGAGGTTCCCCAGCCTCGCTTCACCCAGAGATGTTCCTCATTCTTCTTATATGGCGTCTTTTCAAGGCGCCATTTTCTTGCCCGCTCAGTTTTGAGGCGGCTCGCCGGACTTGTCCTTGCTGGCCAGCATGGCCGTCAGATTGGCCAGCCGCGATTTGCCCTCGCTCTTGCTGACCAGAGGCTCTGCGCCAGGCTTGCCGAAATGGCGCAGGTCTTCGCCGTTGATCTCACCAATGAAGCGCGACGGCTCGATGAATTGCCACTCGCCGGCGCGGCGGCGCTTGACGCAGTAGCTCAGCGTCAGGCTGCGTTGGGCGCGGGTGATGCCGACGTACATCAGCCGCCGCTCCTCCTCCACCATGCCGTTGTCCACGGATTCGCTGTGGGGCAGGATGCCTTCCTCGCAGCCAACCAGAAACACGTGCGGGTATTCCAGGCCTTTGGACGCATGGAGTGTGGACATTTTCACTGCGTCCACTTCGCCCTCGTCGCGGCCTTCCAGCATGGTGATCAGCGCGATGGTCTGGGTCAGCTCGATCAGGTTCTTGCCGTCGGCCTCGCCCTTTTTCGCCAGCCAGGCCACCATTTCCAGCATGTTCTTCCACTTGGTTTCGGCGATCTTGGGGCTGTCCTCGCTGTCATACAGCCAAGCTTCATAACCTATGGCCTGCAGCAGCTCCAGCGCCAGCTTGCCTGCGGGTTCCCTTGGAGCGCGGTATTGCAGCTGGCTGATGAATTCGCAAAAGTGCTCCAGCGGCGCCAGTTGCGCCTGCTGGACTTGCACGCGCAGCCCTGCATCGTGAGCGGCGGCGAACAGGCTCTTGCCGTACTGGCCGGCCCAGGCGCCCAGCTTCTCCAGCGTGCCGGCGCCGACGCCGCGCTTGGGCGTGGTCAGCGCGCGGATGAAGGCCGGGTCGTCGTCCGGGTTGGTGACCAGCCGCATATAAGCCAGCAGGTCCTTGATCTCCGGCTTGTCGAAGAAGCTCTGGCCGCCGGCCATCTGGTAGGGGATGCGCTGGTTGCGCAGCGCTTGCTCGAAGATGCGCGCCTGATAGTTGCCGCGGTAGAGAATGGCGTAGTCCTTGAATTCGGTCCGATACTCGAACTTGTGCGCCAGCAGCCGCTGCACCACGGTTTCCGCCTCGTGCTCTTCGTCCTTGCACTGCACCACGTGGATCGGTTCGCCCAGGCCCAGCTCGCTCCACAGCTGTTTCTCGAACAGCTTGGGATTGTTGGAGATCACGCTGTTGGCTGCGCGCAGGATGCGGGCAGTGGAGCGATAGTTCTGCTCCAGCTTGATGACTTTCAGCGCGGGAAAATCCTGCTGCAGCAGGCGCAGGTTTTCCATATTGGCGCCGCGCCAGGCGTAGATGGACTGGTCGTCGTCGCCCACTGCGGTGAACAAGCCGCGCACGCCGGTCAACAGTTTCACCAACTGGTATTGGCAGGTGTTGGTGTCCTGGTATTCGTCTATCAGCAGGTAGCGCAGCTTGCCTTGCCACTTGAGCAGCACTTCCGGGTGCTCGCGGAACAGTTGCACCGGGAGGCGGATCAGATCGTCGAAATCCATCGCCTGATAGGCGGTCAGCGTGTCCTGGTAGGCCAGATATGTGCGGGCGCAAACGCTTTCCCATTGGCCGTCCGCGGTCTGCATCATTTCATCCGCGGTCTTGAGGTCGTTTTTCCACAGCGAGATCTGGCTTTGCACCTTGCGGATCTCGTCCTTGGAGGTGGTGTTCAGGATGTCGGCGATGATCTTGCCGGCGTCGTAGGCATCCAGTATGGAGAACTGCGGCTTGTAACCCAGGTGCGGCGCTTCCTGCCTGAGGATGTGCATCCCTAGCGAGTGGAAGGTGGATACGGTGATGCCGCGGATCTCGGACGAGGTCATCAGCTTGCCCACCCGCTCCAGCATCTCGCGCGCCGCCTTATTGGTGAAGGTGATGGCGGCGATGTGCCTGGCGGGGATGCCGCCTTCGCGCACAAGGTGGGCGATTTTGTAGGTAATGACCCGGGTCTTGCCCGAGCCGGCGCCCGCCAGCACCAGCAAGGGGCCGTCTAGATAATGGATGGCCGCGCGTTGCGGCGGATTGAGCAGGGGAGCGGACATGGCGATGAGACCCGGGCGGGCGTAGCAAATCGGTAATCGAGGCCGTGCATTGTAGCATGGGGTATCATGGCTTATCGCGGATGGAATCCCAAGCCCGATCCGCATCACGAGGAAACCATATGGCCATCTACGCAATCGGCGATATCCAAGGCTGTTTCGACCCCTTCCAGCAGTTGCTGCGCCTGATCGACTTCAATCCCGGCAAGGATACCTTGTGGCTGACCGGAGATCTGGTCAACCGGGGGCCGCAGTCGCTGGATGTGCTGCGTTGGGTGTTCCGCCATCAGGACCAGGTGGAAATGGTGTTGGGCAATCACGATCTGCACTTGCTGGCGGTGTCGGAAGGCTTCGGCAAGCTGCACCGCGACGACACGATAGACGACATCCTCAATGCCGCCGACGGCAAGGTATTGCTGGACTGGCTGCGTTGCCAGCCCTTGATGTTGGAGGGCCATGGCTATGCGATGGTGCATGCCGGCTTGCTGCCGGAGTGGACGATATCGAAAGCGTTGCGCCTGGCGGAAGAAGTGGAGTTCGGCCTGTCCGGCAACCGCCACCGCGAGTTCCTGGGGCGGTTGTACGGCAACAAGCCCGCGCGCTGGAGCGATGATCTGAAGGGCGCGGACCGGTTGCGCCTGATCGTCAACGCGATGACGCGCATGCGCTTCCTCACGCGCGACGGCGAGTTGGATCTCAGTTACAAGGGCGAGCTGGAAGGCGCGCCGGACAATCTGGTGCCGTGGTTCGAGGCGCCGAATCGCCGTCATGGCGGCACGCCCATCATTTGCGGCCATTGGTCGGCGCTGGGGGTGCATCTGGACGAGGATGTGCTGGCGATAGACTCCGGCTGTCTGTGGGGCGGAAGCCTGTCGGCGTTGCGTTTGGATGACAAGCAGCTTTTTTCTCTGCCTTGCCAGGCATACCGTGAAATCGCGCTTGCAACAGGCAGATAAATAAATCTTTAGCAAAGCTGGCATGTGGCAGGGCTTATTGTCATAATTGCCGCCTCCGCCAGCTTGTTACCTTAGCATGAGCTATTTGTCCATTGAGTTCGCCCTGGCTTTCGTCGGTTTTTTTGCCGTCTACTGGGGCTGCCGCCGCATGCCCAGCATGCAGAATCTTCTGCTCCTGCTGGCCAGCTATCTTTTTTACGCCAAGCTGGATTGGCGCTTCGCCTCCATTCTCGCCGCCTACACGCTGGCGCAGCATGCACTGAGCCGGCGGATGACGCAGTCCGGCCGACCCAAGCGCTGGCTGCAGGCCTCCTTGCTGCTGGCAGTGGGGAATCTGGCATTGTTCAAGTATTTCGACTTCTTTCGGGAAAGCGCGCAGGCCGGGCTCAACGCCCTGGGGGTGACGGCGCTGCTGCCGGCGCTGGACATCCTGATGCCGGTCGGCATTTCCTTCTATACCTTTCAGTCGGTCAGCTATTTCGTATCGGTATACCGCAAGGAGATCAAATCTGCGCCGTTGCCGCAGTTCGCGCTGTTCCTGGCATTCTTCCCCACCTTGCTGGCGGGGCCTATCTGCCGCGCCAATGACTTGCTGGAGCAGTTGCGGCGCCCGGCGCTGCGCCAAGTCGCGCATCTGGACCGCGCGCTGGGCCTGATCGCGCTGGCGTTGCTGAAGAAACTGTGGCTGGCAGGCTGGCTGGCCAGCGCCTGGGTGGACCCGGTATTCGCCGCGCCGGACACGTTCCATGCAATGGAAGTATGGGCGGCATTCTATGCCTACGCGCTGCAGATCTATCTGGATTTCTCCGGCTACACGGATCTGGTCACCGCGCTGGCGCTGCTGCTGGGCATCCAGCTGCCGCGCAATTTCGACGCGCCCTATCTGGCACTGAACCTGCGCGATTTCTGGCGGCGTTGGCATATCTCGCTATCCAGCTGGATTCGCGACTACGTGTATATCCCGCTGGGCGGCAACCGCAATGGCTTCGCTCGCGCCCAGGTCAACCTGCTGGCGGCGATGCTGCTGTCCGGCCTATGGCACGGCGCCAGCCTGAAATACCTGGTTTGGGGCGGGATGCATGGCGTGGGCGTGGTGGCGCTGAACATCGGCGACAAGCTATGGAAGCGCGACGCCGTCAGCCGCGCGTCGCCGTGGCTGTCCCGCTTGATCACGTTCCACTACGTCTGTCTGGCCTGGGTGTTTTTCCGAGCGCAGTCGCTGGACGAGGCGGTGGATTTCCTGAGGGCGATGTTCGATCCATCCGGCCAGGAGTTGACGCTGAACGCGCCGGGCCTGCTGCTGTTGCTGGCGGCGTGGCTGATGGCGTTGCCTTGGCTGTCCCGGCTGCCGGAGCGCTGCTTTGGCCGGTTGGCGGCACTGCCGTGGTGGGGCAAGCCGCTGCTGCTGAGCGTGGTGGCGCTGCTGGTGATCTCGCTGGCGCCGTCAGGCATTCCCGGCTTCATTTATTATCAATTCTGACGCAACGACTCTGAAAATGCTCGCCGCTTACCCGCACCGCCGCATACTCGTCATCTTGCTGAGCTGCATGCTGCTGCTGTTCTGGCTGGAACAGGCCGCCATCAATGCTTACTGGCGGCAGACCTTCCACACGCCCAGCTTGTTGGAGCGGCTGGACGTACTGTCCCCGTGGCGAGAGGGAGGCTCGCTCGGCGGCGGCTTGCGTCGGCATAGCGAGGCGTTGCAGCAGCATGTGGGCGGCTGGGATCGCCGGATGATAGACAGCCTCAACGCCTGCTGCCTGAGGCCGCGCCAGGCATCGTCCGCGGTCGTCGCCAGGCCGGCCGCGCCGAAGCCGCAAGCGTCGGCGGCTGCGGCCGTCAAAGCGGTGGATCCCCGGCTGCTTCTGGATGAGGGGTTGCCGGTTCTGCTGGCCGGCGATTCGATGATGCAGGGCGTGGCGCTGCATCTGCTGCCGCCGCTGTTCCGACAGCATCAGGTCAAGGCGATCGACATCAGCAAGCAAAGCACCGGGCTGACCTATCCGGACTTTTTCAACTGGCCGGCGACGGTGGAGCGGCAACTGGCCGCCAACCCCAAAGCCCAGTTGCTGGTGATGTTCGTCGGCGCCAACGATACCTGGGACATGGTCAATGGCGCGCATTACATTCGTTTCGCGTCGCCAGACTGGGAGCAGCGCTACCGCGAGCGGATCAGAAGCATTCTGGCCAGCGCCAACAAGCGCAAGGTCAAGGTATTGTGGCTGGGCCTGCCCAATATGAGCCGGGACAAGCTGAACGAAGGCGTCCATTACCTGAATCGGCTGTATCGCGAGGAGGTGACCGCAGCCGGCGGCCGCTTCATTTCCACCCGGGAGGCGCTGGGCAGCCAGGACGACAGCTTCAACAAATTCATGACATTGCCCGACCAGGGCGAGGTGGCGGTCCGCACTGCCGACGGCGTGCATTTCACTCGCCAGGGCCAGTTGCTGCTGGCGCGCCGCGTGCTGGCGGAATTGAGGTTCGAATGACATTACAGGCAATCTCGCGGGTTTCGCTCTGGCTCGCCGCCGCCGTGCTGGGCGTTCAGGCGCAGGCGGCGCCGGTGCAGGATTTCGGCGACCCCAATGTGGCGCGCCTCGCCGCCCGTTTCAGCCTGCAGGGCGACGCCCAGCCGCCGGTACGGATCATACAGTTTGGCGACTCCCACACCGCGGCCGACTATTTCAGCGGCGAGCTGCGCGCCCGGTTGCAGGCGCGCTACGGCGATGCGGGCATCGGTTGGCTGCCGCCGCTCAATGTGCCGGGGCAGCGCAACGCGCTGGCCTATGTCCGCAGCGATGGATGGGCTTTGCGCAATAGTCGCCGCGACATCGATCCCGACTTTCCCTTGGGCGGCTTCGTTGCAGTCGCCCAGCGGCCCGGCGCCAGCATCACCGTGAAGCCGCGGACGGAGGATAACGGCTTGTGGCGAGTGAGGGTCTGGCTGAGGCAGAGCGCGGATAACCAGATGTTGACTGTCGATGACGGCAACGGTTTGCGGCGGGCCCAGGTGAGCGCTGGCGGCGGGTGGCAGCGAGTGGAGGCCAAGCTTAAGCTGCCGTTCACCCTGCGGGCGGAAAGCCTGCCCGCTCCCGACATCGGCGGCTATGAACTGGAAAAGCTGGCACCCGGCGTGGTGGTGGACACGGTGGGCAGCAATGGCGCGCAACTGAGCCTGTGGCGCAGCTGGGGCGCGGCGTGGGGGCGGCAGCTGGCCGCGCGCGACGCCGATCTGGTGATTCTGGCTTACGGCACCAACGAAGCTTTCGACGCCAAGCTGGATCTGGATGAATACAAGGCCACGCTGCAGGGGGCGATCAGCTTGGTGCGCAGCCAGTTGCCGCAGGCGGCCATCCTGATGCTGGGCGCGCCGGATTCCGCGAGGCGCAAGGGAGGGGCGGTCAGCCGCGAGTGCGCGGGGCCGCAGCGGCCGCTCTTGCTGAGCGCCGTGCAGCAGACGCAGCGCCAGCTGGCGCGCGACAACCATTTGCTGTACTGGGACTGGCAGCAGGCGATGGGCGGGCCGTGCAGCATGAGGATCTGGCTGCAGCAACAGCTGGGCCGGCCTGACATGGTCCATTTCACCGCGCCCGGCTATACCCGGCTGGGGGATGATCTCTACGAGGGGCTGAGCCAGCGCCTGGCGCGCTGAGGGCTCAGGCGTTGGTCGCCGCCGCCGGGGCGTCAGCCGCTTGCTGCGTGTCTTCCAGCGTCAGCCCCAGGCCGAGCGCCACTTCGCTCCTGGACTGCTCGGCCAGCAGGAAGCGGTTGTCCAGGCCGGGCTCGCCGGCCTTCAGCGCTTGGCCGTAGCTGATCTCCACCTCGATTTGCGGCACGCTCAGCACCTTGCGGATGCTTTGCAGCAAGGAGATGTCGTCGATGTAGGCCGCTTCCCGCAGCAGGCTGCCGTCCGGGCGCTGGTAGCGCAGCGATACCGGCTGCACGGTGCCGCGGGCCAGCAGCGCCGCCTCGAACAGGGATGCCTTGAATGGCAAGAGTCCGCTGCCGTCCGAGGTGGTGGACTCGGGGAACACCGCCATGCAGCCGCCGTTTTGCATCGCCTCGGCCAGTATCTGGTTGACCCGGCTGGCGTCGCGGCGGTTGCCGCGGTCGATGAACAGCGTGCCGGCTACATAGGCCAGCCAGCCAATCAGCGGCCACTGGCGGATTTCTCGCTTGGCGACGAAGCGGGACACGGTGCAGCTGTTGAGCGCCACGATGTCCAGCCAGGACACGTGGTTGGCCACCAGCAAGGTATTGGGGGGGTAAAAGCCGGGATTGACGCCCCGCACCTTGATGCTGACGCCGAGTATTTTCAACGCATGCTGAGCCCAGCGGCGGGTGACCACCGCGCGTTCGGCCTGGGCCAGGCGGGAATAGCGGGTGGCGACGATGAACACCCCCACGGCCAGATGGCCGAGCAGGCGCGTCACGCGGCCGCAGCGGGTGGCGAAGGAAGTGGTGTCGTGTGACTTCAAGATAGTTACGATTTCAAGTCTGCGGGATTACAGGCCGCCACTCTATCACGGCTGGCATAGCGGGCAATAGTAAGTGCTGCGCTGTCCCTGGCGAATGTGGCGTATCGGCGAGCCGCAACGGCGGCAGGGTTCTTCTTGGCGGTTGTACACCATATAGCTTTGCTGGAAGTAGCCGGGCTTGCCCTCGCTGTCGACGAAGTCGCGCAGCGTGCTGCCGCCGGCCTCGATCGCGCGCTTGAGCACGGCCTTGATTTCCGACGCCAGGCGGTCGCAGTCGCCGCGCGTCAGCGCGTTGGCGGCGCGGGTGGGGGCGATGCCGGCGTGGAACAGCGCCTCGTTGGCATAGATGTTGCCGACGCCGACCACCACGTGGTTGTCCATGATGGCGAGCTTGACCGCGCTGCCGCGGCGGCGGATGGCCTGGAACAGCGTTTCGCCGCCGAAGGCGTCGGACAGGGGTTCCGGCCCCAGCGCCTGCAGCAGCGGATGCAGCTCGATCGGACCGATGTGCCACAGCACCGCGCCGAAGCGGCGCGGGTCGCGGTAGCGCAGCAGCTGGCCGTCCAGCAGCAGATCCAGGTGGTCGTGTTTCTGGGGCGGCGCGCCGGCGGGCATCACCCTCAGGCTGCCGGACATGCCCAGGTGGATCAGCAGGGTGCCGCTCTCGCATTCCAGCAGCAGGTATTTGGCGCGGCGGCGCACGGCGAGCACCTTCTCGCCGGCGACGCGTTCCGCCAGGTCGGGCGGAACCGGCCAGCGCAGGCTGGGGTTGCGGACGACGGCGCCGCGCAGGGTACGTCCTTCCAGGTGCGGCTCGACGCCGCGGCGGGTGGTTTCGACTTCGGGCAGTTCAGGCATGGTCGGGCGGCGATTCGGTAAATGGTGCAAAGATGAAAAGCGGACATGCTATTCTACGCGTTCAACAGGCTTTGAGCAGGCAACTTAATCCATGCGAATGAAACCGCTGAAACGATCCCTACCGTTGCTGCTGGCGCTGCTGCTGGCGGCCTGCGCCGGCGTCAAGCCGCCTGCGGCCGCGCTGGCTCTGCCTGAGGCCAAGCCGGCGGCGGAATCCGGTCCGGACGAGGCCAAGTTGCCCAAGGTGGAACTGACGCCGGAAATCCTGTATGGCGTGCTGGCAGGCGAAATCGCCGCCCGCCGCGGCGCGGCTGGGTCGGCCGGCCTGACCTATCTCGACTTGGCGCGTGAAACCCGCGATCCGCGGATGGCGCAACGCGCCGCCGAGTTCTGTCTTCTGACCGGCCAGTTGAAGCCGGCGACCGAGGCGCTGCGACTGTGGATCGAGCTGGACCCCGATTCGTTGCCGGCGCGCGAGCAGCTGTTCATCACCCTGATGCGCGGCGGCAAGCTGGCTGAAAGCAAACCCCTGCTGGAGGAGCTGCTGCGGCTGGAACCGCAGCGGGCGCCGGCGATTTTCGTGCAATTGGCGCGGCTGAGCTCTCGCCCGGATGGCGGAGGCGGCCAATCCTATCAACTGGTGCGCGAACTGGCTGGCCGTTATCCCGATTTGCCGGAGGCCCGCTTCGCGGTGCTGGCTGCGGCGGCGGACAGCAACGACCAGGCGGCGGTGGATCGCGAGTTCGATCATTTGGCCAGAATCGCGCCCAAGTGGGACCTGCCGGTGGCCTGGCAAGTGGACCGGTTGCGGCGCAAGGACATGAACGCCGCCGCGGGCTTCCTGCAGCGCGAGCTGGCGCGGCGTCCGGACGCGGGGCTGGAGCTGCAGATCGCCTACCCGCGCCTGCTGGTGGGGGCCAAGCGCTTCCCCGAGGCGCGCGCGGCGTTCGAGTCCTTGCTCAAGACCCATCCCGACAACCCGGATTTGCTGTACGCGACCGGCCTGCTGGCCTACCAGATGCGCGATCTGAAAACCGCCGCGGCCAGGCTGCAGGGCGCGCTGGAGCAGCACTATCCGGAACAGGATTTCGTTCGCTACACGCTGGGCCAGATCGCCGAGGACGAGCGTGACGACGAGCGCGCCGAAAACTGGTATCGACAGGTCGGTTCCGGCCAGCAATACCTGCCGGCGCAATCGAGGCTGGCGATGCTGGAGGCGGCGGACGGCAAGCTGGACGAGGCGCTGGGCCGATTGAGCGGGCTGGGCAACACCGATCAGGAAAAGATTTCGTTGGCGCTGCTGCAGTCGCAGCTGGCGCGCGAAGCCAAGCAGCCGCGGCGCGCCTATGATCTGCTGACCCAGGCATTGCAGCGTCAGCCCAAGGCCAGCGAGTTGTTGTACGAGCGTTCGCTGGTGTCCGACATGCTGGGCAACGCAGGCAACGCCGAGCGCGATTTGAAGCAGATTCTGAAAGACAAGCCGGGCGACGCCCAGGCTTTGAACGCGCTGGGCTACACGCTGGCCAACCGCACCACCCGCTACCAGGAAGCCTATGGCTACATTGAAAAGGCGCTGAAGGCCGAGCCGGACAATCCCGTGATCCTGGACAGCATGGGTTGGGCGCAATATAAGCTCGGCCGGCTCGAGGCGGCGCGCAAGACGCTGGAGAAGGCCTATGCCGCGATGCCGGATCCGGAAGTGGGGGCTCACTTGGGCGAGGTGCTGTGGAAGTTGGGCCGTCGCGATGAGGCGCTGGCCGTGTGGCGCAAGGAGCTCATCCAGCATCCCGGCCATGATGTGATCAGCGAGGCGATGCAGCGGCTGGGGGCAAAGCCGTGATCCGGCGTGCTTTGCCGCTGGCCTTGGCGTTGCTGCTGGCGGGCTGCGCCAACGAGGCGCTGTTCCGTCCCAAGCCCGTGCTGGAGTCTGCCGTCGACGCGCCGTTCAGCGTCAGCGGACGTCTGTCTGCCAACCTGGACGGCAAGGGCCATGTCGCCAATTTCGACTGGAAGCATCAGCCGCCGCGCGATGAGGTGGCGATCAATTCGCCGCTGGGCAATACCGTGGCCAAAGTGTTGCGGGATCCGGCCGGCGTGACTCTGCTGGCCGACGGCAAACGCTGGGAGGCGGACGATGTGGAAAGCCTGACCCGGCAGGTGATGGGCTGGCCGTTGCCCTTGTCCAATCTGGTATGGTGGATACGCGGCCTGCCTGCGCCAGGCGCGGAGAGCCGTTTCGACGCGGACGGCAGCCTGGAGCAACAGGGTTGGCGCATTCGCTTCATTCGCGACGCCGACGTAGACAGCGATCATCCCAAGCGGGTGGAAATGCAGCGCGAAGGCCTGACCGTCAAAGTGGTGGTGCAGCGCTGGCAGTGAGCCGCCGCGCCCTCGCACTGATTTTTAGAGTGAGACATGCAGCATACCTTCCATTCCTTTCCCGCCCCGGCCAAGCTCAACCTGCTGCTGCATGTGGTGGGCAAGCGGCCAGATGGCTATCATCTGCTGGAAACCGTGTTTCGTTTCATCGATTTCGGCGACACGCTGCAACTGGCGGTGCGCGATGACGGCAGGATAGAACTGCTGACGCCGACCGAGGGCGTGTCGGCTGAACAGGACTTGACCGTGCGCGCTGCGCGGCTGTTGCAGAGGGAGAGCGGCTGCCGACTCGGCGCCAGCATCCAATTGGAAAAGCGCACGCCGATGGGCGGCGGTTTGGGCGGCGGAAGTTCCGACGCCGCCACCGTGTTGATCGCGCTGAATCGTTTATGGGGTCTGGGGTGGCCGCGGGATAGGCTGCAGGCATTGGGTTTGCAACTGGGCGCGGACGTGCCGGTATTCATTTTCGGCCGCAGCGCGCTCGCCTGCGGGGTGGGAGAGGTATTGGAGCCGCTTTCATTGAAGCCGGCTTGGTATTTGGTGATCCATCCACAGGTCCATGTGCCGACAGCCGATGTCTTCCGAAATTTTTCGGGAACCATGTTGACAGAGATGGGGCGCCTCGGCATAATGCGAATCCTCGAAACAACGCAGCAGCGCAGAAATGACCTGCAAGCCGTTGTTGAGAAAAGATTTCCAGCGGTGAATGAAGCACTGAGCGAGTTGAGAAAATATGGTTCGCCGCTGATGACTGGTTCCGGAGCCTGTGTGTTCTTGGAGTTCAAGTCGAAAGACGAAGCCGATAAAGTTTACCGAGTGTTGTCAGAAAAATATCAGGGATTTGTAGCGGAAGGGCTGAATGCCCATCCCCTGTTCGACAGCGCTGAATAAGGTTATTGGGGAGTCGCCAAGTGGTAAGGCACCGGATTTTGATTCCGGCATTCGTAGGTTCGATCCCTACCTCCCCAGCCAGGACTTTCTCCCTATAAGAGAGAGCATGAAAAAAGCGTGTAAGAGAGCCTTACACGCTTTTTCTTTATCCAGCTAAGGCAAAGCGAATCATGGCGGCATACGACAGTTTGATGGTATTTACCGGTACGGCTAATCCGGAACTTGCTCAGAACGTAGTCAAACATTTGGATATTTCGTTGGGGCGCGCCGATGTCGGCAAGTTCAGCGACGGCGAAGTGGCGGTGGAACTGTTGGAAAATGTGCGCGGCCGCGACGTTTTCATTCTGCAGTCCACCTGTGCGCCGACCAACGACAATCTGATGGAAATCCTGACCATGGCCGATGCGCTGAAACGCGCTTCTGCCGGCCGGATCACCGCGGCGATTCCGTATTTCGGCTATGCCCGCCAGGATCGCCGTCCGCGCTCCGCCCGCGTGCCGATCTCGGCCAAGCTGGTGGCCAATATGCTGACCAGCGCCGGCATCGACCGCGTGCTGACCGTCGACCTGCATGCCGACCAGATTCAGGGCTTCTTCGACATCCCGGTGGACAATGTGTACGCGACCCCGGTGCTGCTGAAGGACATCCGCTCGCAGCGTTTCGACGATCTGATCGTGGTCAGTCCGGACGTGGGCGGCGTGGTGCGCGCCCGCGCAGTGGCCAAGGCGCTGAACACCGACCTAGCCATCATCGACAAGCGCCGTCCCAAGGCGAATGTGGCCGAAGTGATGAACATCATCGGCGACGTGTCGGGCCGCACCTGCCTGATCGTCGACGACATGATCGACACCGCCAATACGCTGTGCAAAGCGGCCAGCGCTCTGAAGGAGCGCGGCGCCGAACGCGTGTTGGCCTATGCGACCCACCCGATCTTCTCCGGTCAGGCGGTGGACCGCATCAAGAATTCCGACATCGACATGGTGGTGGTGACCGACACCATCCCGTTGACCGCCGCGGCCAAGGCTTGCCCGAACATCCGGGTGGCTTCGATCGCCGGCCTGCTGGCCGAGACGCTGCGCAGGATCAACAACGAAGAGTCGGTGTCTTACCTCTTCAATGAGGAACTGGTTGCGACGGGCGCTTGCCTGCCGTAAACATCGGGCCCGCTGGTCGCGGCGGGCCGGGTGCTTTTAATCTGAAACTGGAGTTTTGACATGTCTTACGAACTGATTGCTGCCAAGCGTGCTGATCTGGGTACGGGTGCGAGCCGCCGCCTGCGTCACGCTGGCAAAGTGCCGGCCGTGGTATACGGCGCCGGCAAAGAAGCCGTTTCCCTGGAGCTGGACCACAACACCATGTACCACGCCGTCAAGCACGCCGATTTCCACACCTCCGTGCTGGAACTGGTGATCGATGGCCAGAAAGAACAGGTGAAGGTTGCCGCGTTCCAGATGCACCCGTACAAACAGCAAGTACTGCACATCGACTTTGCTCGTGTGTAATCGCTGCTGCCGTCGCCGTTCGCGGTGACGGAGAAGAGCTCGTTGTGCGCCTCGCGGCGGGCAGCGAGCTTTTTTCATTTGGAATGTGAAGACATGTCCGGTATCCGCCTGATAGTGGGCTTGGGCAATCCTGGCCCGGATTACGAAAAGACGCGCCATAACGCCGGTTTCTGGCTGTTGGACGAGCTGTGCTGGCAGTTCAAGGGCAACTGGCGCAGCGAAGGCAAGTTCCACGGCGACGTGGCGCGCGTGAATATAGAAGGACAGGACGTCTGGCTGCTGAAGCCGATGACCTATATGAACCTGTCCGGCCAGGCCGTGCTGGCGCTGGCGCAGTTTTACAAAATCCTGCCGGATGAGATCCTGGTGGTGCATGACGAGCTGGACCTGGCGCCCGGCGTCGCCCGCTTCAAGCAGGGCGGCGGCCATGGCGGCCATAACGGCCTCAAGGACATCGCCTCTCGGCTGAGTTCGCCGGCCTTTTGGCGGTTGCGTTTGGGCATCGGCCATCCCGGAGACAAGAAGGAAGTGGCCAACTTCGTGTTGAAGAAGCCGCGCGCCGAGGAGCAGCAGGCGCTGGACGAAGCCATTCTGGCTTCCTTGCGCGAGCTGCCGCGCGCCGTCGCCGGCAAAATGGCCGAGGCGATGAAGACGCTGCACACCGAAGCGAAATGATAGCGGCTGGCGGCCTGACGGGTCGCCGCCATAATGAATTGAATCAAGAAAGTTTAGGAAGACAGCCATGAGCCTGAAATGCGGAATCGTCGGCTTGCCCAATGTCGGCAAGTCCACCCTGTTCAACGCGCTGACCAAGGCAGGCATCGAAGCCGCCAACTACCCGTTCTGCACCATCGAGCCCAACGTCGGCATCGTGGAAGTGCCGGACCACCGCCTGGGCGAGCTGGCCAAGATCATCAACCCGCAGAAAATCCAGCCGGCCATCGTCGAGTTCGTCGACATCGCCGGCCTGGTGGCGGGCGCCTCCAAGGGCGAGGGGTTGGGCAACCAGTTTCTGGCCAACATCCGCGAAACCGACGCCATCGTCAACGTGGTGCGCTGTTTCGACGACGATAACATCGTGCATGTTGCCGGCAAGGTGGACCCGATCGCCGACATCGAAACCATTCTGACCGAACTGGCGCTGGCCGACCTGTCCGCAGTGGAAAAAGCCATCGCTCGCGAAGGCAAGAAGGCCAAGTCCGGCGACAAGGACGCGCGCGCGCTGATCGCCGTGCTGGAACTGCTGGTGCCGCACCTGAACGAAGGCAAGCCGGCGCGTTCGCTGGGCCTGTCCGATGAAGACAAGGCGCTGATCAAACCGCTGTGCCTGTTGACCATCAAGCCTGCCATGTACGTGGCCAACGTGGCCGAGGATGGCTTCAGCGACAACCCGCTGCTGGCCAAGGTGGAAGAGTACGCCGCCCGCGAAGGCGCGCCGGTCGTCGCGTTGTGCGCGGCCATCGAGTCCGAAATCGCCGAGCTGGACGACGCCGACAAGGCCGAGTTCCTGGAAACGCTGGGCCTGGAAGAGCCGGGCCTGGATAGGCTGATCCGCGCCGGCTACAAACTGTTGGGTCTGCAAACCTACTTCACCGCCGGCGTGAAGGAAGTTCGCGCCTGGACCATTCATGTGGGCGACACCGCGCCCCAGGCGGCCGGCGTGATCCACACCGACTTCGAACGCGGCTTCATTCGCGCGCAAACCATCTCCTACACCGACTTCATCGCGCTGGGCGGCGAAGCCAAGGCCAAGGAGGCCGGCAAGATGCGCGCCGAAGGCAAGGAGTACGTGGTGCAGGATGGCGATGTGATGAACTTCCTGTTCAACGTCTGATTCGGTTTGCAAGCAAGTGGCGGCGAGATGCCGCCACTGTTGCGTTGAAGGTTTGCATTCAGGTGGGGCGGCTGTTTAGTCGTTACAGCTTAGGATTTGGGGTGTAGTCGTGAAGCATGTAGAAGATGAGATCAGCTTGTTGCAGGTTTTGCAGTTTTGCTGGACAAATTTTCGTATCTTGTTGTCAGGTTGCATATTATTCTTGGCTATTGGTTTCGTGTGGTCCATGCGGATGCCAGATGTTTTCGTGGCTCGAACTACGCTGATGATTGCGCCGCCGTTGGGGGCGAAGGGGGGGGCAGCTCTATTGCAGAGCGATCTTTTGTTGATGCAGGCAGTCAATCATTTTGATTTGATGGCGCGATATAAAAGCAGGAAAGAAAATGAAGCCAAGCTCGCGCTGCTAAATAACCATCTGAAGATTAATATTGCGAAAGATCAGTTTTCGGAGCGTCAGGGCCAACTGCTGGAAATCACGGTGTCAGATTCCGACCCTGCGATGGCTGCACGCCTAGCTAACTATTTGGCAGATATTTTACGGCGCAGGATTATTGAAACGCATGTAACCGATCAGGGGCGTAAGCTTTTCGCATTGCAAGGTAGGTTGAAAGCGGCTCAAGAACGCTTAACGCGTGCGCAGCAACGTGTGCTTTTCGATATTCAACGGGGGCGTGTGACGCTGGATTCCACCTCTGTGCAGATGATGGCTGGTTTCGCCCATTTGGAGGGCGTGCTGGCTTCAGTGGATGGTGGCAATCTGAATAGCGCGTTTAGCGACGATGCCATACCTCTATCTGAGACATCGGATACGCATGCCGAAGTGCGTGATTTTTATTATCATAAAGCCCTGGTTAGGGCGTTGGAGAGACAGGTTCAGCAGATGACTTTGTTGGTGTCGGAAGATGTGCAAGTGCTTGCTGAAGCTGCGCCTCCCCTGACCAAGTCTTCTCCTGACAGAAGCTTAATTGTGCTGTTTGCCGCAGCCGTCGGTTTAGGCATTTCGGTGTTGCTGGCGCTCGCATTGCAATGGCGCAAATCAGGGTTTACGGCATTTCATTACGCAAAGTAACTTTTTGAGAGATCAAGGCGCCAGCCCTGCCGATTCATCGCAGGGCTGTTTTACTTCATGTTCATGGTTATCCTGTTTGGGCGAAACGAGATAGGTAGCCTTGCAATTTATTTGGCATTTTTGTCATGGGTAAGGTTGCGGGCGGGATTCGAGCATGTGGCTTGTGCGACATAGGCTTTTATTGATATTCTTTGTTTAAATATTTTCAAAGCTTGAAATAGCAAAAGGTTATATTGATATGAAGAAGTTAATGTTGGCCCTGTTGACTGCCGCCATCGGCAATTTCGCTGTCGCGGCCGACCTGATGGATGCGGTGAAACAGCGCGGCACGCTGAGGATCGCGCTGGAGGGCACTTATCCTCCATTCAACTTCAAGGACGCTAAGCAGCAACTGACTGGCTTCGACGTGGAAATCGCCACCGAGATCGCGCGCCGGATGAAGGTGAGGCCTGAATTCACCACCGCCGAGTGGAGCGGCCTGCTGGCCGGCCTGCAAAGCGGCAAGTTCGACATCGTCGTCAATCAGGTGGGTGTGACCGCGCAGCGCCAGGCGGTGTTCGATTTCAGCCAGCCTTACACCTACTCCAGCGCCCAGCTGATCGTGCGCAAGAACGAAAACCGCGGCTTCAAGAACCTGGCCGACCTGAACGGCAAGAAGCTCGGCGTCGGCCAGGGCAGCAACTACGCCGATATGGCCAAGGCCGCGGCCGGCGTGCAGGTGAAAACCTATCCGGGCGCGCCGGAATATCTGCAGGATTTGGCCACCGGCCGCCTGGACGCGGCGCTGAACGACAGCCTGTTGATCCCGTTCGCGATCAAGCAGGCCAAGCTGCCGCTGAAGGCCGGCGCGCCGGTGGGCGAGGTGGCGACGATGGCGATTCCGTTCGCCAAGGGCAATCCGCAATTCAAGTCCGAGATCGACAAGGCGCTGAGCGGCATGAAAGCGGATGGCACCTTCAAGAGAATATCGGTCAAGTGGTTCGGCATCGACGTGTCCAGAGCGCCGATGGCGAAGAAATAAGCCGGTTTGTGATAGCATGGCCGCGCGCCCCTGCCTTCGCGGGGGCGTCGGTTTTTAAGGAAGGGTGAGATGGGCGATTGGATGGCTCTGTTCGAGACGGCGTGGCCGGTGCTGCTGCAGGGCGCGGCGCATACGCTGTTGTTCGCGCTGGTGGCGATGGCGCTGGGCCTGGCGCTGGGTTTTCTGGTGGCGATCGTGAGGGTGGCGCAGCTGCCGGTCTTGTCGCAACTGGCAGCGTTCTACGTCAGCGCGATGCGCGGCACGCCGCTTCTGGTGCAGATTTTCGTCATCTATTACGGCCTGCCCGGCGTGGGTCTCGAGCTGGATCCGGTGCCGGCCGGCGTGCTGGCCTTGACGCTGAACGTGGCGGCCTATCTGTCCGAAAGCCTGCGCGGCGGCATCGCCGGCGTGGCCAAGGGGCAATGGGAGGCGGCCTTTTCGCTGGGTTTCACCTGGTGGCAGACGATGCGCCACATCATCGCGCCGCAGGCGCTGCGCTTGTCGGTGCCCAGCTTGTCCAACAGCCTGATCTCGCTGATCAAGGATACGTCGCTGGTATCGGTGATTACGGTCACCGAGCTGATGCTGGCGACCAAGGAAGTGATCGCCCAGACCTTCCAGCCTTTGCCGCTGTATCTGGCCGCGGCGGCCATCTACTGGCTGCTCAGCGCTCTATTCGAGCGGGTGCAGCGCCGGGTGGAGGACAGGTTGAATCTGGCGCATCAGCGCTAAGCCTGGCCGAATTGGCCATCGCCATATGAAAAAGCCCCGCATCGCGGGGCTTTTGCTTAGGCGGGCTCCGCCATGCCGTACATGCCTTCGATCAGCGCGCGGCAGCGTTCGGTGATCACCTTGCGGCGCAGTTTCAGGGTGGGCGCCAGCTCGCCGGCGTCCACGCACCAGGGTTTGTCCAGCAGCGAGAATTTCTTGATGTGTTCCCAGCTGCCGAAGTAGCGGTTGAAGCGTTTGATTTCGCGGTCGATCAGCTCCACCACCTTGGGATGGCGGCTCATCTCGCAATCGGTGGTGTAGGAGATGCCGTGTTCGGCGCACCATTCCTTCAGCTTCTCGAACAGCGGCACGATCAGCGCGGCCGCGTACTTCTGGCCGTCGCCCACCACCATGATCTGGTCGATGAAGGCTGATTCCTTCAGCTTGTTCTCCAGCGCCTGCGGCGCGATGTATTTGCCGTTGCTGGTCTTGAACATTTCCTTCTTGCGGTCGGTGATGCGCAGGTAGCCGCTCTCCAGCACGCCGATGTCGCCGGTGTGCAGCCAGCCGTCGCGCAGCGCGTCGGCGGTCTGCTCCGGCTCTTTGTAGTAGCCGGACATCACGTTGTCGCCGCGGACCAGGATCTCGCCGTCGTCGGCCAGGCGCACTTCGACGCCGGGCAGGGGCAGGCCGACGCTGCCGATGCGCACGCCGCCGGCGGTGAACGGATTGGCGGAGATCACCGGCGAGCTCTCGGTCATGCCGTAGCCCTCGGCCACGGCGATGCCGGCGGCCCAGAACATCCGCGCCAGCCGCGGCTGCAGCGCGGCGGAGCCGACATTGATGGAGATCAGCTCGCCGCCCATCGCCGCGCGCCACTTGCTGTATACCAGCTTGTCGGCCAGCGCGTGCTGGATCGCATCCAGCGGCGAGCGGCGGCGGTTGGGGTCGAAACTTTCGGCGCGGGCCAGCGCCCACTGGTAGATGCGGCGCTTGGCGCCCGTCAGGTCGCGCGCCTTGCCCACCAGCTTTTCGTGCACCTTCTCCAGCACGCGCGGCACGGAGCTGAAGGTGTGCGGCTTGACGTCGGCCAGCGCCGACGACAGGCATTCCACGCTGGCGAAATAGATGCCGGTGCCGCTGTACAGGTAGTAGAACACGCCGGCGCGCTCGAAGATGTGCGACAGCGGCAGGAAGCTCAGCGCGCGGCAGCGGCCCTGCGGCAGGCCGGTGAAGGCGGCGGTGGCCACCACGGTGCTCAGCACGTTGCGGTGGCTCAGCATCACGCCCTTGGAGCGGCCGGTGGTGCCGGAGGTGTAGATGATGGTGTAGACGTCGTCGGCGCGCGCGGCGTCGCGCAGCGCGTCCAGCTCGGCCATCCGTTCCGGGCGCGCCCGCTCGGCGATCTCGCGCCAGGAAGGCGCGCCGTCGATGTCGGCAAGGCCGTAGATCGGGCAGGACAGCTTGCCCAGCGCTTCGTGCAGTTTTCGCTGCAATGCAGCACTGCCGGCGAAGGCCAGCTTGACCTCGGCATGCGTCAGGATATAGCGTGCATCATCAAGGGTGATGGTAGGGTACAGCGGCACGCTGACCGCGCCGATTTGTTGCAGCGCGATATCCACCAGCACCCACTCGATGCTGTTGTCGGCGGCGATGGCCACCTTGTCGCCGCGCTGGATGCCCATTTCCATCAGGCCCAGGCTGACGCGGTTGACGGTGTCCCGGACCTCGGCCGTCGACAGTTGCCGCCAAGCCTTGCCGGACTTCGCCGCCAGGCAGTCCGGGCGGGGATGATTGGCGAGCTGGTGGGACAGGATGTCAAAAACGCGTTCTAGCTTCATGCAAACGATGGTTTTAATGCGAAACGCAGCAAAATAGCCCTTATGGCGGCGGCTGTAAAGCAAAAAACGGCGCTTGCTTGGCGAAAATCAGGACAGATCGGCGTATTTTGGTCGCAATTGGACTGAAATTTCGGCACCGCGATGAAAGGGGCATGGCGAATGCATGATTTGCCGGGCGTTAAGGTTTGATTGTCGGGCAATTTGGCCCAAGATTATGATTTAGAGGGATTTTTGTGAAATTTGCTACCCGCGCCATCCATGTCGGCTACGACAGCGCCGAACATAACCGCTCGGTGATGCCGCCGTTGTACCAGACCTCGGCCTTCGCTTTCGACCACGTCGGCGAAGACCTGCGCTACGCCTACGCCCGCACCGGCAATCCCACCCGCAGCGCGCTGCAGGATTGCCTGGCCAGCCTGGAGGAGGCCAAGCATGGCCTGGCCTTCTCCAGCGGCATGGCGGCGATAGATGCGGTGCTGCGCGCCTGCCTGAAGCCCGGGGACGAGGTGATCGCGGTGGCTGATCTCTACGGCGGCGCTTACCGTTTGCTGACCCGGGTGATGGAGCCGGCCGGGATCAAGGTGAGCTTCGTCGATCTGTCCGATCCGGCGCGGCTGGAGGCGGCGATCACGCCGGCCACGCGGCTGCTGTGGCTGGAGTCGCCGACCAACCCCTTGTTGGGCCTGGTCGACATCGCCGCGCTGTCCGCCATCGCTCATCGCCATGGCGTCAAGGTGGCGGTGGACAACACCTTCGCCACGCCCTATCTGCAGCAGCCGCTGCGGCTCGGCGCCGACATCGTCGTCCACTCCGCCACCAAATACCTGGGCGGCCACTCCGACGTGCTGCTGGGCCTGGTGGCAGTCAGCGACGACAAGCTGCACCACGATATCCGCTTTTTGCAGAACGCCGCCGGCGCGGTGCCGGGACCACAGGACTGCTTCCTGACCCTGCGCGGCCTCAAGACGCTGGCGCTGCGGATGGAGCGCCATTGCGACAGCGCCGAGAAGGTGGCCGCCTGGCTGGTTGGGCAGCCGGCGGTGGCCAAGGTATTCTACCCCGGCCTGCCCGGGCATCCGGGGCATGAGCTGGCGAAGCGGCAGATGAAGCGTTTCGGCGGCATCGTCAGCATTCGCTTGCAGGACGACAGCCGCGAGGCGGCCAGCCGCGTCGCGCAGAAACTGAAGCTGTTCGCGCTGGCGGAGTCGCTGGGCGGCGTGGAGTCGCTGGTCAACCATAGCTACACCATGTCCCATGGCGGCATGCCGGCGGAGCAGAAGGCCGCGCTGGGCATCGTCGAGGGCGGTTTGAGGCTGTCCATCGGCATCGAAGATCTGGACGACATCCTGGCGGATCTTGAGCAGGCGCTAGGGACGTGAATCCAAATGGCTCGCGGGGCGCGGGCCTTCGGAAAAGGAGAGCGGAAATGGCGACAGCGTTGTGCCAGCGATTGCAGTTGAAGTTGCCGTTGATACAAGCGCCGATGGCGGGCGGGGCGACCACGCCGCAGTTGGTGGCCTCGGTAGGCGAGGCCGGCGGACTGGGCTTTCTGGCCGGCGCGATGCTGTCGCCCGCTCAGATGCGGGAGGAGGCAGGCAAGATACGCGCGCTGAGCGACGCCCCATTCGGCATCAATTTGTTCGTGCAGGGCAGGCCCGCGCCGGAGGCGGATGAGATGGCGCTGGCGTTGAGGCTGCTGCGGCCTTGGCATGAAGAGCTGGGCCTGGGGGCGCCGGCCGCGCCGGACAGCTTCTGCCAGCCTTTCGACGAGCAGCTCGACGCGTTGCTGGCTTTGCGTCCGGCCGCGGCCAGCTTCACTTTCGGCATTCTGGACGAAAGCCAGATGCGCGCGCTGAAGGAGGCGGGCATCCTGACGATCGGCACGGCCACCAATCTGGCCGAGGGGTTGGCCTGGGCCGAGGCGGGAGCCGACGCGGTGTGCGCGCAGGGCAAGGAGGCGGGCGGCCATCGCGGCACCTTCATCGGCGAACAACGGGAGTCGCTGCGGCCGATGCTGTCGTTGGTGTACGAGTTGGCGCAGAACCTGCCGCTGCCGGTGATCGCCGCCGGCGGCATCATGAACGGCCGGGACATGGCGGCGGCGATGCGCCACGGCGCCGAGGCCTGCCAGCTGGGCACAGCCTTCCTGCGTTGCCCGGAGTCGGGGATTTCCCCGATCTGGAAGCAGGCGCTGGCCGAGGCGCGCGAAGGCGGCACCCGGCTGACCCGCGCTTTCTCCGGCCGCTACGCCCGCGGGCTGGACAACCGCTACATGGAGGCGATGGCGGACTGGGAGGCGGCGTTGCCGGCTTATCCGGTGATGAACGCGCTGACCGCGCCGATGCGGGCGGCGGCGGCCCGGGCCGGATGCGGCGAGCTGATGTCGCTGTGGGCCGGCGAGGGGGTTGCCGGCGCGCGCGCGTTGCCGGTGGCGGCGCTGATCGGCGAGCTGCGGGACGAGTGGCGGGCGGCTTACCGTTGAAGTTCGTCGCGGTAGATGGCGACCCGCTTGCGTCCTTCGCCGTCTATCGACGCGCGGTACATGCCTTCGCAGTTGAAAGGCAGCGCCACCCGGCCCAGGCGGTCTACCGCCGCCACGCCGCCGGTGCCACCCATCCTCATCAGTTGGCCGTGCACCACCGCATCGCAGGCCGTCTCCAGGGTTTCATCCAGGTAGCGGACGCGGGCGGAAATTTCGTGGCCGGCGGCCGCGAGGACGAAGTATTCGCCGTGGCCGGTGCCGGACACCGCGCAATGCGCGTCGGCCCAGGTGCCGGCGCCGATCACCGGCGTGTCGCCGATGCGTCCCGGCCACTTGGCGGTGCGGCCGCCGGTGGAGGTGGCCGCCGCCAGCCGGCCTTGCGCGTCCAGCGCCGCGGCGCCGACCGTGCCGTGCTTGCGGTCTTCTGGAATATCGTCGTCCGCGCCGCCATTGGCCAGCCTTTCCTTTTCCAATAACAGCGCTTGCCAGCGCTTGTCGGTGTGGAAGTATTCCGGCGCTTGCATCGCCGCGCCGATGCGGGCGGCGAAGTCCTCCGCGGCGGCGTAGCCCAGGGTGACGTGCGGGGTGGCTTCCATCACCGCGCGCGCCAGCAATACCGGGTTCCGCACGCGGGAGAGGCCGGTGACGCTGCCGGCATCCTGGCGGCTGCCGTCCATCACCGCCGCCTCCATTTCCTGTTTGCCGTCCAAGTTGTATACCGAGCCGCGACCGGCATTGAACAGCGGATCGTCCTCCAGCGCGCAGACGCTGGCGCAGACGGCGTCCAGCGCCGATCCGCCGGCGCGCAGGATGGCGTAGCCGGCCTCCAGCGCGCGCTCCAGTCCGGCGCGGTAGGCACGCTCCAGCTCCGAATCCATGTCGCTGCGGCGCAGCGTGCCGGCGCCCCCGTGCAGGGCCAGGGCAATGGTCATGTCAATCTCCATGAGTGAAAGGCGGCATGGCTGCTAGCATGAGGCTTTTCATCCGGGAGAGCCAGCATGGGAGAGGCGAGCAGCGCGCTGGTCTTGCTGCGCGATGGGGATGGGTATTGGTGGCAGCGCCGCGCCTGGAGCGATGACAGCTATCCGGGCAGGTTGGACTTCGCCGCGGGCGGCGGCATGGAGGTTGGCGAGAGCCCGCTGCAGGCGGCGCGGCGGGAGCTGGATGAGGAGCTTGGCGTCAGCGGGCTGGCGCTGCGGGCACTGGGGGAATGGACGCTGGATAAAGAACGCTGCGCGCTGTTCGAGGCCCCGCTGCCGACGAGTTGGCGCCTGGGCGAAGAAGTGGAGGCGCTGCTGCGGCTGTCGCTGGCGGAGTTGGCGGCATGGCCGGCGCACGACCTGCATCCGCAGTTGGCGGACTGGCTTGGCAAGCGCGGGGAGCCGAGCGCATAATAGTTGAGTAAAATACTCAACAAATGAGGAATGCCGATGGACGCCGCGCTGGAAGCCGAGATTCAACTGAAATACACCACCGAAACCATCACCGAGATGAAGCGCTGGACCGACAAGCTGATCAGCTTCCGGCTGACTCGGCCGGCCGGTTTCCGCTTCGCGCCGGGGCAGTTCGCCCGGCTGGGCTTGCCGCTGGAGGGCGGCGGCCAGGTGTGGCGCGCGTATTCGATGTGTTCCGCGGCTTACGACGAGCATCTGGAGTTCTATTCCATCGTGGTGCCGGAGGGGCAGTTCAGTTCGCGGCTGGCCCAACTGCGGCCTGGCGGCCAGATGATGCTGGACAAGCGCGCGATGGGCTTCTTCGAGGCGGACCGGCTGCCGGACGGCAGGGACTTGTGGCTGCTGGCCACCGGCACCGGCATCGCGCCCTATCTGTCCATCCTGAAGCAGCCTGAGGTGTGGCAACGCTTCGAGCGCATCGTGTTGGCGCATTGCGTGCGCGAGGCGGAGGAGCTGTCGTTCCAAGATGAAATCGCAGCTCTGCGCGAGCATCCGTTGTGGGGCGAGCATGGCGGCAAGCTGCAATACTTGCCGGTGGTGACGCGCGATGCGCCGGCCGGCATGCTGAATCAGCGCATTCCCGCCTTGCTGGAGAGCGGCGAATTGGCCGCGCGCGCCGGCCTGGCGATGTCGCCAGAGCACAGCCGTTTCATGCTGTGCGGCAATCCCAAGATGGTGGAGGACACCCATCGCCAGTTGATGAAAATGGGTTATCGGATGACCCGGCAGAACGCGCCGGGCCATATCGTGCTGGAAAACGGCTGGTAAGCGCTAGGCGCCAATCTCTGAGGCTGCGTTGCGCCGGCTTGTCATACCGCTTGCACTGCCTGTGCCGGTCTGAGGTTGGTCAGCCGCGCTTAACGATTGGAGACGGCAAGCAGGCTGCAGAACACGAGGAAGCTGGCGCCGAGGATGCCGGGCAGGCTGCCCTTGAGGCCGAAGCGCAGCGCGTTGCTCAGTGAGTTGAGCACGCCGGGACCTGGCGTCAGGATGGCCAGGCTGGCCATCAGCAGGAACAGCGGGTAGTGGTGCATGGGTTTCTTCCCTTTTCAGGCGGCGGTCTCTGCCAGCGCGCTTTCCGCGCGCAGCAGCGACAGATTGATCAGGTCCTGATAGGCACCCAGCCAGAAACCGGCCTGGCGGGCGCGGCCTTCCTCCTGGAAATTCAGTCGCTTCAGCAGCGCCAGCGAAGCTTGATTGTCCGGATGCACCTGGGCCTCGATCCGGTTCAGCTCCATATGTTCGAAGCCCCAGGACAGCGCGGCGCGCAGCGCCTCGCTCATCAGACCTTGGCCTTGCTGTCCGGGCGCCAGCTCGTAGCCCAGCGCGCAGCAGCGCCAGCCCGGGTTCCACTTGAACAAGCCTACGCTGCCGATCAAGGGGCCGCCTTCGCGCGGAGCCAGTCCCCAGCGGACGCCGGGCGCGGGCAGGCTTCGCCAGCTGGAGAACTTCTCCACCATCTGCCTCGCTTGCTCCAGCGTCGTCAGCGGGTCGGTGCCGAACCAGCGCATCGCGTCGGCGTCGCCGTGGATATCCAGCAGCGCCGGCGCGTCGTCCAGCGTGATTTCGCGCAGCGCCAGCCGCGGGGTATGCAGGGTGGGGAAGTCCATTCATTCTCCTGGTCAGGACAAATAGATATACCCTAAACGCCGCGCTTCTTCAAACCAGGCCGTGTGGTTGTTCGCCTCCGGATGATGCCGGTATGATGAATGCCTGCGTCACCGATAACGGAGTCCCCGCATGCCTACCCTGTCCACTCTGCTGTTGTTCTCCCTCGCTTGCCTCGCGCTGGCCGCCACGCCCGGCCCCGACATGCTGCTGATCGCCAGCCGCAGCGCGGGACAGGGGCTGCGGGCGGGCTTCGCCACCTTGTTCGGCATCCAGTTGGGCACCTATTGCCATGCTTTGCTGGCGGCGCTGGGCCTGGCCCAGTTGTTCGTGCTGGTGCCGATGGCCTACGACGCGGTGCGCATCGCCGGCGCGGCCTATCTGCTGTACCTGGCCTGGGCCACCTTGCGCAGCAACAGCGTGCTGCGCGCGGCCGAGCCTGGCTCCGAGGGCAAGCCTTTGGCGCGCATCGCGCTGCAGGGCCTGGCCACCAATCTGCTCAATCCCAAGATGGCGCTGTTCGTGCTGGCGCTGTTTCCGCAGTTCGTCGAGCCGCAGGCCGGCCCGGTGGCGCTGCAGATCATGCTGCTGGCCACGGTGCTCAACGTGGTGGGCTTCGGCGTCAACGCGCTGGTGATCGTCGCTAGTGGCCGCATGGGCCGAGCGTTGGCGGGCGGCAAGGGCGGACGCTGGCCGCAATATTTGCTGGCGACGGTATTCGGCGGATTGGCCGTGCGTTTGCTGGCTGCGGGGCAGAAATGAATCGGGCCGGGCTGGCCGATGACGCTTAATCCTGCCGCGGTTTTGCTCTACCATGGCTTATGACCGTCGTCCGCAATGGGCGGCGGCGGGCCGATGAACATCGGCTCGGGTGCCGCCGGATGCCAGTGTATGAAGCCTGCCGATGAAAGCGAAGACATCGCCTCCCGTCTGATGTCGCTGCAACGGGACTGCCCGCTGCTGATCTCCCTGTTCGACGAGCGCGATTGCCTGCGCTACGCCAATGCCGCGTTTTGCGCGGCGCTGGATGTGCGGGAAGACGAGCGGATCAGCTGGGAGCAGTTGATGCGCCGCAATCACCAGAACGGCAGGGGCACGCAGATCCGCACCTGCGATTTCGAGGCCTGGCTCGCTTCGGCCAAGTCCCGGCGCGCCAAGCAGCCATTCCGCGCCTTCGAGACCGATCTGGCCGACGGCCGCTGGATCTGGATGACCGAGACCACCCAGTCGGGCGGCTGGATGTTGTGCGTCGGCAGCGAGATCACCGAGCTGCGCGTCGGCGAGCGCGAGCTGCGGCAGGCGCGCGACCTGGCGCAGCGCGCGGCGCTGACCGACCCGCTGACCGGCCTCGGCAACCGCGGCCACATCCTGCAGCAGATGGACGGCCTGGTGGAGCAATATCATGGCGGCGCCTGCCAGGCCGCCGCGGTGGCCATCCTGGACCTGGACAATTTCAAGTTGATCAATGACCTGAAGGGCCATCTGGCCGGCGACGCGGTGCTGCGCGATTTCGCGCATAGGCTGCAGCCCTTGCTGAAGCCCCATGACAGTTTGGGGCGGCTGGGCGGCGAGGAATTTTTGCTTTTGCTCCCCGGCAGCGGTTTGGAGCAGGCGGAAGCGCTGATCCGGACGATACTGGCGGTGGTGCAGTCGTCGCGGCCGCTGGCGGATGACCCGGCGTTTTCCTACACCTGTTCGATCGGGATGTCGCTGCTGCGCGCCGGCGATGATCTGTCTGCGCCGCTGGGCCGGGCGGACGAGGCCTTGTATCAAGCCAAGGCCGGCGGGCGCAATACCTGGCGCGTGCGGCTTTAAGTTGGGAGCGGCATGAAAAAAGGCGGGATCGCTCCCGCCTTTGTCGTTTCCGGCCCAGCGTCTTATTGCTTGACGCAATCCACGCAGTACACCTTGCGATCCTGCACCTCCACCGCCACCAGGCCGTGGACGTCGGTTTCGAAGCCCGGCAACTCGCGATTGAAGGCCTGGGCGAAGCGCAGGTAGTCGACGATGGTCTTGTTGAAGCGCTCGCCCGGGATCAGCAGCGGGATGCCCGGCGGATACGGCGTCAGCAGCACCGCGGTGACGCGGCCTTCCAGCTGGTCCACCGGCACGCGCTCGATCTCGCGATGCGCCATCTTGGCGAAGGCGTCGGCCGGGCGCATCGCCGGCTCCATGTCGGACAGGTAGATGTCGGTGGTCAGGCGCGCTACGTCGTGTTTGGCATACAGGCCGTGGATGCGCTGGCACAGGTCCTGCAGGCCCACGCGCTCGTATTGCGGGTATTTGGCGACGAATTCCGGCATCACCCGCCACATCGGCTGGTTCTTGTCGAAATCGTCCTTGAATTGCTGCAGCAGCGAGATCAGCGTGTTCCAGCGTCCCTTGGTGATGCCGATGGTGAACATGATGAAGAAGCTGTACAGGCCGGTCTTTTCCACCACCACGCCATGCTCGGTCAGGTACTTGGTGACGATGGCGGCCGGGATGCCCATTTCCTCGAAGCTGCCGTCCACGTCCAGGCCCGGCGTCAGCACGGTGGCCTTGATCGGGTCCAACATGTTGAAGCCGTCCTCGATGCCGGCGAAGCCGTGCCAGCGTTCGTCGGGGCGCAAGGTCCAGTCGGCCTGGTCGCAGATGCCGTCGTCGGACAGGTCGTCCGGCCCCCACACGCTGAACCACCAGTCGCGGCCGTATTCCTCGTCCACCTTGCGCATGGCGCGGCGGAATTCCATCGCCTCCACCAAGGACTCTTCCACCAGCGATTGGCCGCCCGGCTGCTCCATCATCGCGGCGGCCACGTCGCAGCTGGCGATGATCGAGTATTGCGGGCTGGTCGAGGTGTGCATCAGATAAGCCTCGTTGAACCAGGCGGTGTCCAGCTGGCGGTTCTGCGGGTCCTGCACCAGGATTTGCGAAGCCTGGCTGATGCCGGCCAGCAGTTTGTGGGTGGACTGGGTGGAGAACACCAGGCTGTCTTCGCAGCGCTGACGGCCCTCGCCGATGGCGTGGAAGTCGCGGTAGAAGTCATGGAAGCAGGCGTGCGGCAGCCAGGCTTCGTCGAAGTGCAGCGTGTCCACCTCGCCGTCCAGCAGGCCCTTGATCTCCTCGACGTTGTACAGGATGCCGTCGTAGGTGGACTGGGTCAGCGTCAGGATGCGCGGCTTGCGGTTGGGGTGCTTCTCCAGCACCTCGCGCGCGAACGGGTTGGCCAGGATCTTCTTCTTGATGGTGTCCGGCTGGAATTCGGACTTCGGGATCGGGCCGATGATGCCGTAGTGGTTGCGCGTCGGCATCAGGAACACCGGGATGGCCCCGGTCATGATGATGGCGTGCAGGTTCGACTTGTGGCAGTTGCGGTCCACCAGCACGATGTCGCCGGCGGCGACGCAACTGTGCCAGACGATCTTGTTCGAGGTGGAGGTGCCGTTGGTGACGAAGAACAGGTGGTCGGCGTTGAAGATGCGCGCGGCGTTGCGCTCGGAAGCCGCCACCGGGCCGGTGTGGTCCAGCAGCTGGCCCAGCTCGTCCACCGCGTTGCAGACGTCGGCGCGCAGCATGTTCTCGCCGAAGAACTGGTGGAACATCTGGCCCACCGGGCTCTTCAGGAAGGCCACGCCGCCGGAATGGCCGGGGCAGTGCCAGGAGTAGGAGCCGTCGTAGGCGTAGTCCACCAGCGCGCGGAAGAACGGCGGCGCCAGGTTGTCCAGATAGCTCTTGGCCTCGCGGATGATGTGGCGTGCCACGAACTCCGGCGTGTCCTCGTGCATGTGGATGAAGCCGTGCAGCTCGCGCAGGATGTCGTTGGGGATGTGGCGCGCGGTGCGGGTCTCGCCGTACAGGTAGACCGGAATGTCCGGGTTGCGGCGGCGGATCTCGGCGACGAAACCGTACAGATTGCCCAGCGCCTGCTGCGCGGTGTCCTCTGTCTGGAACTCCTCGTCGTCAATCGACAGGATGAAGCCGGCGGCGCGGCTTTGCTGCTGAGCGAAGGAGGTGAGATCGCCGTAGCTGGTGTAGCCGATCACGCTCATGCCTTCCGCCTCCATGGCGGCGGCCAGTTCGCGGATGCCGGAGCCGCTGGTGTTTTCCGAGCGGAAATCCTCGTCGATGATCACGATGGGGAAGTGAAAACGCATACCTGAGTCCTTCGTTGCTGTCACTCGGACACTGCGGCGGAGGGCGGTGGCACCACCGGACCTTGCCGCGGCAATGTCGCTCGGTGCGCGTGGGGCGCAGTTTCTGTACGCACGGGCAGAAGAACGGATCTTCGCCGCCGCCCTGGAGGCTGGCCTTGAGGCGCGAATAAACGGGTCGCTTTGCGCCGCGGTCCGTGCCTGGCGACCTGCGGTCGCTTCACGTCAGCCGGCCTGGAGAACATCCCAAGAAGCGCGAATTGTAGACCCTTTGCCCGGCATGTTGTTTGTGCGCCGCGGCAGAAATCGCGAAAAAATTCCGACCAGAACCATCGACCGGCCAGGAAGGAGGCGGGGGGCCGGCTGCGGCGGCGGCGGGAGGGAAACTAAGCCGCTGTTTTCATTGGCAGTCGGGGGGCGGCGGGCCGCAGTCATCGGCCGCGGGGGCGGCCAGCCGCGACTGTTGTTTTTTTCTCCGTTTTTCCAGGTAGAGGCCGCCAGCCTTGAAAGCCACGGCCAGGCCGCTGATGGCCAGCAACGCCACCAGCGGCGCGGCGGCCAGCCATGGGAAATAGGCGATGGCCAGCGCCAGCAGGCACAGCGCGACGCCGATGCTGAGAAAGGCCGGGGCTTCGCTGCTTTCCACCATCCGGCTGCCGCGCACGGCCGACCCCAGCGCGTCGCCGATGCGCATCGCCTGGCGCGCCGCCGCGCTGGCGCTGCTGAGGGCGAACTCCTTGGTGCCGCCTCGCGGGCGGCGCTCCTGCTTGACCGGCCGAGGCACCGGTTTGCGCCGCTCCTGGCGCAGCACGATCTCGGTCGCCTGCTCCAGGTCCAGCAGGAAGCGATCCGCCAGTTCGCCGGCCAGCCCTTCATCCTCCAGCGCGATGTCAAGCTCGCGGTTGACCAGCCAGCTGGACAGATTCAGGTTGGTGGAGCCGATGCGCGCCCAGCGGCCGTCGGCCACCGCAGTCTTGGCGTGGATCATCGGCCCATTCCATTCGAACACCCGCACGCCGGCCTCCAGCAGCGGCCGATATTGGGTGCGGGACACGGTGGCGATCCAGCGTATGTCGCTGGAGCGCGGCACCAGCAGGCGCACATCCACGCCGTCTCGCGCGGCCTGCTGCAGCGCGGACAGATACAGGCTGGTGGCCATGAAGTAGGCGTCGGTCAGCCATAGCGTGCGGCGGGCAAAGCTGGCGATCAGCAAATCCAGCCGCATCATCCGCGCGGTGGACGGCGTGGTGGCGATCAGGCGGGCGGCGGCGCTGCCGCAGGGTTCGGCGTCGGCAGGCTCCAGCCAGCGCGCGTCCAGCAGCTCGCCGCAGCTGGCCCAGCTGTCGGCGAAGGCTGCCAGCGCCGGGGCCAATAGCGGCCCACAGAGCGCTAGGCCGGTATCGCGCCAGGGCGCGAGCCCCTTGTCGGGCCGGCCCTCCCAACTGGCGCTGACGCACAGGCCGGCAACGAACAACTCGCGCCTGTCGACGATGATCATCTTGCGGTGGTTGCGGCCCAGCAGGCTGAGTCCGCCGCCCAGGCTGGGCGGGTGGTAGGCTCGAACCTGGGCGCCGGCATCGAGCAGGGGCTTGAAGAAACTGGATAAGTGGGCGCGCCAACTGCCCAGCCAGTCATAGAGCAGGCAAACTTGGATGCCTTTATTTGCCCTATCTATAAGGATATTTCTTATTTTAAGTCCAAATTGGTCATTGGAGAAAATATACATTTCGATAAAGACAGAATCCTTGCTGCTGGCGATGGCCCGCTCCCAGGCAGGGAAGTTTTCGGCGCTGTCGTACAGCAGTCTGACCCGGTTTCCGGCCATAAGCGGCGCGCCGGCCGAACGCGAAAGGGCTTGTTCGGCCAGCTGGCGCACGAACTGCAAGGTCTGTTGCGACTGCTCGTCTCGATTCGTCATTTCAATGAATTTTGTTTGACAAAATACAAAAAATCGTCATTGCGGCATCTTTGGATGTCGATTTTGCGACGCTAGTCTGTCGTATTTTTGAAAATAATCGTCTCAAAAATCTAAAAAATTGGCAGGAATTATGTAGCTTTATTCCATATCAAAAACAAGTGATTGCGCATCAAATGACTGAAATCAAATGATTGTTGCGCCGCCGCAAGCGCGCTTGCGGCTGCTGCGATCTTGCCCGTAGAATCGGATGCATCACTACAAAGTATAAACGGGCCGAGAAATGGACAGACAGCGCCGCCTGCAGGGCACATTGTATAAACCGGAATTCGAACAAGACAGCTGCGGCTTCGGCTTGATCGCGCAATTGGACGACAAACCCAGCCACTGGCTGGTGGCCACCGCCATTTCCTCGCTGGCCAAGCTGACCCACCGCGGCGCGGTGGCGGCGGATGGCAAATCCGGCGACGGCTGCGGCCTGCTGTTCAAGAAACCGGATGGCTTCCTGCGCGAAGTGGCGGCCGAAGCCGGCATCGCCCTGAAGTCAGTGTACGCCGCCGGCCTGGTGTTCCACCACTCGGACAAGGCGACAGGCGAGCGCAGCCTGGCGCGCCTGCGCGAACATTTGGAGGCGCAGCAACTGGAAGTGGCCGGTTTCCGCGTAGTGCCGGTGGAGGTGGCCGCTTGCGGCGAAACCGCGCTGGCTTCCTTGCCCGCCATCTCCCAGGTGTTCGTGAACTGCCCGTTCGGCATGGATGAGCTGTCTTTCCAACGCCGGCTCTATATGGGTCGCCGCTTGGCTGAGAAAGCCAACAAGGAAGACGATCCCTGTTTCTATCTGCCCACGCTGTCGCCGCATACCCTCTCTTATAAAGGGTTGGTGACGCCGGAGAACCTGCCGCGTTTCTTCCTGGACCTGGCCGATCCGCGCTTCGAGTCCAGCCTGGCGGTGTTCCACCAGCGCTTCTCCACCAATACCTGGCCGCAGTGGAAGCTAGCCCAGCCCTTCCGCTTCCTCGCCCACAACGGCGAGATCAATACGGTGCAGGGCAACCGCAATTGGGCGCGCGCGCGCGAGCGCATCATGGCTTCGCCGCACCTCGACATGGACACGGTGCGCCCCATCGTCCAGACCGACGGTTCGGATTCGATGAGCCTGGACAATATGCTGGAAGGCCTGCTGATGGGCGGCATCCCGCTGTTCCGCGCGCTGCGCCTGTTGGTGCCGCCAGCCTGGCAGAATGTGGACAGCACCGACAAGGACCTGCGCGCCTTCTACGAATTCAACTCCATGCACATGGAACCGTGGGACGGCCCGGCCGGCATCGTGCTGACCGACGGCCGCTACGCCGCCTGCATGCTGGACCGCAACGGCCTGCGACCAGCGCGCTGGGTGCTGACGAAGGATAATATTCTAACCATTGCCTCGGAAGTGGGCGTGTGGGATTACCGCGCCCAGGACGTGGTGCGCAAGGGCCGCGTCAAGCCAGGCCAACTGTTTGCCGCTGACCTGGTCAATGGCGAGCTGCTGATGCCGGAAGACATCGACGCGCAGCTGAAAAGCGCCAAGCCCTACCGTCAGTGGATCAAGGACAGCGCCAAGTACCTGGAGCTGTCCATCGAGGACGACGCCGGCGTCGAGCCCTTGTCCAAGGACGAACTGGCCAAGCTGCAGAAAATGTTCAACCTGAGCCGCGAGGAGCGCGACCAGATCCTGCGCGTGCTGGCTGCGGACGGCCAAGAGGCTGTCGGCTCCATGGGCGACGACACGCCGATGGCGGTGCTTTCGCAGCGCGTGCGCTCGCCGTTCGACTACTTGCGCCAGCAATTCGCCCAGGTGACCAACCCGCCCATCGATCCGATCCGCGAAGCGGTGGTGATGTCCTTGAACACCGTGTTCGGCCCAGAGCGCAATATGTTCGAGGAGAGCGCCGAGCACGCCAAGCGTCTGGAAGTGCGCAGCCCGGTGCTGAGCCACGAGAAGTTCACCCGCGTCACCACGCGGCCGGAGCCTTACCTGAAGGCCACCAATTTCGACCTGTGCTATGACCCGGCCGAAACCACGCTGAAAGACGCGATTGCCTGTCTGAGCCGCCACGTGGTGGAAGCGGTGCAGGAAGGGACCGTGGTGGTGGTGCTGTCCGACCGCCATGCCACCGGCGAGCGGCTGCCCATCCACGCGCTGTTCGCCACCGGCGCGGTGCATCACGCGCTGATCGACGCCGGCCTGCGCTGCAAGACCAATATCGTGGTGGAAACCGCCACCGTGCGCGACGCGCACCAGATGGCCTGCGTGCTGGGCTATGGCGCCACCGCGGTCTACCCCTACCTGGCTTACCAGACCATCATCGATCTGGTGAACAACGGCGAAGTGGACCTGCGTCCCAATGAGGCGCTGCAGCACTACCGCAAGGGCATCAACAAGGGCCTGCTCAAGGTGCTGTCCAAGATGGGCATCTCCACTATCGCGTCTTACCGCGGCGCGCAGCTGTTCGAGGCGGTGGGCATCCATGAGGAAGTGGTGGCGCAGTGCCTGAAGGGCACGGTGTCGCGCGTGTCCGGCGCCAATTTCGCCGACTTCGAGGCCGATCAGAAAAAGCTGGCCAAGCTGGCGTTCAATCCGATGCGCGGGCTGAACCAGGGCGGCCTGCTCAAATACGTGCACGGCGAGGAATATCACGCCTATAACCCGGACGTGGTGCAGCTGCTGCAAAAGGCGGTGCAGAACGACGATTACCAGGCCTACCAGCAATACGCCGAGACGGTGAACACCCGCCCGGTGGCGATGTTGCGCGACCTGATGCAGCTGAAGCTGGCCGGCGAGCCGATTCCGCTGGACGAGGTGGAGCCGGTGGAGGCCATCGTCAAGCGCTTCGACTCGGCCGGCATGTCGCTGGGCGCATTGAGCCCGGAAGCGCACGAGGCATTGGCCATCGCCATGAACCGCCTGGGCGGCCGCTCCAATTCAGGAGAGGGCGGCGAGGACCCGGCGCGCTACGGCACCGAGAAGATGTCCAAGATCAAGCAGGTGGCGTCCGGCCGCTTCGGCGTCACCCCGCACTACCTGGTCAACGCCGAGGTGCTGCAGATCAAGGTGGCGCAGGGCGCCAAGCCGGGCGAGGGCGGCCAGCTGCCCGGCGACAAGGTGTCCGGGCTGATCGCGCGGCTGCGCCACGCCAAGGAAGGCGTCAGCCTGATTTCGCCGCCGCCGCATCATGACATTTATTCCATCGAAGACCTGGCGCAGCTGATCTTCGACCTGAAGCAGGTGAACCCGTCCGCGCTGGTGTCGGTCAAGCTGGTGGCCGAGCCCGGCGTCGGCACCGTCGCCGCCGGCGTGGCCAAGGCTTACGCCGACCTGATCACCATCTCCGGCTACGACGGCGGCACCGGCGCCTCGCCGCTGACCTCGGTCAAATACGCCGGCTCGCCGTGGGAGCTGGGCCTGTCCGAAGCGCAGCAGGTATTGCGCGCCAACGGCCTGCGCGGCCGGGTGCGGGTGCAGACCGACGGCGGCCTGAAAACCGGCCTGGACGTGGTCAAGGCCGCCATTCTGGGCGCGGAGAGCTTCGGCTTCGGCACCGGGCCGATGGTGGCGCTGGGCTGCAAATACCTGCGCATCTGCCACTTGAACAACTGCGCCACCGGCGTGGCGACGCAGGAAGTCAAACTGCGCTCCAAGTATTTCACCGGCCTGCCGGACATGGTGGTCAACTACTTCCTGTTCATCGCCCGCGAAACGCGGGAATGGATGGCCAAGCTGGGCGTGCGCAGCATGGAAGAGCTGATCGGCCGCATGGACTTGATGGACGTGCAGGATGGCGAGAGCGAGCGCCAGGGCCGGCTGGACCTGAGCCCGCTGCTGTCGCAAGGCACCGTTCCGGACAGCGAGCCGCGCTTTTGCGTGTCGGACAGCAATCCGTCTTTCGACAAGGGCGAGCTGGCCGAGCAGATTCTGCGGGACGCGCTGCCGGCCATCCATAACAAGCAGATGCTGGAGCTGGCCTACCCGATCGAAAACACCCACCGCTCCATCGGCGCGCGCTTGTCCGGCGAAATCGCCCGCGTGCATGGCGCGGCCGGACTGCCCTTCGGCTGTCTCAAGGTCAAGTTCAGCGGCAGCGCGGGCCAGAGCTTCGGCGTGTGGAACGCGGCCGGCCTGCATCTGGAGCTGGAAGGCGACGCCAACGACTACGTCGGCAAAGGCATGGCCGGCGGCCGCGTCACCATCTACCCGCCCAAGGATGCGGGCTACCAGGCGAGCGAATCCATCATCATCGGCAACACCTGTTTGTACGGCGCGACGGGCGGCCAGCTGTTCGCCGCCGGCATCGCCGGCGAGCGCTTCGGGGTGCGCAACTCCGGCGCGCTGGCGGTGATAGAGGGCGCCGGCGACCACTGCTGCGAATACATGACCGGCGGCACCGTCATCGTGCTGGGCGAGACCGGCTACAACTTCGGCGCCGGCATGACCGGCGGCTTCGCCTTCGTTTATGACCCGCACGAGAAGTTCGCCTACCGCTACAACAATGAGCTGATCGACATCCACTTGATCAACGGCGAGGCGATGGGCATGTACCGCGCCTATCTGCTGGAGAAGATCGCCAAGCACGTGGAGCTGACTGGATCCGAAACCGGCCGCGCGATGCTGCAGAACTTCGACGATTACGTGGACTATTTCTGGCTGGTGAAGCCCAAGGCAGCCAAGCTGGAAAGCCTGCTCAAAGACTAAGCGCCCCTAGCCAACGCATACAGGGCGGCGCATGGCGCCGCCCTCCCTCGCGGGAGAAAACACAATGTCCGACGTATTCCAGTTCATGAAGCTGTCGCGCAATCCGGGCGACAAAGTAGAGCCATCTGTTCGCAAGATCGAATTCAAGGAAATCTATCGTCCGCTGCATGCGGTGGATGCCGCCGATCAGGCTGGCCGTTGCCTGTCCTGTGGCAATCCCTATTGCGAGTGGGAGTGCCCCGTGCACAATTACATCCCCAATTGGCTGAGGCTGGTTGAGGAGGGCAGATTGTTCGAGGCGGCCGAGCTATCGCATCAAACCAATAGCCTGCCCGAAATTTGCGGCCGGGTGTGCCCGCAGGACCGGCTGTGCGAAGGCGCCTGTACGCTGAACCAGGGAGGTTTTGGAGCGGTTTCCATAGGCAGCATTGAAAAACACATCACAGATGAAGCATTCAAGGCCGGCTGGCGGCCGGACATGTCCAGAGTGCGGCAGACTGGCAAGACGGCCGCCGTGATCGGCGCGGGGCCCGCAGGGCTAGCGTGCGCGGATGTCTTGGCGCGCAATGGGGTCAAGCCTGTCGTTTACGATCGTTATGAGGAAATAGGCGGCTTGCTGACTTTCGGCATTCCCGAATTCAAGCTGGAAAAAAGCGTGGTGCGCCGTCGGAGGGAGGTTCTCGAGGGCATGGGCGTTGAATTCGTGCTGGGGTGTGACGTAGGCAAGGATGTCAGCTTCGACAAGCTGATGAGCCGGCACGATGCGGTGTTCATGGGCATGGGCGCGTACAAGGCCATGCGGGGCGGTTTTCCCGGCGAGGACAGCAAGGGCGTGCTGCAGGCGCTTCCCTATCTGATCAACAATGTGCGGCAACATCTGGGAACCTTGCCCAGTGAGGAAGCGCCCATCAATATGGCCGGCAAGAGGGTGATGGTGCTGGGGGGCGGCGATACGGCGATGGACTGCAATCGCACCGCCATCCGCCAGGGCGCGCGGCGCGTGATGTGCGCCTATCGAAGGGATGAAGCCAATATGCCGGGCTCCAGGCGGGAGGTGGATAATGCGCGCGAAGAGGGCGTCGAATTTCTATGGAACCGCCAGCCGATGTCCATTGAGCCGATGATAGGCGGCACGCTGGCGGTAAAGCTGGCAGGAACGCGTCTGAGCCAGCCCGACGCCAGGGGGCGTCGCAATGCCGAGATCGTGCCCGGCAGCGAGGAAATCATCGAGTGCGATCACGTCATCATCGCCTTCGGCTTCCAGGCCGAAGCGGCATCGTGGGCGGAAAAACAGGGCATCGCCACCGCCGCTAACGGGCGCACGCTGGCTGCCGCGAGCGGCGAGTACAAATACCAGACCAGCAATCCCAAGGTGTTTGCAGGCGGCGACATGGTGCGAGGGGCGGATCTGGTGGTGAGGGCGGTGTTCGAGGGGAGGCAGGCGGCGGAGGGCATGCTGGGCTATCTGGGAGTGTGGTGATTTTGCACGGTTATTGTCTTGTGCCGAAGATGTCTTGATGGCGAGCCGAGCGTCTTGGTGGCGCTCGGCGCAGTTGTCTTGAAGACATATTAGTGTAATAAAACAAGGAGTATTCAAGGTTCTGCCTTGCGTTTGTGCGCCATGTTATGATTTCAATGCTTATTGTCTGGTTTTGACATTTGATTACCCGTTTGGCTGGATGGCCGCAAAGATGCCAATATGCTTGTGTGGGCGTCGATGCCGACGGTGATGGATTGGCTGTCGATGAGTGGGTTGCAGGATGATGTCGATGTCTTTGATGGCATTGGAGGGGGGGCGGCTGGGATTCCTGCCAAAAAGTTCGAAGCCCTCTTCCCCCTAATGGCCATTTTCTCTAGAATCCGTTGTCCATCGAAATGGAGGTGTCGCCGACCTTCAAATTCGACATGGCAAAAGAGGGGGCTGAGCAGAATATGCGCTTTTTGCAGCCTTCCGGTTGCACTCTCAAGGTGAGGTGGAATATGTTGAATATGATTTCGGCATTTTCCGGCCCGAGATAGCTAGAAATGCCTGAGATGGGCGGCGTTTGAAATAATCCATGTTGAATTTGAACAGGGAAGGATATTGAGTTTGAGAGGCATGGCTTTCTTTGTTGACAACAATAAACTCGTCAATACCTGATCGGCTGGATTCGATAAGGAAGGGCGAGCGGTGCTGACCAAGGCTCTCTGAATAGATAAGCCAGGGACAGGGTACTGAAATTAGAAGTTGGTCAAATTGGCTGGGGGGATGGAAATCATGATCAAGGTCGCACCCGTCATTCTTTGCGGCGGTTCTGGAACTCGTTTGTGGCCACTTTCCAGGGCTGGCTTTCCTAAGCAGTTTCTATGTTTGAGCGGCCAGGATAGTCTGTTTCAGCAAGCTGCTCAGCGTTTGTCAAATCTCGACGATCCCGACCTGAAAGTCGCGCCCCCGCTGATCGTGACTGGAGAGGAGCATCGCTTCCTCGCCGCGGAGCAACTGCGTGAAATCGGCATCGATTACGCCGCCGCCTTGCTTGAGCCGGTTGGCCGCAATACGGCGCCGGCGCTGACTTTGGCCGCGTTGGCGGCGATGGAGAACGGCGAGGACCCGGTCTTGATTGTCACCCCCGCCGATCAGATGGTGACTGATGGGGCGGCATTTTCAGCGGCGATGCAGTCGGCGATCAGGGAAGCCGCAAACGATTCGATCGTGATTCTTGGCGTGGTACCGGATCGTCCTGAAACGGGTTATGGCTATATTCAGGTCGAAAATGCCAGTGCAGGCAGCGGCGTTCAGGTTGTCAGGCGTTTCGTTGAAAAGCCAGACGAGGCAACGGCCCAGTCCTATCTGGTTGAGGGCGGGTATTTCTGGAATGCCGGCATGTTCGTGTTGAAAGCTTCTGTATGGCTGAAGGCGCTGGAACAGTTTCGCCGCGACATTCTGGATGCGACGCGTGCCGCGTGGGCCCACCGAGAAGCCGATGCGCAATTCATCAGGCCAGGTAAGGCAGAATTCGCGGACATTCCTGCGGACTCGGTCGACTATGCCGTCATGGAGCGTAGTCCGGGAAGTGGTTTCCCCATCAAAATGGTTCCGTTGGATGCGGGCTGGAGCGATTTGGGCGCGTGGGACGCCGTTTGGAAGGTTCTGCCCAAGGATGAGTCGGGGAACGCGCATGTCGGCGATGTGCTGGCAGTCGACAGCCGCAATACGCTGGTGCATGCAAACAGCAGGCTGGTGAGTCTGGTTGGCATGGAGGATGTCATCGTGATTGAGACATCCGATGCGGTTCTCGTCGTGAATCGCAGCTGCAGCCAGGACGTCAAGCACATCGTCAACACCTTGGGCCAGCAAAAGCGAGAAGAGTATGCGCTGCATCGCAAGGTGCACCGCCCCTGGGGCTGGTACGATAGCCTCGACGAAGGCGGGCGTTTCAAAGTCAAGCGCATTCAGGTCAAGCCTAGGGCCAGCCTGAGCTTGCAAAAGCATCACCATCGCGCGGAACATTGGATCGTGGTCAAGGGCACAGCCGAGATCACCAATGGCGACAAGGTGATTCTTTTGACAGAAAATCAGTCGACCTACATTCCCTTGGGAGAGGTGCACCGGCTGGCCAATCCCGGCTCCATCCCGTTGGAAATCATCGAAGTGCAGTCTGGCAGTTATTTGGGCGAAGATGATATCGTGCGTTTCGAAGACACCTACGGTCGCCAGTGAGCAGCATGGACACAGATAGCAAGATTTTCGTAACCGGCCACCGCGGCATGGTGGGAAGCGCGCTCGTGCGGCGTTTGCATGCCGGCGGCTATGCGAACATTCTCACTGCCGGCCGCGCCGATCTGGATCTGCTGGATTCGCATGCGGTGCATGCCTATTTGGCTCGGGAAAAGCCGGACTACCTTTTCATCGCGGCCGCCAAGGTGGGGGGCATCCAGGCGAACAATCTCCAACGAGCCGACTTTATCTATCAGAACCTGATGATAGAGGCCAATCTCATTCATGGCGCGCATCTGGCCGGCGTGCAGCGGCTCATGTTTCTAGGCTCCAGTTGCATTTACCCGCGGGACTGCCCGCAGCCGATCAAGGAAGAGTATTTGCTGACCGGTTTGCTGGAGCAGACCAACGAGCCCTATGCCATCGCCAAGATAGCGGGCATCAAGCTGGCTGAAAGCTACAATCGCCAATATGGCCGCCAATATGTCAGCGTGATGCCCACCAATCTGTACGGTCCCAATGACAACTACGATCTGGCCAGCAGCCACGTGCTGCCGGCGTTGCTGCGCAAGGCGCATGAGGCCAGGCTGCGCGGCGACGAGTCCTGCGTGGTTTGGGGAAGCGGCGCGCCACGCCGCGAATTCCTTTATGTGGATGATTTGGCAGATGCCTGCGTGTATCTGATGGAGCAGGGATACGACGGCGATCTGGTCAATATCGGCACCGGCGAAGACGTCACCATCCGGGAGCTTGCCGAGATGGTGATGGCAACCGTGGGCTTCGACGGCCGCATCGATTTCGACATGTCCAAACCAGACGGCACGCCGCGCAAGCTGCTGGATGTCGGCCGTCTGGCCGCGTTGGGCTGGCGCGCGCGCACGCCGTTGCGCGAAGGGCTCCGCTTGGCCTATGAAACCGCGCCCTTCCGAAACTGAACTTTGCGAAGAAAGAACAAGTATGTCCAACAAGAAAGTCGCCCTTATCACCGGCATTACTGGCCAGGACGGCGCTTATCTAGCTGAGTTCCTGCTGTCCAAAGGCTACGAGGTGCATGGCGTCAAGCGACGCACGAGTCTTTTCAATACCGACCGCATCGATCACTTGTATCAGGATCCCCATGATCCCGATCAGCGCTTCAAGCTGCACTACGGCGACCTGACCGACTCCACGAATCTGATTCGCATCGTCCAGCAAGTGCAGCCTGACGAAATCTACAATCTGGCGGCGCAGAGCCATGTGGCTGTCAGCTTCGAGGAACCCGAATACACCGCCAACGCCGATGGGGTGGGCGCCCTGCGTTTGCTGGAGGCCATCCGCATCCTGGGTTTGGAGAAGAAGACCAAGTTCTACCAGGCGAGCACATCCGAGCTTTACGGCCTGGTGCAGGAAGTGCCGCAGAAGGAAAGCACGCCGTTTTATCCGCGCAGCCCCTATGCTGTGGCCAAGCTGTACGCCTACTGGATCACGGTGAACTATCGCGAAGCCTACGGCATGTACGCCTGCAATGGCATTTTGTTCAACCACGAGAGCCCTATCCGCGGGGAAACGTTCGTCACGCGCAAGATCACGCGCGCCATCGCCCGCATCGCGCTGGGTTTGCAGGACTGTCTCTACCTGGGCAACATGAGCGCCCTGCGAGACTGGGGGCATGCGCGCGACTATGTCGAAATGCAGTGGCTGATGCTGCAGCAAGACAAGCCCGAGGACTTCGTCATCGCCACCGGCGTGCAGTATTCGGTGCGCCAGTTTGTCGAATTCGCCGCCGCCGAACTCGGCATCGCCGTGGATTTTGAAGGCGAGGGCGCGGAGGAGATCGGCCGCGTGGCGGCCGTGAGCGGAGACAAGGCCAAGTGCAAGGTGGGCGATGTCATCGTCAGGGTCGATCCCCGCTATTTCCGTCCCACCGAGGTCGAAACGCTGCTGGGCGATCCGACGCGTGCGGCGCAGAAGCTGGGCTGGACGCCCAGGACCACGCTGCGCGAATTGGTCAGCGAGATGGTCGTGAGCGATTACAAGGCGGCCTGCCGCGATCACATGGTCAAGCAGGCCGGTTTTAAGGCTTACGACTACAACGAGTAACTCGACGCGGATGACGATCATGAAACTGCAGGGCAAGAAAATCCTCGTTACCGGCGCCGACGGCTTCATCGGCTCCCATCTCGTGGAGCACTTGGTGCGCCAGGGCGCCGACGTGCGCGCCTTCGTCTACTACAACAGCTTCAATAGCTGGGGATGGCTGGATCAGAGCCCGGAAGACATTCGCCGCTCGCTAGACGTGTTCGCAGGCGACATCCGCGATCCGCATGGCGTGCGAACGGCCATGCAAGGGTGCGACGTAGTGCTGCATCTGGCCGCGCTGATCGCGATCCCCTACTCCTACCATTCGCCGGATACCTATGTCGACACCAACGTCAAAGGCACGCTCAACGTCGTGCAGGCGGCGCGCGATCTGGGCGTGGAGCGGGTGGTGCATACCTCGACGAGCGAGGTCTACGGCACGGCGCGTTTTGTCCCGATCACGGAGGAGCATCCGCTGCAGGGGCAGTCGCCGTATTCGGCCAGCAAGATCGGCGCGGACCAGATCGCGCAGAGCTTCTTCCTGTCGTTTGAGACGCCGGTGGCGACGATCCGCCCGTTCAATACTTATGGTCCGCGCCAGTCGGCGCGCGCCGTGATCCCGACGATCATCACCCAGATCGCCGCGGGCATGGACGAAATCAAGCTGGGCGCCATCCACCCGACACGCGATTTCAACTTCGTGCAAGATACCGTGCGTGGTTTCTGCGCGGTCGCCGAGTGCGACGCGGCGCTGGGCAAGGTGATCAATGTGGGGAGCAATTACGAGGTATCGGTAGGCGATACCGCCCGCCTGATCGCGGAGCTGATGGGCCGCGACGTACGCTTCACCAGCGACGAGCAGCGCCTGCGTCCGGCGGGGAGCGAGGTCGAGCGGCTGTGGGCCGATAACCGGCTGGCGCGCGAGCTGGCCGGTTGGGCGCCGGAGTATGCCGGCATAGACGGCCTGCGGCGCGGGTTGAAGGAAACGATCGACTGGTTCTCGGAACCGTCGAATCTGGGCCGCTACAAGGCCGGCAACTACAATATCTGAGCCGCAATGTCCTTTTCCGATTCCATCGTCGAGCGCATCCGCCACGTTGTTGGCGGCGGACGCGCGATGCTGCATGAACCCCTGCTCAAGGGCAATGAGCTGGCCTATGTGACCGAATGCATCCAGACCGGCTGGGTGTCTTCGGTGGGGGCGTTCGTCGACCGGTTCGAACGCGATCTCGCCGCGTATACGGGGGCCGCGCACGCGGTGGTGGTCAGCAACGGCACCTCCGCCCTGCAGATCGCCTTGCACTTGGCCGGCGTGCGCCAGGACGACGAGGTGCTGGTGCCGGCGCTGTCCTTCGTCGCCACCGCCAATGCGGTGCGCCACAACGGCGCCTGGCCGCATTTCGTCGACAGCGAGACGCGCACGCTTGGCATCGATCCTGGCGCGCTTGACAAGCATCTGGACGAAATCGGAGAACGCCGCTGCGGCGAATTGTTCAACCGTTTGACCGGCAGGCGCATCAGCGTGGTGGTGCCGATGCATACCTTCGGGCATCCGGTCGACATGGCTGCCTTGAGCGAGGTGGCGGCGCGCCACGGGCTGGCGGTGGTAGAGGACGCTGCCGAGTCGCTGGGCAGCTTCGCTGATGGCCGGCATACCGGCAACGCCGGCGTTTGCGCGACGTTGAGTTTCAACGGCAACAAGATCGTCACCACCGGCGGCGGCGGCGCGATCATCACCAATGATCCAGAGCTGGCGCGTCGGGCCAAGCATTTGACGACGACCGCCAAGCAGCCCCATCCGTGGGCATTCTTCCACGACGAGGTCGCCTACAACTTCCGCCTGCCCAATCTGAACGCCGCGATGGGCTGCGCGCAGCTGGAGCGCATCGAGGCCTTCATCGACGCCAAGCGCGAGTTGACGCAGCGTTACCGGCAGGCGTTCGACGGTTTTGCCGGAGCCTCGCTGTTTCTTGAGCGTCCCGATACGCGGGCCAACTACTGGCTGCAGACCTTGATCCTGGCGGAAGACCGGTCCGAATCGAGGGACGAAGTGCTGCAGGCGGCCAATGCCGCCGGCTTGATGACGCGACCCGTCTGGGAGTTGCTGAACACATTGCCGATGTATCGCGACTGCCCCGCCGCGCAGCTGCCGGTGGCGCGGGACCTTGCGCGGCGAATCATCAATATTCCGAGCAGTCCGCAATTGATCCTGGAGAGCTTGTGACCCGCCGCCGCATTGCTATCGTCACCGGCAGCAGGGCCGAGTATGGCCTGCTGTACTGGCCCATTCGCGATCTTCTCGCCGCGTCTGACTTTGAGTTGCAGCTCATCGTTACGGGTATGCATCTTTCGCCAGAATTCGGCTTGACCGTACGCGATATCGAACGTGATGGTACTCCCATCAGCGCGCGGGTCGACATGCTGGTTTCGAGCGATACGCCGGGAGGAATCGCCAAGTCGATGGCGCTGGGCCTGATTGGTTTTTCCGATGCCATTGAGCGCCTGCGCCCGGATGCCATGCTTGTATTGGGCGACCGCTTCGAAATTCTGGCCGCCGCTCAAGCTGCGATGGTGCACAACGTGCCTCTGGTGCACATCGCAGGCGGGGATACCACCGAAGGGGCCTTCGATGAGGCGATTCGCCACGCCATCACGAAGATGGCGCACCTGCACTTGGTGACGAACGAGGCAGCTCGTCAGCGGGTTGTCCAGATGGGGGAGGATCCGCGCTGCGTCCACATTGTCGGCAGCCCGGGGCTGGATCATTTGCGCAGGCAGCAGTTGCTGGACCATGCTGCGCTGGAGACCTCTTTGGGACAGCCACTGGGCGCGCGCAATGCATTGGTGACATTCCATCCGGTAACGCTTGAGCCGGCAGACGGCCTGCGTCAGCAAGAAGAACTGCTGGCTGCTTTGGAAGCTCTGCCTGAAGAGTGGGTGTTGTGGTTCACTCTGCCTAATGCCGATACCGGTGGCCGCGGGTTGGCCGCTGCCTTGCAGGCTTGGGCCAAGGGGCGCGCGCGCGTGCGGGTGTTTGCTTCGCTTGGGCAGTTGCGCTATCTGAGTCTGATGCGAGAGGCTGATGTGGTCGTTGGCAATTCGTCTAGCGGACTTTATGAGGCACCATCATTCCAGGTGCCGACCATCGACATAGGCGATCGACAGCGAGGTCGGCTTGCGGCGGCATCGGTACTGCATTGCGAGCCGGAACGCGGCGCAATCCGCGAAGCGATCAACCGCGCGTTGGCGCTGGATTGCAGCGGGGTCCAGAATCCGTATGGCGATGGTCGCAGCGCCGCCCGCATCGTCGATGCCTTGCGGGCAATGCCCCCCGCGCAAAGCATGCTAAAGAAGACTTTTCACATGATAGAGGCGGCCCGTGCCTGAGACTTTATCTCCTGTTTTTATTATCGCCGAAGCAGGCGTCAACCATAACGGCTCATTGGACATGGCGTTGCGTCTAGTCGACGCAGCCGCCGAGGCCGGCGCCGACGCGGTCAAGTTCCAGACCTTCAAGGCCGAGCTGCTGGCCACGGCGCAGGCCGGCAAGGCGAGTTATCAGATCTCCAATACGAAGGAGGGCGGCAGCCAGCTGGCGATGCTGCGCGCGCTCGAGCTGAGGCTTGAGGACCACCATGCGCTGATCGAACATTGCCAGGCGCGCGGCATTCGCTTCATGTCGACAGCCTTCGACGCCACCAGCCTGACGTTCCTGGGCGGCCTGGGCATGCCGGCGATCAAGATTCCATCTGGCGATATCACCTGCGCGCCTTTGTTGCTGCAGGCGGCTCAGCTGCGCCAGCGCTTGCTGGTGTCCAGCGGCATGTCGACGCTGACTGATCTGGAGCGCGCGCTGGGCGTGCTGGCCTGGGGGCTGCAGCATGATGGGCAGCCATCAAGCCAGAATGAGATCGACGCCTGCTACTTCAGCGCCGAGGGGCAGGAGGCATTGCGCAGCCACGTCACGCTGCTGCATTGCGTCACGCAGTACCCGGCGCCGCCGGAGGCGGTGAACCTGCGCGCCATGGATTCGATGGCGCAGGCTTTTGGCCTGCCTGTCGGCTATTCCGACCACACGCTGGGGATCGAAGTGTCGATCGCCGCGGTCGCGCGCGGCGCGACGGTGATCGAAAAACATTTCACGCTCGATCGCTCGCTGCCCGGGCCGGACCATCTGGCCTCGCTCGAGCCCGGCGAGCTCCGGAGCATGGTGGGGGCGATCCGCCATGTCGAAGCCGCGCTGGGGAGCGCGCGCAAATTACCGGCGCCAGCCGAACACCCCAATCGCGCCGTGGCGCGCCGTTCGATCGTCGCGAGCCGTCCCATCGCGGCGGGCGAGACGCTGACATTGGCGATGCTGGACTGCAAGCGTCCCGGCAACGGTATGACGCCGATGGACATCTGGTCATTGGTGGGCCGCCCTGCTGCGCGCGACTTCGCCGCCGACGAGCAGATCGAGCCATGAGCCTGCCTGTAATCGTGATCGGCGCCGGCGGCCATGCCGCCGTGGTGGCGGATGCCCTGCTCGAGTCCGGCGTGGAAGTGCTGGGCTACACCGATCCCGACTCCCGCCTCCACGGCGCGCTGCGCTTGGGTTTGCCTGTGCTGGGGGGCGACGAGGCTCTTGCCGGGTACGAGCCCGCTCAGGTCCGGCTCGTCAACGGCCTGGGTTTCGTTGCCGGCTCAGGTCGGGAGGCCGCGCGGGCTCGGGCGCAGCAGTCGCTGCAAGCGCAGGGTTGGACTTTCGCGTCGGCGATCCATCCGCGCGCTTGGGTGTCCCGCCATGCGATCCTGGCCGACGACGTTCAGGTGCTGGCCGGCGCGATGGTGCAGGCCGGCGCCCGGATCGGGGCTGGCGCCATCGTCAATACCGGCGCGGTTGTCGAACATGACTCCAGCGTCGGCGCCTGGTGCCACGTCGCCACACGCGCGACGCTGTGCGGCCAAACCCGCATCGGGGATGGCTGCCTGGTCGGCGCGGGGGCCGTGCTGCGCCAGTCGGTGAGCATCGGCGCGGACACCGTGATCGGCGCGGGAGCCGTCGTGCTGCGCGACAGCCCTGGCGGCGAGGTATTGTGCGGCGTGCCCGCGCGTCCCCTTGGAGCTAAGCGATGAAGAGTTGGCAATCCACCTTGATCGGACCCGATGTCAGCCTGAGAGAAGCGCTGGAAATCATCGACTCGGCCGGCACGCAACTGGCCGTGGTGGTCGACGAGCATCGCCGCCTGCTGGGAACGGTATCCGATGGCGATGCGCGCCGCGCCTTGCTGAGCGGGCTGGGCATGGATGACCGGGTCGATCGCGTCATGCATGCCGGCGCGACCGTCGTCGCCAGTTCGTCCACGCCGCACGAGATCCAGGCGACGATGCGCCGCACCGGCCGCCACCAGCTGCCTATCGTGGACGCGGAAGGCGTGGTTGTCGGTTTGGCCCTGATCAGCGATTACTTGAGCGCCGCGCGGCGGAACAATTGGGTGGTGATCATGGCCGGCGGGCTCGGCACGCGCTTGCAGGAGCTTACCCGAGACACGCCAAAGCCCATGCTCAAGGTCGGCTCGCGGCCGCTGCTTGAGACCATCATCCGCAGTTATGCCGAACAGGGTTTCCATCGTTTCTACCTGGCCGTCAACTACAAGGCGGAGCAGATAGAGGACCATTTCGGCGACGGCGCGGCGCTCGGGGTCGACATACGCTACCTGCGCGAGGAGCAACGGATGGGCACCGCGGGCGCGCTGAGCCTGTTGCCCGAGCGTCCAAACGCGCCCCTCATCGTGACCAATGCCGACTTGCTGACGAAAGAAAATTTCGGGCTTCTGGTCGACCAGCATGTCGAGGCGGGCGCTCACGCCACGATGGCCGTGCGTCATTTCGAGATGCAGGTGCCATTCGGCGTGGTCAACGTGCGCGAGGGCCATATTCACTCCATCGAGGAGAAGCCGGTGCAGCGTTTCGTCGTCAGCGCCGGAATCAATGTCCTGTCGCCGGAAGTGCTGGAGCTGGTCCCGGCCGGCAGCTTTTTCGACATGCCGTCGCTATTCGACCGAGTGCTCGAACACGGCATGAAGGCCCGTGCGTACCAGATCGACGGCTATTGGCTGGACATTGGCCGCTTGCCCGATTTCGAGCGGGCCAACCTCGAATACACCGAGATATTCAATGATTGACGACAAGTCCGTGTTGGCGATCGTGCCGGCGCGCGGCGGCTCAAAAGGCCTGCCTGGCAAAAACAAGCGTCCGCTGCAAGGCAAGCCGCTGGTCGCGTGGCCGATCGGCGCCGCTTTGGGGGCCGCCTGCGTCGACAAGGTGTTGTGCACCACCGACGATGCCGAGATCCGCGGCATCGCGCTGGCGCATGGCGCCCAGGCGCCGTTCCTGCGCCCCGCGCACCTGGCTTCGGACTGCGCGTCCTCCATCGACGCGATCCTGCATGCCGTCGATTATCTGGCGGAGCGGGGCGAGCATTACGATTACGTCGTGGTGCTGGAACCGACCTCGCCGCTGACCGCTTCGGCCGATGTCGACGCCGCGCTTCGAACGCTGCATGCCAGGCGAGCCGACGCCGACTCCATCGTCGGCGTCAGCCGGGTGGAGTCCACCCATCCCGAGTACGACGTGCGCCTGGGCGCCGACGGCCGCATTTCGCCTTATCTGGCGGCAGACTTCAAGTCGCTCAAGCGCCGCCAGGAGATAGAGGCGCTGCACTTTCTCGAGGGCTCGCTGTATATCAGCGCCACGCCGGCGCTGCGCGTCGAAGGCGGCTTCTATCATGGCCGCACGCTCGGTTACGAGGTGCCGCGCTGGAAGTCCGTCGAAATAGACGAACTGGTCGATTTCCTGTTTGTAGAAACGCTGCTGGCCAATCTGGATCAACTTGCGGCGCTCGACGCGGCCGCTCATCACTCATGAGGCCTTCCATGCTCCAAGATGACAAGACGAACCCCGCGACGGCGTCCCATTCCGAACGGCTGCACCGTGTGATTCCCGGCGGCGCGCATACCTACTCGCGCGGCGACGATCAGTACCCGGCCAACGCGCCGCAGATCCTCGAGCGCGCAAAGGGCGCGACCGTCTGGGCTGCCGATGGCCGCAGCTTCCTCGACTATGGGATGGCGCTGCGCGCAGTGTCCATCGGTTATTCCGAGCCAGCGATCAACGAGGCTGCGATTCAAGGCCTGGAAGCCGGCAACAATCTGACCCGCGCGTCGGTTATCGAACTGGAAGCGGCCGAGCGGCTGGTGGACATGATCGATTCGGTCGACATGGTCAAGTTCACCAAGAACGGCTCCACCGCGACCTCCGCCGCCGTCAAGCTGGCCCGCGCCTATACCGGGCGCGACCTGGTGGCGAGATGCGCGCAGCACCCGTTTTTCTCCTACGACGATTGGTTCATCGGCAATACCCCGATCACCAAGGGCATTCCAGCCAGCGCGATTGAGCAGACCAAGTCGTTCGCGTACAACGACATCGGCTCCCTCGAGCGATTGATCGCGGAGCATCCCGGCCAGTTCGCCTGCGTCATTCTCGAGCCGGCTTCGACCGAAACGCCCGCGACCTTCATCGAGCCCGACGGCCGCGAGGTGAATTATTTGCAGCAGGTGGAGGCCTTGTGCCGCAAGCACGGGATCGTCTTCATTCTCGACGAGATGATCACCGGCTTCCGCTGGCATCTGAAAGGGGCGCAGCATGTTTACGGCGTCACTCCGGACCTGTGCACCTTCGGCAAGGCGATGGCGAACGGTTTTTCCGTCGCCGCGGTGGCCGGTCGGCGCGAACTGATGTCGCTGGGCTCGATAGACCGCGTGGGGCAGGAGCGCCTGTTTCTGCTCTCTACGACGCACGGCGCGGAGATGTGCGGCCTGGCGGCGTACCTCGCGACGATGGATTTTCTCGAGCGATATGATGTCGTCGACCATTTGTGGGCATACGGCGCCGATTTGCAGGCGGCGATCAACGCGGCGGCCGAGCATGCCGGCATCGCCAAGCACTTCTATGCCGCCGGCCCAGCGGTCAGTCCCTACTACGCGACCGTGACCGGAGAGGGGGCGCCTTGGATGGAGCTCAGAACCTTGTTCGCGCAGGAAATGATCAAGCAGGGCGTGCTGATGCCTTGGCTGGCGCTGAGCTATCGACATGGCGAGGCCGAACTGGAGAAGACCCGCGAGGCGCTGGCTCATGCGATGGAGGTGTGCGCCCGCGGCGTCGCCGAGGGCATCGACAAGTATCTGATCGGCCCGGCGATCAAGCCGGTGTTCCGCCGCTTCAACTAACCACAGACGGTACCCATATAGATGACGCCAGATTCATCTCTGTTGCAGAACAAGACTGTCGTGTTGGTCGGCGGAGCCGGCCTGCTGGGCAGGGCTTTCGGCGAATCGCTGTTGCGGCATGGCGCGCAGCTTGTCGTGGCCGACCTGGACGAGGAGCGGTGCCGCGCCGCCTGTGACGAGCTGTCGGCCAAGATTCCGGGCGCGTCGCTGATCGCGGAAACGGCCGACATCACGAAACGGGAATCGCTCGACGCGCTGATCGACCGAGTCCAGGCACGGTGCGGCAAGATAGACGCGGTGGTCAACAATGCCTATCCGCGCAACAAGCAGTACGGCCGCAAGCTGGAGCAGGTCGAGTACGCGGACTTCTGCGAGAACGTCAGCACGCATCTGGGCGGCTACTTCCTCAGCACGCAACGATTCGCCGAGTTTTTCAAGCGCCAGGGCTTCGGCCATGTCGTCAATATCTCGTCGATATACGGCAACGTCGCGCCCCGCTTCGAAATCTATGAAGGAACGCCGATGACCATGCCGGTGGAGTACGCGGCGATCAAGTCGGCGATCCAGCATTTGTCGCTGTACTTCATGCGCTACTACCAGGGCACGGCTTTGCGTTTCAACGTGTTGTCGCCGGGCGGAATCTTCGATCACCAGCCCGAATCTTTCCTGGAACGGTACAAGGCGTACGCGCAACACAAAGGCATGCTGGCGCCTGCCGACGTGGCCGGCACGCTGGTGTACCTGATTTCCGATTTATCCTCCTACGTGAATGGCCAGAACATCGTCGTCGACGATGGCTGGTCGAAGTGAGGCCGCCGTGCATCAAGTCGCAATCATCGGCGCCGGCCAGCTCGGCCGCCGCCATCTGCAAGGACTGGTCAAGTCGACTCAGGCGTTGACCGTCCATGTGGTCGATCCATTAGAAGCCTCGCGCCGCGCGGTAGCGGATTTCATCGCCTCGCCGGAAGCCGGACCGTTGCCCGCCATCTATGTGCATGAATCGCTTGCCGCGCTGCCTGCCGAACTCGATGTGGCCATCATCGCCACGACTGCGAACCAGCGGTTTGCCGTGATCGAGCAATTGGCCCAGGCGGCCAAGGTTCGCCATCTGGTGCTGGAGAAATTCCTGTTCAACGATTCCGAACAGTACGAGCGCGCCGCCTCGCTGATCGAGGCGCGTGGCATGACGGCTTGGGTCAATACGCCCCGCCGCCATTTCGGCGTCTACCGCGAGCTGCGCGAGCAAAGCCGAGGCGACCCGCTGTTGCACTTCACGGCGGATGGCGGCGATTGGGGGCTGTGCTGCAACAGCGTGCACTTCGTCGATCTGGTCCAGTTCCTGGCCGGCGAGACCGAATTGAGGGGGCTTGAGACCCGCTTCGACGCCGATGTGATGGCGAGCAAGCGCGAAGGCTATGTCGAGCTGACCGGCGAGCTCTCCGGCGAGGTGGGCGCTACGCGCTTCACCATACGCTCGATTCGCGGCTCGGCCAAACCGATCACCGTCACGCTGCACTACGCTCGCCAAACGGTTTTCATCGTGGAGGGCGAGGGCAAGCTCTGGCGAGTTGGCCAGGACGGGGCAGGCGCGGAGACCTTCCGGCTTCCCTATCAGAGCGAGATGACCGGAGCGATCGCGGATCAGTTGTTGTCCAGCGATGCTTGCGATCTGACGCCCTATGCCGATTCCGTGGCCGCCCATCAGCCTTTGTTGCGCGCGTTCGCCCAATACGCGGGCACGGTGAGCGGCGCCCGCGCGCAGTGCGCCATTACCTGATTCGGAGTTCGAATACTATGTTGCTACTGATTGGAAGCGGGCCGATGGCGGTTGAGTACGCCAAGGTCCTGAAGGCTCAAGCCCGTGAATTCGTCGTCGTCGGTCGTGGCGCCGCCAGCGCGGAGGCGTTCACTCAAGCGACCGGGGCGCCGGTGATGGCCGGCGGCCTGGATGATGCCATCGCATCCGGCCGTCTGCCCAGAGCGGCTTCGGCCATCGTGTCCGTTGGCGTGGAGGCGTTGTACGAGACCAGCGCCGCCCTGCTCAAATTCGGCGTGAAACACCTGCTCATCGAGAAGCCCGGACTGATGCGGCCGGACCAGATCGGTCCGCTGCAGAAGGCGGCGCGCTCGGCCGGCGCCCGCGTGTACATCGCCTACAACCGGCGTTTCCTGGCCTCGGTGCGGCGCGCGCGCGAAATCATCGAGGAGGACGGCGGACTGACTTCGTTCACCTTCGATTTCACCGAGTGGGGGCATGAGATCGAAGCCCTGACGAAGGCGCCGGGCGTGAAGGAACTGTGGGCGCTGGGCAATTCCTCGCATGTGCTGGACCTGGCCTTCCATCTTGGCGGCGCGCCCAAGCGTCTGCACGCCACGCGCGCAGGCGCGCTGGACTGGCATCCGGCAAGCGCTGTCTTCGTCGGCAGCGGCGTCACGTCTAGCGACGTCCCCTTTGCCTACCATGCCGATTGGGACGCGCCTGGCCGTTGGGGGCTGGAGTTCTGCACCCGCCGCCACAAGCTGATCTTCCGGCCCATGGAGAAACTGCAAGTCATGCGCAAGGGGTCTGTGCAAATCGAAGAGATCGCTGCAGACCAAGAGGACGCCCGGCTGGACGCAGAGTTCAAGCCCGGCCTGTTCCGACAGGTCGAGGCCTTTTACGCGACGGATACCGGCGCGCTGTGCACGCTGGACGAGTTGGAGGCCAATCTCGAGCACTTCTGCGCGATTGCCGGTTACGAGCGCGCCGCGCCGGCCATGGCCTGACGATTGCCCGCCGCCATGTCTTCCACTCTTTCTGTTGTTGGCAAACCGTTGCGGCCTCGCGTGCTGATCATTGCCGACTCGCTCGCCTTGCCGCGAGACGATGTCGCTTATGAGCATACTTGGCCCGGCATGCTAGAGGAGCGCTTGCCCACGGTTACGTGGATCAATCGCGCTCAGCGGCTTTCGACCTCCGAGCGCCTGAATAGTGAAGGCAATCAGGGTGCGGATTGCCTAGAGTTTTATCATCCTGATCTGGTCGTGCTCCAGCTTGGCATTTGCGATTGCGCGCCGCGTGTGTTGCATAGGCGGACTGCGGCCTACGTTTATCGTTTGCCTTTTGGACTGGGGGAAAGGTTGTCCTCTTGGCTGTCGCGATGGCGTGGCCGCAAGACTAGCAATTGTCTTGTTCCGCTGACCGATTACGAGCGTAATCTGCGGGACTATCTGATACGTGCGGCTGCACATGGAACGAAAGTAATCGCGCTTGCGACTCCGTCTCCCAGCAACCTCCTGATATCGAAGAACCCACTTATCGGCAGGCAGATCGATGCGTACAACGAGGCGCTCGATCGGCTAGCCGAGCGCTTTTCGTGTTTGAGCGTGCTGTATCCGTTCCGGGGCCTAGATCTGATCGATGGGTTGTTTGTCGAGGATGGTTATCATCTTAACGAGAAGGGGGCGCTGCGCATTGCCGCGGCGCTCGAGCCGCTGGTTCGCGAGGCGCTAGAGCGCCACGCCGCCGCGTGAGTGCGACATGCTTTACGTTCTCATCAACAACGATTATCAATTGCACGCATTGTACCGCCACGGCATTTCTAAGCTTGCGGGTGCCGCAGGTGTGACGCTGATAGCGGTGCCACACGCGCTATCGATGTCGAGAGATATGGCGGATTTTCAGACCATTCATCGCTTCGAGACGCCGCAAGGGCGGATGGGTCTGCTGCGAATGCTGTGGCATTACCGTGCGCTCGGCCGCGATGTCGCCGACGAGTTGAGTCCGAATCCTGACGATACCTTGCTGTTTTTCACCGAGGTTGAATGGCTCAACCAGATCATCGTTCAGCATTTCCGCGGCCGAGGCGCGCGCGTGGTCATGCTGGAAGATGGCGGCTTCGCCACTTATTTGCCCATGTCCGTGCCTGAAAGCGAGCCGCTGAGCATGCGCGAACGCTGCATCCAGGCAGCCTTCCGGCTGGTGCCTGGCTTGAAGCGCAGCCGGCTGTTCAAGGTCAATGGCCAGGTTTTTCCGCGGCTGCCTGACGATGCGATGGACATGATCGCGTTGTATAGGGACGTGCCGCTGTGTCGCGCGGTTCCGACGCGCAGCGTGCTGCGGCCCGCGCGGAAGCGTTGCGAGATTCGAGGCGGCAGCGTCGTTTTCCTGAATGAAAGGATGTACGACCATTATCAGACCGCCGATGCCTACATCGCAGGTTTGCGGCGATTGATGAGAATGTTGACGGATGGCTACGAGACGGTGCATTTCAAGTTCCATCCGCGCGAGCCGCAGGAGTGGAAGGCTCGCATCGGCGAATTGCTGGCGCGGGAATTTCCGGCGGTTGGCGTCATTGACCGACCGGGGACGATAGAGGAGATGATTCTCGACTACCGTCCAGAGGCGTTGGCATCCTATTTTTCCGCAGGCCTGCTCAGCATCGAGCATGAGGGCATCGAACCCCTGTATCTCTATCATTTTCTCGAGGACCTGATGGAGCAGCCTGTCTTCGCCATGGCAAGCCGAATCCTGCGGATCTGGGGCTATCGTTTCGCAGGAGTCGGAGATGTGCGCGCGGGTTACCACAGCGGCATCGGCGGTGCAGGCTCGTCCGCCAGCGTCGATTTGAGCCAGCTTCTGACGCGGCCTTCTGTTGAAAACAATGATGCCGCGAGCGCCATTTCCGCCATCCCGGCAGATCCGGGCGGGCGCCGGCAGAGCGATTGGCGTTCAAGGAGATCGTATTGACAGTTCATGGCTCGACTTCAACCGCTCTTGCTGCAGAGAAAGGAGAGCAAAGCCGCATGCCGCGGGGCGCGCTTTGCGGTGTTTCAGGCCATCGAACCAAGGTGCTGCATTTGGGGAAGCATTATCATCCGGATCAGGGCGGAATCGAAACGGTTACCAAGGATATCGCGCAGGGCGCGGTCCGGGCGGGTTGTGATGTCGCGGTTCTGTGTTTTGGCGATGCCGCACGGCTGAGCCGCGAGCGGGTCGGCGATGTAGAGGTGCTGCGCGCGCCGACATGGCGGAAAGCAGCGTCGCAGCCCATTGGCTGGCAGTATTTCCGCGCGTTTCTGCGTTGCGCTCGCGAGTACGACATCGTCCATGCGCATGTGCCTAATATGCTGGCCGCGTTGGCGGTGGTGCTGGCCCGCGTGCCGGGCAGGGTAGTTGTGCATTGGCATAGCGACGTCGTCAGCAAGGGCTGGCTGGGGCGTATGATGTATCCGTTGGAGTGGCTGATGCTGCGCCGCGCCGATGCGGTGATCGCCACGTCGCAAGCGTATGCAGACGCGTCGCCGTTGTTGCGGCGCTTCCGCGACAAGGTTTGTTTGGTGCCGATTGGGATCGAGGACCCCAAGCAGCTCGATGATCGGCCCTCGCCCAGCCCGGCGCTTGCGTCGGCGAGCGGGCGTGCGGCGCAGCCTGCCGTTGCGAACCATGATGATCGTATCGTGCTGGCTATCGGCCGCTTGGTGCCGTACAAGGGCTTCGAGGTGCTCGTCGATGCGGCGCGCGATCTCCCGCCAGGCTGTCGGGTCGTGATTGTAGGCGGGGGCGAGGGCCGAGCCGAGCTTGAGTCCCGCATCGCGCGTCATGGAGTAGGCGACAGGGTGCAGTTAGCGGGCCGGCTTGACGATGGATCGCTGCGCTTGCTGTTTCAGCGCGCGACTCTATTCTGCCTGCCTTCTGTTTCGAGGGCGGAAGCGTTTGGTGTGGTGCTGCTGGAGGCGATGGCGCATGGCCTGCCTATCGTGGCGTCCGATATCGCCGGCTCCGGCGTGCCCTGGGTCAACAGCCATGGTGAAACCGGATTGAATGTTCCGGTGGGCGACGCGGCCGCTCTGGCGGCTGCGATCACGACCTTGCTGGCGGAGCCGGAGACGCTTGAGCGCATGGGCGCGGCGGCGCGGCGGCGCTTTGAGGCCGAGTTTACGGCAGAGATCGCGACGCGACGCGTGCTCGAACTTTACGCCGCCCTGGCATCGCCGCAATGCGGGAACGTTGTCGCATGAAAACGGGAATGGCGAGTTTCAGTATGGGCGCTGTCCTGCGCGCTACGCGCGCGTTGGCCGCGCGCGCGCGATTGTTGGCGGTGTATCTGTCGTTTTCGGCCGGTGCGAGCGTGGTGGGGCTGTTGACTACTCTTTTCATGATCCGCCATGTCGAGCCGGAGCAGTTTGGCCGGCTGGCTATCACGCTTGGCGCGTTGGTGATCGCCAACGCTGTGGTCGGTTTCGGCGCCGACAATTTGGTAGCGATCAACAAGGCCAAGCTGGATGCTCAGGGTTACGCATCGTTTCGCCGAGCCTACAGTCATTTTGCGCTGACAACCTTCGTCGTGGGTCAGTTTGTCGCTGTGCCGGTATGGCTCTCCGGCCAAGTGGACGGTCTGGTGCTGTTGGTTCCGCTGATGGCGCTGCTGAAGTTTTTTGTCTCCATGGCCAGCATCGAGTACGTAATGGAGCAGCGGGCGGTTGCCTACGGTTTGGTACAGCTTTTGACTGCGATGGCCGCCTCGGTGGTGACTGTCGCATTGGTGCTGTGGGTGTCGCCGCGGGCGGAGTCTCGAATCGTGGCCCTGATGCTGGCCGATGCGATTCTACTGGCGGTCCGCTACGGAGTGAAGCCGACCGTAGTCACATCCTGGCGCTTCGATCGAGAAGCCTTTGGGCGCATTGCACGATTCGGTGCGCCGCTGATGCTATCGGTTGGTCCTGCCTATCTGATCAATGAGGTGGACAAGGTGGTGGTCGCGCAGCGCCTGGATCTGGCTTCTGCCGGCATTTACGGCGCAGCCTGCACGATTGCCGGTTTCATGCTGACTTTCATCACCGCACTGCTCAATTCCGCGGTGCCAAAGCTCATGGCGGCGCTGAAGGAAGGACGAGAGTCGCCGATGCGAGTCGCAGCCCGCTATGTCACTAGATTCTGTGGGCTCTCGATTGTCTTTGCCGCTTTGTTTCTGGTCGCATACACGCTTGCTGCGGGCCATCTCTTGCCGGCACGCTATACTGCGGCGATTCCTATCGTGTATGTGTTGGTCGTGATGATGCAATGGCGCAGCGCCTATGCGGTCATCGGTACTGTGACCGACTACTACGGTATGACGACCGAAAAGCTGATCGGCTTCATGCTGGCGGCCGCTATCGCTCTTGGCAGCAATTTGTTGCTTATTCCGCGCTTTGGCTTGTTAGGAGCTGCATTCGGCACTGGTCTGGCCTATGTCGTGCTCGCGTCTTGGCTGATGCTTGCGTTGTTTCGTCGCCCCTTGGTCCCCCATACCATATGATCATGTTGACTAGAATTGTTCTCTTACTTCTTGGCACGATGCGTGTCGATCATATCGCTGATCGCTGGTCCAGTCTGCTGGCGCAGCTGCGAGTGCGTCGCTTGCGCGCGCGCGGGATATCATTGTCTTTTGTGCCACAGGGCGGTTACGATTTTTGTATCGCCGGCGATCTGTCGCGCTTCCATATCGATCCGACCAGCCATATCAAGTCCGACACTTTTATCGAGTGCAGCGGCGGTGTGCGTATCGGACGTCATTTTCATACGGGCCGCGGATTGACAATTTTTTCCAGCAACCACAATTACCGTAGCGACACGATGATCCCGTACGACCATGTTGATCTGCCGGGTCCCGTCGTTATCGAGGATTTCGTCTGGTTCGGTGCCAATGTTTCGGTTGTGCCCGGCGTGACTGTCGGCGAGGGGGCCGTGGTGGCAATGGGCGCGGTGGTTACGCGCGACGTGCCGCCCGGCGCAATTGTCGCCGGCAATCCTGCACGCATCATCGGTAATCGGGACATGGCGCTCTATCAACGTCTAAAGGCCGAAGGCCGTTTCGCCTAATGAGGGGACTCCAAATGATCGAAGAGATTCGCGACGGCGACACCGTCATGGCGCTTATCCTGCGCCGCGATTACAAGGTTGACGGCATCCAGTTCCTGACGCCGGACTCGTATTCCCAGCAGTTGGGTTATATGAACCGGCCGCAGGGCTATGTGATCAAACCGCATGTGCATAATCCGGTCAGCCGTGAAGTCCAGTACACTAACGAGGTGCTTTTCATCAAGAGCGGCCGTGTGCGTGTCGATTTCTATGGCAATGATCAACAGTACCGGGAAAGCCGCGTGCTGGAGAATGGCGATATCATCCTGCTGATCGTCGGCGGGCATGGTTTCCAGATGTTAGAGGCCAGCGAGATCGTTGAGGTCAAGCAGGGCCCCTATGTTGGTGAGCATGACAAGATTCGTTTTGAGCCGGTGCCGGCCGACCAAGTCAAGTTGTCCGGCCACTAAATCGGCACCAAACTAAGAGAAACATCGACATGATCCCTGTGAATCAACCGTTGCTGGACGGCAACGAGAAACGCTATTTGCTTGAGTGCATCGAGTCGGGTTGGATTTCCTCCGAAGGCCCCTTCATCAGGGAATTTGAGGAAAAGTTCGCAGCTCGCTTCAATCGCAAGCACGCGATCGCGGTCAGCAATGGCACCGCGGCTTTGGACGCGGCTATCGAGGCGCTGGGCATCGGCCCTGGGGACGAAGTTATCATGCCTTCGTTCACCATCATTTCCTGCGTGATGCAGATCGTGCGTAACGGCGCCAAGCCGGTGCTGATCGATTCCGATCCTAACACCTGGAACATGGATGTGAGCGCCATCGAATCGCGCATCACGCCGCGTACCAAAGCCATCATGGCAGTTCACATCTACGGCCTGCCGGTCGATATGGATCCGCTGCTGGAGCTGGCGCGCAAGCATGGCCTCAAGGTGCTTGAGGACTCGGCGCAGATGCATGGCCAGACCTATAAGGGCCGCCCCTGCGGCAGCTTTGGCGACATCAGTACCTTCAGCTTCTATCCCAACAAGCACATCACGACTGGCGAAGGCGGCATGATCGTCACGGACAGCGACGAGCTGGCGGAACAGTGCCGCAGCCTGCGCAACCTGTGCTTCAAACCCGAAAGCCGTTTCGTGCATGATCGCCTCGGCTGGAACCTGCGCATGACCAGCATGCAGGCCGCGCTTGGCTTGGCGCAGCTGGAACGCCTGGATGAGTTCGTCACGCGCAAGCGTCGCATGGGGGCGTTGTATCAGGAGTTGCTGGGAGACCTGGAGGGCGTGCAGCTGCCGCAGGCGTCGACTGACTACGCGGAAAGCGTCTACTGGGTCTTCGGCCTGGTGTTGGACGAGCGTCTGGGCTTGACGGCGGCCGATGCGATGAAGCGTCTCGCCGCCGAAGGCATCGGCAGCCGACCGTTTTTCTACCCGATGCATCAACAGCCGGTATTGCGCCAGATGGGCGCGATTGCGGATGCGGACCGTTGTCCGGTCGCAGAACGTTTGTATGAGCGCGGTTTTTACATTCCGAGCGGGCTGGCCTTGACCGAGGACCAGATCCGAACTGTCGCCGCCACTGTACGCCGCATCCTGACTCTCTGAATGAAGCCCAAAGATCCCCTTGTCATCGTAGACTTGCGCACCTGGCCCTGGACCGGAATCGGCCGGGTCACACGCGGCGTCTTTCAGTGCGCGCGCGAGCTGGAGTCAGAGTTCGAGATCCAATACATCGTCAATGGAGATACCGCGATACCGGATGGCGTATCGAACGTGATCCCCTTTCGCTCGCTGCCGTTCGGACGCGGCGAGCAGCTCGAGTTTCGCCGGCTGTTCGCTCGTTTGCGCGGCCGGCGCGTGATCCTGCATTCGCTCAATTTCAATGTCCCGTTGCTGTTGCCCAGGCATGTGAGCCAGATCGCGCACTTCTACGATGTGCTGACGGATACCGGGGAATTTCGCACGCCGCTGCATCGCCTGGCTTACAACGCTTATGTCTGGAGCCTGCGCAGGCATCGCGCGACGATCCTGGGACAGTCGGACTACACGGCGCAGCAGATTGCGAAGCACCATCCCTTCCATGAGGTGATCGTCTGTCCGCATGGCTACCGCAACTATATGGAGCCGCGCGAAGCGGACTTGCAGGCGATCTACGGACTGCAGCGTCCTTATTTCCTCTATATCGGACTCAACAAGCCGCGCAAGAACCTGGATGGCCTGCTGGCGGCCTATCGGGATGCGTTGAAGGCGAATCCTGCCATTGGCTATGATCTGGTCGTTTGCGGCCCGATCTTCGACCGCACCTCGATGGGGTTCGACATACGCGCCGCGGTCGAGGCCGAGCCGGCGCTGGCCGGGAGGGTGCATTTGCTGGGATTCATTCCCGAAGAGCACTTGTACGCGATCTACCGGCACGCCAGCCTGTATGTCGTGCCCAGCCATCTGGAAAGCGGCTACAGCTATCCCGCACTGGAAGCGTTGACCACCGGGACGCCGGTGTTGCTGAACCGGGTCGATATGTATAATTACGCCTCTTCCGGCGAAGGCGTGTTCTTTTTCGATGGCGGCGCGAAGAACGGCGAAGGCAGCCTGCAGGCTGTGTTGGCGGATATGTTGGCGCGCCCCGGTTTCACGCGGGTCGATCCCATGCGATGCGACGTGCTCGCGCGTTTCGATTGGGATCGTGTCAAGGACTCGATGAGATCTCTGTACCGACGCATATGACCCCATATCTATTCGTTTTCGCCGCGTTTATGGCCATGTTCCTGACGCTGGAAGCGACAGCGGGCCGCCGCGCCTTGACTCGAACCGAGTGCTGGATGCTGTTGCTGCCGCTGGCGATATTCGCCATCACGTACGCCGGGCGCATTGGGACGGACGTAGAGAACTACGCGAGGCTGTTTGACCTCGCCGAGGGTTTTCCGTTGGAGCCCGGCTTCTCGATACTCATGATCGGCGCCAAGGCCATCGGGCTCGACTACGTCGACTTTACGCGCTTGCTGGCGCTGATGGAAATGTTGTTGCTGCTGTCCATCGTGACGCGGCTGCGCGATCCGCTGTTTTTCCTGCTTTTCTATCTGGGCTCGTTTTATCTCAACTTCCAGTTCAACGCGATTCGAAACTCGCTTGCCTTGTTGATAGTCGCCGCGCTGTATGTCCGTTTGCCAAGGGCCGGCCTGCTGGCCTTGTTGTCTTCGACGGCCATCCATTATTCATCGCTGCTGTCGCTGTCGCTGGTGCGGCTGTCGCTGAGCCGTCGGCAGAAGCTTGCGACCGGATTGGTGGTCGCCGCCGGCTGCGCCATCGCGCTGGTCTGGTTGAAGACCGATTGGCTGGGGGCGGCCGCTGAAGGCTTGTCGGGCTATATGGGATATCTGGAGCAACAGTACGAGAGCAAGGCGGTGTATCCGGCGCTGCTGTTGAAGCTGTATGTTGCCTGGCTGATGTACCGCAATGGCGGCAGGCGGTTCTATCTGGTTGCCTATGCGATGCTGGTCGTGTTGATTCATGCGGTGAGTCCGGTGCTGAGCCGGCTCGGCGACTTGGTGCTGTTTCTGATGCTGATGGACTTCTGCGCTAATCACCGCTTGGTTCGCCGCCGCATGCTGGCGATAGGCGTGAGCTGCGTGCTGGTGTTGAGTAGCCTGATGATTCCGTGGAGCGATTGCCAAAACGGGGGAGAGGCCAGTTGGTGCCTGTCCGGCCTCAATGACAGGTAATGACTGGATATCATGTCGAGACGCTCGCCGGCCACGCTGCAAGATTCAAGCTCGCGGCGATGCTTGCTCCGCCTGTTTCGCTTTGCCCGGGGAGGCGCCGATTTGCGCTGGCGGGCGGCCGGAGTTGGCGTGCATTTGAAAGAGCCTGCCCCGCGCCATGCGCCGGGCAGGTCCCGATGAACCTTTATCCTGCAAGATTCCCATGATCGATGTCAGCATCATCATTCCGACATTCAACCGTCGCGATTGCCTACCCGACGCGCTTGACAGCGTATTTGGCCAGGCCAATGTGAAGGTGGAGTGCATCGTCGTCGACGATGGGTCGAGCGACGGCACGGTGCCCTATATCCGCGAGCGCTACGAGGCGTGCGAGCTGGTTGTGATCGAGAAGCCAAGCCGCAGCGGTCCTCAGGCCAGCCGCAATCTCGGCATGGCGGCGGCGCGCGGCGAGTTCATCACCTTTCTCGACTCCGACGACTACTTTGAGCCCGGCACGCTGGCCGAGCGCGTGCGTTTGTGCCGCGAAGGCGGCTTGGATGCCCTGTTCTCGGGCTTCCGCGTGAAGTTTGTGGGCCGTCGCTGGGACCTGGTGAAAAACGTCGGCACCTCGGCGAGGCGCTGCCCGGCGAATTTCGCCGCGGCGCTGAGGGACTTCAAGATCGCGCCAATGATCACGATCATGTACCGGCGCTCGGCGCACGCGGGACTCAAGCTGGACGAGACGCTGGCCTCCGGCCATGACGACGATCTTGCGCTCCATCTGATCCGCACCAGCCGCTTCGCCTTTGATGACGTGCTGGCGGCGACCATCGTCCAGCATGTAGGCGAGCGCGTTGCGACGCCGCGCAATCTGATGATTGGCGATGCCCAGCTGCTGCAGAAGTACGCCGGAGACCTTGCCAGACTGCATGGCCCCGGCTATTTGACCCGACGCCGCGCGCAGGCTCTTGCCGGTTTGTGGAGCGTGGGCCAGTTCAAGCGCACGGCGCAGTTGAGTCCGGCGGCGGGTCACGGGTCGATGGCGATGGCGGTGGCGCTGGGCGTGTTATATCTGCCACGCCGTTGGTGGGGTTCGTTACGAAAGCGCGCCATGATGCGCGTCGTGCGGGCAATGCTTTGAACGATGATGAGTGACGGCATGAGTACCCATACCTCTGGACAGGTTTATGTTCTGATTCCCTCGCACAATCGCCGCGACATCCTGTGCGCGACGTTGGCCAAAGTGCGCGCGCAGTTGTCGCCAGAGGCGGCGCGGCTGATCGTTGTCGACGCCGGCTCCACTGACGGGACGCGGGACGCGGCGCAGGCGCGATGTCCGTCGGTCGAGATTGTCGACGGACATGCCGACATGTGGTGGACCGCCACGGTCAACCATGGTTTGAAGCATATCGCCAAGACGGCGCGCGCAGGCGACCGCGTATTGTTGATGAACGATGATATCGATCTGGCTCCCGAGGCATTGATCCGCTTGCTTGAGGCCTCGGATCAGGAGCCGGATGCCGTAATCGGAGCGGTGAATATCGTGCACCGTTCAGGCGAAGAGGCGCGGGTGTATTTCTGCGGCGGCCATTACGATCTGCGCTTCGCCCGGCATAAGGCCAACATCCCAGAGGGCACGCCTTGGCGAGCTCCTGTGTCCCGCTTTTTGGAGACCGATTACTTGTACGGCAGGCTGCTGGTGATACCTTGGCGTGCTTTCGAAGCCGGATGCGGCTTCGACGAGGAGGCTTTCCCCCAATATTGCGCTGACGAGGACTTTGCTTACGGCGCTAAGAGGCGAGGCTTCCAGGTGCTGGTCGATAGCAGGAGCGTCGTCTATGTGAACGAAGCGACGACGGCGCGTTTCAGTCTCAGCTTCGGAAGGGGAGGCTGGCGCGGCGTGCGCAAGGCGCTGACCGCATTCAATTCCTGCTACAACTGGCGCCAGAGCTGGGCGTTCAGCCGGCGTTACGCTCAATGGCCAGTTGTCTACATGCTGTGTCGTTATGGGATCATCTTCATCAACGAGAATGTACGGACGCCGGCGAGCAGATAACGCAGCCGGCTGGATCGCAGCAAAGTGAGAGGGAAATCGATATGTTTCAATCGTACGGTTATATCGACAACGCATCGAAGCTCGGCGACTATTGCCGCGCCAGCCTGAACGATGAAAATGATAGGACGCACTTGCCGGATGTTCCCAACGATACATGGGAACTCTACAAATGCCTCCGGCTGACAGACGAGTTGCTGGAAATTTTTGGCGAGCTGGAGGTTTTCCAGCAACTGGCCCAGGCCGGCTATCGGCTGCGCGAGGAGCCGACTTTGATTCGATGGACCTATAGCGGCCGGAATCGCGGGGCGGCGGATCATTATCACCATGACGGCCATTTCGGCAAGGGAGGGCAAGTCAGCCTGATGCTGCTTCTGGAGGAAAACGTCGGCAAGACTCATATGCGCCTCGTTCCCGATTCGCGTCATGCGTTCGGCCGCAAGATGTACGATGCGCTATGGTCGGCGCCCTTCCGGGGGCGCGGCCGCCTGTTCCGCCTCAATGACTGGCTTATCGAATGTTTCAGCAAGACGATCCGCCTGGAAGGGCCCAAGGATAGGTTGTACTATTTTAATGCGGGGGACAACCTGCACAAGGCGTTCCCTGTAGCAAATACCACCCGGACCATCTTCCATCTGAACCTGACTTTGTTCGAGAGCCGCCTTACGCCGCAGCAGCTCAGCAAGATCAATCCCGACGCGCATGCGGCGTATTGGCGGCAGTTGCTTGACCTGGAGCCAGTGAGTCGCCCCCAGCCATGCGTAATCCAATCTTGACAGTGGTGGGATGGTGTCTCCATCGGCATCGTCGACAAAAATAGAAGAGGCACCCAATGTTACAGATACTATTGTTGGCCACGTTTTTGTCCCTGTTTGTCGGTATGTGCCTGATTCGTTTCGTTCATCTGCATGAGCGTTTTTCTGCCGATCACGATCTGGGCGGCGTGCAGAAGTTCCATGCCAGGCCGGTGCCGCGTATTGGCGGCGTGGCGATCGCGATGGGCTTGACGGCCGGCTGTGGCTTGTTGGCCTGGCTGTTGAGGGATGCTTCGGTATTGTTGTTGTTGGTAGTGGCGTTGCCGGCTTTTGCGGCGGGAGTGCTGGAGGATGTGACGAAGAAAGTGGGCCCGTTGCCGCGCCTGCTGGCTACATTCATTGCCGCTACGCTTGGATATTTTGTGCTTGGCGCGGGCTTGCTGCGGCTGGATGTGCCGGTGCTGGATGGTTTGCTGTCCGAGTTTTGGATGCTGTCGCTGTTGCTGACCGTCATCGCCGTGGGGGGCGTGGCGCATGCGGTGAACATCATCGATGGCTACAACGGCTTGTCGGGGGTGGTGTCCATCTTCATTTTTCTGGCGATGGCGTATGTGGCGTTCAAAGTCCAGGACCCCGCGCTGATGGGGGTTTGTTTCGCCATGGTGGGGGGGATCGCCGGATTTTTGTTCTGGAATTTTCCGCGCGGGCTGATGTTCGCCGGAGACGGCGGCGCTTATTTGGTCGGCTTCATGATTGCGGAAGTGTCCGTGTTGCTGGTGGCCCGCCATGCGCAGGTTTCACCATGGTTTCCGATGCTGTGCGTGATTTATCCCGTGTTTGAGACACTGTTTTCGATCTACCGCCGCAAGTTTCTTCAGGGGCGCAGGATCGGGTACCCGGATGCTCTGCATTTGCATCAGTTGATCTACATGCGCTTGGTCCGCTGGATGGTGGGAAGCAAGAACGCTGATCACAAGACCATGCGCAACAGCTTGACCTCGCCTTATCTGTGGGCGCTGTCTTCTGTGTCGGTGGTGCCGGCGATGCTGTTCTGGCAGAACACCGAGGTGCTGATCGTTGTCTGTGCGCTGTTCGCCATGTCTTACATCTGCCTTTACCGGATGATCATCCGCTTCCGGACGCCGCGTTGGCTGGTGCTCCGGCGGGCTTGCAGAGAGGATTGATCCCTCTGGGAAGGCGCGGGCGTGATGCCGTTCACTTGCTTGCAGGTGAGCGGCATTTCTCATGATGCGAGCCAGTCGGCCGCAGACATGAAGCCTTGTCCCGTGTTGGCTTCCGCCAGGAGCCGTGGATGCCGGGGCAAGATGGAATGGCCAATGACGCCAGCGAAATTGTTTGCACGGCTACCCCTTGAAATACTCGGGGGGCGTCCCTATTATTAGCACTCGCAATGGCTGAGTGCTAAACCCTCGGCCGCAACCCATACCACCTGATGTTCAACTCTCAACAGCCAATGTAATAGGAGAGATCAATGGCAATTCGTCCTCTGCACGACCGTGTTGTTATCAAGCGCCTCGAGGCTGAAGAAAAGACCGCTTCCGGCATCGTTCTGCCGGGCGCCGCAGCTGAGAAACCGGACATGGGCGAGGTCCTGGCGGTTGGCAACGGTAAAATCCTGGAAAACGGCGAACGCCGTCCGCTGGAGCTGAAAGCCGGCGACAAGGTGATTTTCGGCAAGTATTCCGGCCAGACCGTCAAGGTTGATGGCGACGAAGTCCTCGTGATGCGCGAGGAAGATGTAATGGGCATCGTTGAGTAATCCGACCCTTATCTGAACTTCATCAATAGATTCTGGAGATTTCGAGAATGGCAGCTAAAGACGTTAAGTTTGGTGATTCCGCTCGCAGCAAGATGGTAACTGGCGTCAACATCCTGGCCGACGCGGTCAAGGTGACCCTGGGTCCCAAGGGCCGCAACGTGGTGCTGGATCGCTCCTTCGGCGCGCCGACCATCACCAAGGACGGCGTGTCCGTAGCCAAGGAAATCGAACTGAAGGACAAGTTCGAGAACATGGGCGCCCAGATGGTCAAGGAAGTGGCTTCCAAGACTTCCGACGTAGCCGGCGACGGCACCACCACCGCCACCGTTCTGGCCCAGGCCATCGTGCAGGAGGGCATGAAGTACGTTGCCGCCGGCATGAACCCGATGGACCTGAAGCGCGGCATCGACAAGGCCGTGGTGTCGCTGGTGGGCGAGATCGCCAAGATCGCCAAGCCGTGCTCCACCTCCAAGGAAATCGCCCAGGTCGGCTCCATTTCCGCCAACTCCGATACCGACATCGGCGAAATCATCGCCAATGCGATGGACAAGGTGGGCAAGGAAGGCGTGATCACCGTTGAAGACGGCAAGAGCCTCAACAACGAACTGGACGTGGTGGAAGGCATGCAGTTCGACCGCGGCTACCTGTCCCCGTACTTCATCAACAATCAGGACAAGCAGATCGCCGCTCTGGACAATCCGTTCATCCTGCTGTTCGACAAGAAGATTTCCAATATCCGCGACCTGCTGCCGGTGCTGGAGCAAGTGGCCAAGTCCGGCCGTCCGCTGCTGATCATCGCTGAAGATGTGGAAGGCGAAGCGCTGGCTACCCTGGTGGTGAACACCATCCGCGGCATTCTGAAGGTTGTGGCTGTCAAGGCGCCGGGCTTCGGCGATCGCCGCAAGGCCATGCTGGAAGACATCGCCAAGCTGACTGGCGGCGAAGTGATCGCCGAAGAAGTCGGCCTGACCCTGGAAAAGGCCAGCCTGGACCAGCTGGGCCAAGCCAAGCGCGTGGAAGTGGGCAAGGAAAACACCACCATCATCGACGGCGCCGGCGAAGCCGTCACCATCCAGGCGCGCGTGGGCGAGATCCGCAAGCAGATGGAAGAAGCCACTTCCGATTACGACCGCGAGAAGCTGCAAGAGCGCGTGGCGAAGCTGGCCGGCGGCGTTGCCGTGATCAAGGTCGGCGCCGCCACCGAAGTGGAAATGAAAGAGAAGAAGGCCCGCGTCGAAGACGCGCTGCACGCCACCCGCGCCGCGGTTGAAGAAGGCGTGGTTGCCGGCGGCGGCGTAGCGTTGCTGCGCGCCCGCGCTACCCTGGAAAGCCTGAAGACCGACAACGTCGATCAAGAAGCCGGTGTGAAGATCGTGCTGCGCGCGATCGAGGCTCCGCTGCGCCAGATCGTCAAGAACGCCGGCGACGAGCCGTCGGTCGTGGTGAACAAGGTGCTGGAAGGCAAGGGCAACTTCGGTTACAACGCCGCTACCGGCGAATACGGCGACATGCTGGAAATGGGCGTGCTGGACCCGGCCAAGGTGACCCGCTCCGCTCTGCAGCACGCCGCGTCCGTAGCCGGCCTGATGCTGACCACCGACTGCATGATCGCTGAGCTGCCGGAAGACAAGCCGGCCGCGGGCATGCCGGACATGGGCGGCATGGGCGGCATGGGCGGCATGATGTAATCAGCGCCGCATGGGCATGGCGACATGCCCGGCCAGATGAAAAACCCCGCAGCGTGCTGCGGGGTTTTTTCATGCGTTCATGTCGGGAACGATCAGCGTCTCAGCGCGGCGAACGCTTCGCCTTGCTGATCTTTTTCGGACAGGGTTGGAGGAGAGGCGAGCGGCCAGTCTATCGCCAGGTCGGGGTCGTTCCAGGCGATGGAGCGTTCCAGTTCCGGATGCCAGTAGTCGGTAGTTTTGTAGAGGAATTCCACGTCGTCGCTCAAGGTGAGGAAGCCATGGGCGAAGCCGGCGGGAATCCACAACTGGCGTTTGTTGGCGGCGCTCAGTTCCACGCCTACCCATTGGCCGAAGCTTGAGGAGCCGGGACGGATGTCGACGGCGACATCGTAGACGATGCCGGCCACGACGCGGACCAACTTGCCCTGCGGATGCGGATCCTTCTGGTAGTGCAGGCCGCGCAGCACATTGCTGCCGGAGCGGCTGTGATTGTCCTGAACGAAATGGACCGGATATCCGATGGCCTGCTCGAAGCGCTGCTGGTTGAAGCTTTCGAAGAAAAAGCCCCTTTCGTCGCCGAAAACCTTGGGCTCTATGATTTTGACGCCGGACAGGCGGGTATCTAGGCATTGCATGGCGTTTCAGTCCAGGATGGAGAGCAGGTAACGGCCATAGCCGGTTTTGTGCAGAGGGTGGGCCAGCCGGCGTATCTGCGCTTCGTCTATCCAGCCATGCCGATAGGCGATTTCTTCCGGGCAGGCCACTTTCTGTCCCTGGCGGTTTTCAATGGTGGCGATGAACTGGCCGGCCTCCATCAGCGACTCATGGGTGCCGGTATCCAGCCACGCGTAGCCGCGGCCCATGGTTTGCACGGTCAGTTGCCGCTGTCGCAGGTAAAGATTGTTGATGTCGGTGATTTCCAGCTCGCCGCGCGGGGAGGGGCGGATCGATTTGGCGAAGTCGATGACCTGAGCGTCATAGAAGTAAAGTCCGGTGACGGCGTAGTTGGACTTGGGCGCGGCAGGCTTCTCTTCGATAGACAGCGCGGTGCCCTGTGCATCGAATTCGACCACGCCATAGCGTTCAGGATCGCTGACGCGGTAGGCGAATACGGTCGCGCCGCTTGGTTGGCGACAGGCGTCCTGCAGCAGGTAAGAGAACTCGTGGCCATAAAAGATGTTGTCGCCCAGCACCAGGGTGGAGGGCGCGCCATTGATGAAGCGCTCGCCGATCAGAAAAGCTTGCGCCAAGCCGTCTGGATGGGCTTGCACGGCATATTGGAGATTGAGTCCCCATTGCTCGCCGCTGCCGAGCAACTGCTGGAAGCGGGGGGTATCCTGAGGAGTGGAAATGATCAGGATGTCCTGTATTCCCGCCAGCATCAACGTGCTGAGCGGGTAGTAGATCATCGGTTTGTCATAGACGGGGAGCAGCTGTTTGCTGACAGCCAGCGTGGCAGGGTAGAGGCGGGTGCCGGATCCGCCGGCCAGGATGATCCCTTTTCGTTTCATGGCTGTCCTTTTCCATCTTCAGTGTGCCGGCGCGGCATGGCGCGGGCCAGTTCCGCGAGCGCTGGGTCGACCCCGGCCTGCCAGCTCGGCAGTTCCAGATCGAAGGTCTGCTTGAGCTTGCCGCAATCCAGCCTGGAGTTGGCGGGACGCCGGGCCGGGGTCGGGTAGTCGCAGCTGGGGATGCCCTGGATGGCGTCCGGAGCGAGTTTGAGGTCGAGCCCGAGGGCTTGCGCCCGGCTTAGCAGGTAGCGCGCGTAGCCGTGCCAGCTGGTTTCGCCTTGCGCCGCCAGATGGTAGGTGCCGCAGGCGAACGCGTCCGGCGCGTCCAGATAGCGGCTAAGCAGTCGGGCGGTGCAGTCCGCGATCAGGAGGGCGGAGGTCGGCGCGCCGATCTGATCGTCCACGACGTTGAGCGAGTCGCGTTCGGCGGCCAGTCGCAGCATGGTTTTCAGGAAGTTGGCGCCGTGCGCGCCGAAGACCCAGCTGGTGCGCAATATCAGATGCCGTCCGCCGGCGGCGCGGACGTTCCGCTCGCCTTGCCATTTGCTGCGGCCGTATACGGATTGCGGGTCGGGCGCGTCGTCCTCGCGCCAGGGTTGGTTGCCTTGGCCGCTGAACACGTAATCGGTGGAGTAGTGAACCATCAACGCGTCGTGGGAGGCAGCCCATCGCGCAAGCTCGCCAGGAGCCTCGGCATTGACCTGGAACGCCAGTTCCGGCTCGCTTTCCGCCTTGTCCACTGCGGTGTAGGCGGCCGGGTTGACGATGATGTCAGGCCGGATGCGATCCAGAGCCTGGGAGAGGCGTCCTGTTTGGCTCAGGTCCAATTGCCGGCGATCTGCGGCGATCAATTGGCCGAGCGGCGCCAGCGCGGCCTGCAGGGCGTGGCCGACCTGGCCGTCTTTGCCGGTAATCAGAATGCGAGGCAGTGCTTCATCCATATTGCTTGCTCACCCAATCGCGATAACTGCCGTCCCGGACGTGGGCGGCCCACTCCGCATTGGCCAGATACCATTCGATGGTCTTGCGTATGCCGCTGTCGAATGTTTCGGCCGGCCTCCACCCAAGCTCCCGTTCCAGTTTGCCCGCGTCTATGGCATAGCGCCTGTCGTGGCCGGGCCGATCGCTTACGAAGCGGATCTGTTCGGCGTAAGAGCGGCCATCCGCTCTGGGACGCAATCCGTCCAGCAGGCTGCAGATGGTGCGGACCACTTCCAGATTGGTCTTTTCATTGCAGCCGCCGACATTGTAGGTTTCTCCCGCTCGGCCTGCTTCCAGCACCCGGCGGACCGCGCTGCAATGGTCGCTGACGAACAGCCAGTCGCGGACTTGCAGGCCGTCGCCGTAAATGGGCAGCGGCTCCCCGGCCAGCGCGTTCAGGATCACCAGCGGGATCAGCTTTTCCGGGAAATGGTAGGGACCATAGTTGTTGCTGCAGTTCGTGGTTAGCACCGGCAGGCCGTAGGTGTGATGCCAGGCGCGGACCAGATGATCCGACGAGGCTTTGGAGGCCGAGTAGGGGCTGTTGGGTTGCTGGGGGTGGCGCTCGCTGAAAGGGGCATCATCCGCAGCCAGCGAACCGTAGACTTCGTCGGTGGAAACGTGGAGAAAGCGAAAGTCCTGCTGGCGGCGCGCTTCCAGGCCTTGCCAATACCGGCGCGCGCTTTCCAGCAATTGAAAAGTGCCGATGATATTGGTCTGGATGAAGGCCATCGGGCCGTGAATGGAGCGATCCACATGGCTTTCCGCGGCGAAGTGGATTACGGCGCGTGGCTGATGTCTCGCCAAGAGTTGATCCAGCAGCGCGGAGTCTAGGATATCGCCGTGAACAAAAACATGGCCGGGATGCGCCTGCACGGATTTCAGCGTTTCCAGATTGCCGGCATAGGTGAGCGCATCGAGATTGACGAGCGTTTCATCATGCCTAGCCAGCCAGTCCAGTACGAAATTTCCGCCTATGAAGCCCGCGCCGCCGGTAACGAGAATGGTCATGGATGAATTCCTGCGCCAATAGAAGTTGAGGCCGCGCCGGCCAGGAAAATCGAGCCGCGCAGCGATTCCGCTGGTTTTTCCGCGGCGCGGAGAATACAGGCCGGAATGCGGCAGCGGCTAATCTATGATTGCATTTTATCGGCATCGCCAAGTTGGGGCAAAGTCGGGATTCTCACTGGATATGGCGAAGTATTTAACGATTTGATGGCAAAATATCTAGCATGAATGATAGTGAAGAGGTGCGCGGAATGTTGCTGAGAGATTTGCATGGCTGGCTGGATGGCTGCCTGGAGCCCTGGCGCTACAAGGACTACGCGCCCAATGGATTGCAGGTGGAAGGAAGAAGCGAAGTCCGCAAGGTGGTGACCGGCGTAACCGCGTCCCAGGCGCTGATCGACGCGGCGGCGGAGCGGGGAGCGGATGCCATCCTGGTCCATCATGGCTATTTCTGGAAAGGCGAAGACGCCAGCATCCGAGGCATGAAGAAGCGCCGCGTCGCTTCGCTGCTGCGGAACGACATCAGCCTGCTGGCTTATCATTTGCCGCTGGATGGCCATCTTGAGCTGGGCAACAACGCTCAGTTGGGCAAATTGTTGGGCTTGGCGGTGGCGGGGCAGTCCGGGGAGCAAAACCTGCTCTGGCATGGAGAGTGGAATGCGGGCGGCGATGCCGCGGCGCTCGCCGCGCATGTTTCCGACGCGCTGGGGCGAAGCGCGCAGTTGCTGGGGCGAGTCGACAAGCCGGTTAGACGCGTGGCCTGGTGCACCGGCGGCGCGCAGGGTTTTTTCTCCGACGCGATCGCGCTCGGCATTGACGTTTTCATCACCGGCGAAGCATCGGAACAGAATTACCACATGGCGATGGAAAGCGATGTCGCATTCATCGCCGCGGGTCATCATGCAACGGAACGCTTTGGCATCAAGGCACTAGGCGAGCATTTGGCGCAAGTATCCGGCATAAATGTCGAATTTATTGATGTTTTCAACCCGGTTTAAGCAAATAGCTGGCGTGTCGGCCAATTTATTTGCATAGAAGCTTCAAGTCCCTACTAGTAATCGGGTAAAATCCAGCGGTTTAGGGCTCGATTTCCACGATTGAGGATGACTGTAATGAGTGAACAGCAAGTCGATACGGGGCGCCGTCGTTTTCTGACGATCGCTTCCAGCGCTGTTGGGGGTGTTGCGGTAGTCGGCGCGGCCACGCCGTTTTTCATGAGCTTTTTCCCGTCCGAGAGGGCCAAGGCCGCCGGCGCGCCGGTAGAGGTAGACATCGGCAAGATCGAGGCCGGCCAGAAGATCAACGTCGAATGGCGCGGCAAGCCGGTATGGATTCTCAACCGCACGCCGGACCAGCTGAAGAACCTGCCCAAGAACGACCCCAGGCTGGTCGATCCCAAATCCGAAGTGGATCAGCAGCCCTCTTACTGTCAGAACGAGCATCGTTCCATCAAGCCCGAGTTCTTGGTGGCGGTCGGCATCTGCACACACTTGGGCTGTTCGCCGACCTTCCGGCCCGATCTGGCGCCCGCCGACCTGGGGCCGGACTGGCTGGGAGGCTTCTACTGCCCCTGCCATGGCTCCAAGTTCGACCTGGCCGCCCGCGTGTTCAAGGGGGTGCCGGCGCCGAAGAACCTGGAGATCCCCCCGCACAAGTATCTGTCCGCTACCCGCCTGTTGATTGGCGACGACAAATAAGCTGAGGGTGAAAAATGAGCAAAGCACAAAAGCTGCTTAACTGGGTGGACGCGCGTTTCCCGCTGACCGCCTTGTGGGAAAGCCAATGGGGCAAGTATGTCGCGCCCAAGAATTTCAACTTCTGGTACTTCTTCGGTTCGCTGGCCATGCTGGTGCTGGTGCTGCAGATCGTCACCGGCATCTTCCTGACCATGAATTACAAGCCGGACGGCACGCTTAACGCCGCAGGCATCCCGGTCGCCTTCGCCTCGGTCGAATACATCATGCGCGACGTGGCCGGCGGCTGGATCATCCGCTACATGCACTCCACCGGCGCCTCGATGTTCTTCGTCGTGGTTTACCTGCACATGTTCCGCGGCCTGATCTATGGCTCGTACAAGCAGCCGCGCGAGCTGGTCTGGGTGTTCGGCACGCTGATCTTCCTGTGCCTGATGGCCGAGGCCTTCATGGGGTATTTGCTGCCATGGGGCCAGATGTCGTTCTGGGGTGCCCAGGTGATCGTCAACCTGTTCGGCTCGATTCCCGTGATCGGCCCCGACCTGTCGCTGTGGATACGCGGCGACTTCGTAGTGTCCGACGCCACGCTGAACCGCTTCTTCGCGCTGCACGTGATCGCGGTGCCGCTGGTGCTGCTGGCGCTGGTGGCGGCCCACCTGATGGCTCTGCACGAAGTGGGCTCCAACAACCCTGACGGCGTGGAGATCAAGAAGCAGCCCAAGGACCCGAGCACCGGCCTGTACCTGGACGGCATCTACTCGCACCCGTACTACACCATCAAGGACATCCTCGGCGTCGTGGTGTTCATGGTGGTGTTCTCGGTGATCGTGTTCTTCCTGCCGGAAATGGGCGGCTACTTCCTCGAGCATCCGAACTTCGACCAGGCCGATCCGCTGAAGACCCCGCCGCACATCGCGCCGGTCTGGTACTTCACTCCGTTCTACGCGATCCTGCGCGCCGTGCCGTCTTTCGCCGGGACTCAGGTGTGGGGCGTGCTGGCAATGGGAGCCGCCGTGGTGCTGATCGCCTTCCTGCCGTGGCTGGATCGTTCGCCGATCAAGTCCATCCGCTACCGCGGTCCCAAGTTCAAGGTCGCGCTGATCCTGTTCATCGCCTCCTTCATCGGCCTGGGCATCCTGGGCGCGATGCCGCCGACCGAAGTGCGCACGCTGATCTCGCAGATCTTCTCGGTGATCTACTTCGCCTTCTTCCTGGGCATGCCGTTCTACACCAAGAACGATGTGGGCAGCGTCCCGGTTCCGGATCGGGTGACCGACACCAACGCCAAGCGTCAGATCCAGTTCGTGGCCCTGGTGGCGCTCACCGTGTTCCTGGCCGCGTTGTTCGCGATGAACGTGTAAGGGGATAAGGAAAATGAAAAACAAGATCCGTCACCTGATCGCCGCCGCGGCGCTGGCCTTGCCCTGCGCGCTGCCGGCTTTCGCCAACGAGGGCGGTCCCAAGCTCGACAAGGCGAACATCGACATCCAGGACACCGAGAGCCTGCAGCGCGGCGCGCAGATCTTCGTCAACTACTGCCTGTCCTGCCACTCGGCCAGCATGATGCGTTACAACCGGCTGGAAGACATCGGCCTGACCGAAGAGCAGATCAAGGCCAATCTGTTGCCGGAGGGCGCGAAGATCGGCGACCAGATGAACATCGCGATGAACAAGCAGGACGCCAAGGCCTGGTTCGGCGCCACGCCGCCCGATCTGTCGCTGATCGCGCGTTCCCGCGGCGCCGACTACCTGTACAGCTATCTGCGCGGTTTCTATCGTGATCCGTCTCGTCCCACCGGCTGGAACAACCTGGTGTTCGACAAGGTCGGCATGCCGCACATTTTCTGGGAATGGCAGGGCGACCAGGAGCTGAAGACGATGAAGAACGCCGAAGGCCATGAAGAGCACAAGCTGGAACTGGTGAAAGCCGGCACGCTGACCAAGCTGGAAAACGGCAAGGCCAACACCGTCGAGTTCGACCGCCGCATGCGCGACTTGACCAACTTCCTGGTCTACATCGGCGAGCCGGCGGCGGTGAAGCGCCAGCAGATCGGCTACGTGGTGGTGCTGTTCCTCGGCCTGCTGCTGTTCCCGCTGGTGTACCTGCTAAAGAAAGAGTACTGGCGCGACGTTCACTAACGCGATCGGGCAGTTGAAAAGGCGGAAGAGATTCCGCCTTTTTCTTTTTATAATCATGATGTTGTGTTGAAAGGCTGGAATATTGCCACCGGATGGTGCTAGAATGCGCGCTGCACTCATTTTTTAAGTTAGTCAAGGATTTTCTCCGCCATGATGACCCTCTACTCCGGAATCACCTGCCCGTTCAGTCAGCGCTGCCGTATCGTGCTCTTCGAGAAAGGGATGGATTTCGAAATCATCGATGTGGATATCCATAACAAGCCGGAAGACCTGGCTGTGATGAACCCGTACAACGAAGTGCCGGTTCTGGTGGAGCGCGACCTGATCCTGCATGAGTCGAACATCATCAATGAATACATCGACGAGCGTTTCCCGCACCCGCAACTGATGCCGGCCGATCCGGTGATGCGCGCTCGCGCCCGCCTGTTCCTGCATCGTTTCGAAAACGAACTGTTCATTCATGTGAAGACGCTGGAAGCCGGCGCCACAGGCAAGGAAGCGACCAAGGCCCGCGAAGCAATCCGCGACGGCCTGACCACCATCGCGCCGATCTTCTCCAAGCAAAAGTTCATGCTGGGCGACGACTTCTCGATGATAGACGTGGCCATCGCTCCGCTGATGTGGCGTCTGGAGCATTACAACATTGACCTGGGCAAGAGCGCGGCGCCGATCCTGAAGTACGCCGAGCGCATTTTCCAGCGTCAGTCCTTCATCGATTCGCTGACCCCGTCCGAAAAGGCGATGCGCAAGTAAGGAGACGCGATGAGCTCCAGCACCAAGCCGTACATGATCCGCGCGTTGCATCAGTGGTGCGGCGACAATGGCTACACCCCGTACATCGTGGTGTGGGTCAATGGCCGCACCGATGTGCCGCTCGAGTACGTGAAGAACAATGAGATCGTGCTCAATATCGCCGATACCGCAACCAAGAACCTGCGCATCGACAATGAGTGGATTTCGTTTTCCGCGCGTTTCGGCGGGGTTTCGCGCGACATCTGGGTGCCGATCGGCAACGTGATGTCCATCTTCGCCCGGGAAACCGGCGAGGGCATGGGTTTCGAGGTGGAGCCGATGAGCGAAGAGGCGGCCAGCCTGAAGCCGGTTGGCGCCGAAGAGGAAGCGCCGGAGTCCGGCGGCGACGATCCGTCGCCGAACCGCCCCAGCGGGCGGCCAAGCCTGCGTATCGTCAAGTAAACTCGTCGCATTGATCAAAACCGGCCAAAGGCCGGTTTTTTCATTCCGGAATGGCGAAAAAAAAACGGGGCCGAAGCCCCGCCAAGTCCCTTACACAACAATCTTTAGCGGGCGGTCTACTCCACACGCTCGCCGTGCAGAACCAAGTCCAGGCCCTCGCGCTCCTCGTCTTCGGCCACGCGCAGGCCCAGGGCGATATCCACCAGCTTCAGCAGGATGAAGGTGACGATGCCGCAGTAGACGATGGTGACGCCAACGCCCAACGCCTGGATGACCAGGCTGCCGTCGGCGCCGCCGATATCCTTGACCGCGAACACGCCGGTCAGCAGCGCCCCCAGGATGCCGCCGACGCCGTGCACGCCGAAAGCGTCCAGCGAGTCGTCATAGCCCATCATGTGCTTCAGGCCGGTGGCTCCCCAGAAGCAGACCACGCCGGCGGCCAAGCCTATGGCCAGCGCGCCCTTGACGTCGACGAAGCCGGCGGCCGGGGTGATGGCGACCAGGCCCGCCACCGCGCCGGAGGCGATGCCCAGCACCGACGGCTTCTTCTTGGCGATCCACTCGGCGAACATCCAGGCCAGCGCGGCCATCGCGGTGGCGACCTGGGTGGTGACCATCGCCATGCCGGCGCGGCCGTCGGCGGCGACGGCGGAGCCGGCGTTGAAGCCGAACCAGCCCACCCACAGCATCGATGCGCCCACCAGCGTCAGCACCAGGTTATGGGGAGGCATCGCCTCGCGGCCGAAGCCTACGCGCTTGCCCAGCACCAGGGCGGTCACCAAGCCGGCCACGCCGGCGTTGATGTGCACCACGGTGCCCCCGGCAAAGTCCAGCACGCCGTAATTGCCCATCCAGCCGCCCGGCGCCCACACCCAGTGGGCGACCGGCACGTAGACCAGCAACGACCACAAGGCCATGAAGACCAGCATCGCCGAGAATTTCATCCGCTCGGCGAAGGCGCCGGTGATCAGCGCCGGAGTGATGATGGCGAAGGTCATCTGGAAGGTCATGAACACCGATTCCGGAATGGTGCCGGCCAGAGGATGCACGGCCAGCTTGCCGGCATCCTTCATGTACACCATGCCGTCCAGCAGCAGGCGCGACAGATCGCCGATATAGGGGTTGCCGACGGTGAAGGCGAGACTGTAGCCGACCACCGCCCACAACACGGTCACCAGAGCGGTGATGGCGAAGCTCTGCATCAGCGTGGCCAACACGTTTTTCTTGCGGACCATGCCGCCGTAGAACAGCGCCAGGCCGGGAATGGTCATGAACAGCACCAGGGCGGTGGAGGTCAGCATCCAGGCGGTGTCGCCGGAGTTGATCACCTTGGCGGCGGCCACCGCCGGGCCGGCGGGCGCGTCGGCCAGCGCGGGCAGGGAGAGAGCGGCGAGCCCGGAAGCCATGGCAGCGAGTATCTTTTTCATTATGGTTTCCCCAGTTTCACAAAGCGGTCAGACCGCGTCGGCGCCGGTTTCGCCGGTGCGGATGCGGATCACCTGCTCCAGGTCGTAGACGAAGATCTTGCCGTCGCCGATTTTGCCGGTGCGGGCGGATTTCTCGATGGCTTCCACCACCTGGTCCAGCAGCGCGTCGTCGATGGCGATTTCCAGCTTCACCTTGGGCAGGAAGTCGACGACGTATTCGGCGCCGCGATACAACTCGGTATGGCCTTTCTGGCGGCCGAATCCCTTGACCTCGGATACGGTGACGCCCTGTACGCCGATGGCGGACAGCGCTTCGCGGACTTCATCAAGCTTGAACGGCTTGATCACTGCGGTGACGAGTTTCATGGCGGCTCCTTCTCGGACGATTGACAGATGGTTCTGCTGCGGATGGTCATGCAGGAATCGTGCCAGCCCGCGATGGGCGTTCTCTGAATTGTGATGCACTGCAAAAAATGGCGCGCTGTCCATTCAGGCACTTTCCTTGTGCATGGCGGCTGTTTATGCTGCACAACTTTGGTGCATTGCTGCGATGCGACATGTCTTTGTGCTGGCGATGGCCGCGCGGACAGGAAATGCGGGAGCGCGAAGGCGCTTTTTGCTAAACTCGGCTGGATATCCAGACACTGCGGGAGCCGCGACCATGTTGAGCCAGAAACTGTTTGAAGAGATCAGCGCCAAGATCGGCGAGACTATCGCCGCCAGCCCGGCCAAGGACATCGAAAAGAACGTGCGTGCGATGATGGCTTCCACCTTCGCCAAGATGGATCTGGTCACCCGCGAGGAATTCGACGTGCAGCAGGCGGTGCTGGCGCGCACCCGCGAGAAGCTGGCCGCGCTGGAGACGCGCCTGTCCCGCCTGGAGGCGGAGCTGTTTCCCGAGGAGACGGCCGCCAAGGTGGAAGAGCAGTCCGAACTCGGCCATTCCTGAGCGCCATGACGCTGGCGGTGGTGGCGAGCAGGGCGTTGTCCGGGCTTGACGCCCCGGAGGTGGCCGTCGAGGTCCACCTCGCCAACGGCCTGCCCGCCTTCAATATCGTCGGGCTGCCCGACACCGAGGTGAAGGAAAGCCGGGATCGAGTCCGTGCCGCCATTCTCACTTCCGGTTTCGAGTTTCCCGCCCGCAAGATCACCGTCAATCTGGCTCCGGCCGACCTGCCCAAGGATTCCGGCCGCTTCGACCTCCCCATCGCCATCGGCATCCTGCTGGCTTCCGGCCAGGTCAAGAATGACGACATCTCCCGTTACGAATTCGCCGGCGAGCTGGCGCTCAGCGGCGCAGTGCGCCCGGTGCGCGGCGCGCTGGCGATGGCCTGCCAGTGCCATGCCGCAGGGCGGGCCTTCGTGCTGCCGGTGGACAGCGCGGCGGAGGCCGCGGTCGTGGGCGGCGCCGCCGTTTACGCGGTGGCCTCTTTGCCGCAGGCCTGCGCCTTCTTGAATGGCCTGCAGCAGCTGGATCCCTTCGCGGCAAGCGCGGATTCGGCGTTGCCGAACTACCCTGATCTAGCCGATGTCAAAGGCCAGTCCCTCGCTCGTGGCGCGCTGGAAATCGCCGCCGCCGGCGGGCATAGCTTGCTGTTGATGGGGCCGCCGGGAACCGGAAAGTCCATGCTGGCTGCCAGGCTGCCGGGTTTGTTGCCCGGCTTGTCGGAGCGGGAGGCGCTGGAGAGCGCGGCGGTGCAGTCATTGGGCTCGCAGGGCTTCCAGGCGGGACGTTGGCGGGTCCGCCCCTTCAGAGCGCCGCACCATACCGCTTCCGCGGTCGCCCTGGTCGGCGGCGGCAGCGATCCCAGGCCGGGCGAGATCAGCCTGGCGCACCACGGAGTGCTGTTTCTGGACGAGCTGCCGGAGTTCGACCGCAAGGTGCTGGAAGTGCTGCGCGAACCGCTGGAAAGCGGCGTGATCCATATCTCGCGCGCCGCCAGGCAGGCGAGTTTTCCGGCGCGCTTCCAGTTGGTGGCGGCGATGAATCCCTGCCCCTGCGGTTATCACGGCCATCCTTCGGGGCGCTGCCAGTGCACGCCCGAGCAGATGGCGAGATATAGGGGTAAAATCTCCGGCCCCTTGCTGGATCGGATCGACCTGCAGGTGGAGGTGCCGGCGCTGACGGCGGAAGAGCTGCAAGGCTCGGCTCCGGGCGAGGCCAGCGAGCCGGTCCGTTCCCGGGTGTTGCGGGCGCGCGAGCGCCAGCTGTCGCGGCAAGGCATGCTGAACGCCGTTTTGCAGGGCGCCGAGCTGGATCGGCATTGCGGCGGCGATGGGCAGGCGCTGGAGGTGCTGGCCAAGGCATTGCAACAACTTGGCTTGTCGGCGCGCGCGTATCATCGGATACTGCGGGTTTCGCGCACCATAGCCGATTTGCAGGGCGTGGAAACGATAAGCCGCAACCATGTATTGCAGGCGATCCAGCTCAGGCGCGCCATGCAAGGCAGTGCCGGATAGAACTCATATAAACCCGGGCGGCGTGATCGCCGTCCGACAGACATAGCGGTAGTGGTGAATGGCTAATCGAGACCTGAAAAACTCCTCCCGGCCGTCGCGCGGGCGCGGCAACTCTTCTTCGTCGCGCGGTGGCGGCGGCATGATGGCGGGCATCATCATCGGCCTGATCGTCGGCGTGGCGGTGGCGGTGGGGTTGGCGATGTATCTGAACCGATCGCCGGTCACGTTCCAGACCAAGAACGAGCGCAAAGCAGAGACGCCGCAGCCGCCGACCGAGCTGCTGGCGCCGGGGACCCGCATTTCCGATGCCGCCTCTGCCGCCGCGCCGGCGGCGCAGCCGGCGCCGGTTCCTCCGTCCCAGCCCCAGGCCACGCTGGACTCCGGTCAGTCCGCGCCGCCGCCGGCTGACAGCCATGGAGCCAAGCCCAAGCCCGCGCCGCAGGCTCAGGCCAAGGGCGGCAAGGAAGAGCAGCGCTTCGATTTCTACAAGATACTGCCGGGCCAGGTGGACGCGGTGACGTCCGACGCCAAGTCCGGCCGGCCGGGGGAACCTTCGGCATCGGCGCCTGCCAAAAAAGTTTATCTGCAGTTGGGCGCATTCCAGAATCAGGACGAGGCCGACAATCTGAAGGCGAAGCTGGCTCTGCTGGGGGTGGAGGCCAAGATCCAGTCGGTCAATGTGCCGGACAAGGGGATGGTGCATCGCGTCCGGGTCGGTCCGCTGAGCCGTCAGGACGATGTGGACCGCCTGCGCGCGCAACTGAAACAAGACGGCATCAGCGCCAATGTGGTGAAGGCCGAATAAATCGAACCCTTATTTAACGGGAAAACAAGATGAAGAAATGGTTGCTGTTGGTAATGCTGGCGGTCAGCGGCATGGCGAATGCCGCTATCCAGTTGGGCAAGGATTACACCATGCTGAGCACGCCTCAGCCGGTCGCCGATCCCAAGAAGGTGGAAGTGATCGAGTTCTTTTCCTACCATTGCATCCATTGCTATGACGATGATCCGGCCTTCAACGCCTGGGCCAAGGCGCAGCCGGCCGACGTAAGCTTCCGCAAGGAGCAGATCGTGTGGCAGAAGTCGATGGAGGGCTTCGCGCGCATGTTCGCCACTTTCAACGCCACCGGCACTTTCGACAAGCTGCACCGCGCCGCTTTCGAAGCGCAGATCAAGCAGCGCGTGGATCTGTCCAAGCCGGACCAGTTCGCTAGCTGGATCAAGCAACAAAAGGGCGTGGACAGCGCCAAGCTGCTGCAGACCTACAACTCTTTCGGCATCAACGCCCAGGTGGCGCGCGCGAGCAAGATCACCCGCGACTACCAGATCCAGGGCACGCCGACCGTGATCGTCAACGGCAAGTACGTGGTGGTGACCGCGACGCCGGAGCGGATGATCCAGGTGATGAACGAGCTGGTGGCCAAGGCCCGCGCAGAGAAGAAGTAAAGCGGCCAGCTCATGCGAAAGGCGGCGAGAGCCGCCTTTTTTGTTGGCGAGTCGTGGATTTTGAATGGCGGAGGATGCCGCTTTGTCATTTTGATGTAAAAAGTTCTTGACGCGCTTTCGTCTTTGTCTTAATATGCAACCTCTCTGACGCGGGGTGGAGCAGTCTGGTAGCTCGTCGGGCTCATAACCCGAAGGTCGTAGGTTCGAATCCTGCCCCCGCAACCAAATACAGAAAAGCCGAATCAAAACGATTCGGCTTTTTTCGTTTCTCGGCGCGCCATCGCGTATTCGATGCAATCAGGCAGTTTTCTTTTGCACGCTGATTTTTTCAAGCAGGTTTTTATCAGGACAGAAATATTTTTTGTAACGGATTGCAATGACTTTCATGACTTGGTCATCTCAATGCCTTTGTCCTAAGTGGTTGTCTCTTCGATGGAATCCCGCGGCGATTGTCCTTGATCCCTGTCAATTGAATGGCATATTCGGTGACGGGTGGATTTTGACGAGGATCAAGACTCTTGAAATCTTGGCTGGAACTGTTTTTAATACGCCCCGCCCGCTGTCATTGCTGCGACGATTTGCCGCAGATGTCGCCGCGGCGGGCGCAGATGTTAGTGTTTGCCGAAATCCTGTCTTCCCGCGCCGCGCATGGCGTTTCACTCGGACAGTGAACTTTCTGCTGTCACCTCATCGTCCGGAAACGATTGTGGAGTCGTTTCCAGTCCCGCTGGGCAGTCGTTGCCGGCAGGGTCGATCGCGGCAAGCCCGCGAGCTCTAAATTTCTGGTTTGGCCAGGATTCGTCATGCCGGCAAGGTTGCCCCGGCACGGCGGCTATCCTGCGGGAAACTGTTTTCTTGGCGTTGGAGCGAGGCTCGCAACGCCTGTCGCGCATCCGCGCGCCAAAGGATTTTTTAACCTGAAAAGTCGTAAGATGAGAAACCATAGACCCTCCCGCCTGATGCGGGGGCTGGCGCCTGTGGTGATCGCCCTGCTGTCGGGATGCCAAGGCGGCATTCTCGATCCCAAGGGCCAGATCGCCGCGGAGCAGAAGTCCCTGATCCTGACGGCAACCGCGCTGATGCTGCTGGTGGTCATCCCGGTGATCGTGATGACCTTGGTCTTCGCCTGGAAGTACCGCGCCGGCAACAAGGAAGCCGCCTACGAGCCGAAATGGTCGCACTCGACCAAGATCGAGATCGTGGTATGGCTGATCCCCTGCATCATCATCGCCTTCCTGGCGACGCTGACCTGGAAGAGCACCCACAAGCTCGATCCTTATCGTCCGCTTGAGTCGGACAAGAAGGCGATCCAAGTGCAGGTGGTGGCGCTGAACTGGAAATGGTTATTCATCTACCCCGAGCAGCAAATCGCTTCCGTCAATGAGCTGGTATTCCCGGCCGATACGCCGGTGAGCTTCAAGATCACTTCCGACGCGGCGATGAACTCGTTCTTCATTCCGCAGCTGGGCGGCCAGATCTACGCGATGGCCGGCATGCAGACCCAGTTGCACTTGATCGCCAACGAGCCTGGCACCTACAAGGGCTTCTCCGCCAACTACAGCGGCGCGGGCTTCTCCGGCATGAAGTTCAATGCCGTCGCCACCAAGACCCCGGCCGAGTTCGACGCCTGGGTGGCCAAGGCCAAGGCTTCCGGACAAGCGTTGGACGCGCCTGCGTACCTGAAGTTGCTCAAGCCTAGCGAAAACAATGCGGTGGAATACTACGCGTCGACCACGCCGTACCTGTTCGAGGCCGTGCAGCACAAATACATGGCTGCTCGCCCGTCGCTGGCCGACAGCGACGACGCCATCAAACTGGCCAAAATGACCAAAGAATTATGCGCCGCGATCACCCCGACGGTTGTCAAGGAGTAAGCATCGATGCTGTTAGGTAAATTGACTCTGGACGCGATCCCGTTCCATGAGCCCATCATCATGGGGGCGCTGGGCGGCGCCGGCCTGATCGGGCTGATGGTGTTCGCGTTGATCACCAAGTTCGGCAAGTGGGGCTATCTCTGGAAAGAGTGGCTGACTTCGGTCGATCACAAGAAAATCGGCGTGATGTACATCATCGTCGCCATGATCATGCTGCTGCGCGGCTTCGCCGACGCGCTGATGATGCGTACCCAGCTGGCGATGGCCACCGGCGGCGCCCACGGCGTGTTCCCGCCCGAGCACTATGACCAGATCTTCACCGCCCACGGCGTGATCATGATCATCTTCATGGCGATGCCGTTCATGACCGGCTTGATGAACATCGTGGTGCCGCTGCAGATCGGCGCCCGCGACGTGGCCTTCCCCTTCCTGAACTCGCTGAGCTTCTGGCTGCTGGTGTCCGCGGTGATCCTGGTCAACCTGTCGCTGGGCGTGGGCAACTTCGCCCGCACCGGCTGGGTGGCTTATCCGCCGCTGGCCGAGCTGGGATTCAGCCCTGACGTGGGGGTGGATTACTACATCTGGGCCTTGCAGATATCAGGCATCGGGACGACGCTGACCGCGATCAACTTCCTGGTGACCGTGATCAAGATGCGCGCCCCGGGCATGAAGCTGATGGACATGCCGATCTTCACCTGGACCTGCACCTGGGCTAACGTGCTGATCGCCACTTCCTTCCCGATCCTGACCGGCGCGCTGGCCATGCTGGCGCTGGACCGCTACCTGGACTTCCACTTCTTCACCGCGGAACTGGGCGGCAACGCCATGATGTACCTGAACCTGTTCTGGGCCTGGGGCCACCCCGAGGTGTACATCCTGGTTCTGCCGGCGTTCGGCATCTTCTCGGAAGTGGTGTCCACTTTCGCCGGCAAGCGCCTGTTCGGCCACAAGTCCATGATCTACGCCAGCGGCGCGATCTCGGTGCTGGGCTTCATGGTTTGGCTGCACCACTTCTTCACGATGGGCTCCGGCGCCAACGTGAACGCGTTCTTCGGCATCGCGACGATGATCATCTCGATCCCGACCGGCGTGAAGCTGTTCAACTGGCTGTTCACCATCTACAAAGGCCGCCTGCGCTTTGAAACCCCGATCCTGTGGACTTTGGGCTTCATGGTGACCTTCTCCATCGGCGGCATGACCGGCGTGCTGTTGGCCGTGCCGGGCGCTGACTACGTGCTGCATAACAGCCTGTTCCTGATCGCCCACTTCCACAACACCATCATCGGCGGCGCCGTGTTCGGCTACCTGGCCGGCGTGTCGTTCTGGTTCCCGAAGGTGTTCGGCTTCAAGCTGAACGACAAGTTGGGCAAGGCCTCGTTCTGGTTCTGGCAGATCGGCTTCATGTTCGCCTTCATGCCGCTGTACGTGCTGGGCTTCCTGGGCATGACCCGTCGCCTGAACCACACTGACAACCCGGCCTGGGAGCCGTGGCTGTACATCGCCCTGTTCGGCGCGCTGCTGATCGCCGCCGGCATCGCCTGCCAGCTGCTGCAGATCGTGGTGAGCATCCGCGATCGCAAGAAACTGGTCGATGAAACCGGCGATCCGTGGAACGGCCACACCCTGGAGTGGTCCACTTCGTCCCCGGCCCCGTTCTACAACTTCGCCAAGCTGCCGCAGGTGCATGACATCGACGCCTTCACCGACATGAAGGAAAAGGGCATCGCCTACGCCGTGCCGAAGTCGTACGAACCGATCCACATGCCGCGCAACACCGCAGTCGGCCTGTACATCGGCGGCTTCACCACTGTGCTGGGCTTCGCGCTGATCTGGCACATCTGGTGGCTGGCGATCGTCGGCCTGGTGGGCGTCGTCGGCTGCATGCTGGCCCGCGCCTACGACAACGATCTGGACTACTACGTGCAGCCGGACGAAGTGGAGGCGATCGAGCGCGCCCGCTTCGAGAAGCTGGGCATCGACGTCGACAACTACACCGAGCGTGATCCGGCCGAGCCGAAAAAGGCTGCGCGTCCGACCACTACCGCGTAACGGGTTGAATCTGACATGACGACTTATGTAAAAGAAGCGCACGCAGCGCACGACGACCACGAGCACCACGACAGCGGTTCGCAGACCGTCCTGGGCTTCTGGTTCTACCTGATGACCGACTGCATCCTGTTCGCGACCGCGTTCGCGACCTACGCAGTCCTGTTCCGCAACGTGGCGGAAGGCGTGTCCGGCAAGGACATCTTCGATCTGCAATACGTGCTGGTGGAAACCGCGGCCCTGCTGTTGTCTTCCATCACCTACGGCTTCGCGCTGATCGCCGGCCAAAAAGGCAACAAGTCCGCCGTGCTCGGCTGGCTGGCCGTGACCTTCTTGCTGGGTGCCGCTTTCATCGGGCTGGAAATCAATGAGTTCCACCACTTGATCTCCGAGGGCCACGGTCCGCAGAAGAGCGCCTTCCTGTCTGCCTTCTTCGGCTTGGTGGGCCTGCATGGCCTGCACGTGACCGCCGGCCTGTTGTGGATGGGCGTGATGATGTTCGAAGTGGCAAAGACCGGCCTGACCGGCCGAGCCATGACCCGTCTGAACTGCCTGTCGCTGTTCTGGCACTTCCTCGACATCGTGTGGATCTGCGTATTCACCGTCGTCTACCTGAAAGGAGCCATGTGATGAGTCACGCGCATGAACATGAGAACCACGGCAGCGTGAAGAGCTATCTGGTCGGCTTCGCGCTGTCGGTGATCCTTACCGCGATCCCGTTCTGGATGGTGATGGGCGGCGCCTTCACCAAGCAGGCGACGTTGATCGGCATCCTGGCGTTGGCGGTGGTGCAGATCGTGGTGCAGCTGAAGTATTTCCTGCACCTGGAATTCCGCAGCGAGGAGGGCAAACTCAACAGCTTCTCCTTCCTGTTCACCGGCATGGTGATCGCGCTGCTGGTAGTCCTGTCGATCTGGATCATCTACACCGCCGACGCGCTGATGATGCGCTGAGCGAGGCCGATTTGAAGTTCAAGCGTTATCTTCAGGTCACCAAGCCCGGCATCATTTTCGGCAACCTGATCTCGGCCGCCGGCGGTTTCCTGCTGGCGGCGCAGGGTTCGATCGACTGGTGGCTGCTGGCGGCCACCGTCGTCGGCTTGTCGCTGGTGGTGGCCTCCGGCTGTGCGATCAACAACTGCATCGATCAGGACATCGACGCCAAGATGGCCCGTACCCAGAAACGGGTGCTGGTCACCGGCGCGATGAGCACCAAGGCCGCGTTGGCGCATGGCGTGGTGCTGGGCCTGGCGGGCTTCGCCCTGCTGTGGTTCTGCACCAACCCGCTGGCCACCGGCTGCGTGTTGTTCGGCTTCGTGATCTATGTCGGCGTGTACAGCCTGTACATGAAGCGCCACTCGGTGTACGGCACCCTGGTGGGCAGCCTGTCCGGCGCGGTGCCGCCGGTGGCCGGCTACTGCGCCGTCACCGGCCGCTTCGACATGGGCGCGGCCATCCTGCTGCTGATGTTCAGCCTGTGGCAGATGCCGCACTCGTACGCCATCGCCATCTTCCGCTTCAAGGACTACGAGGCGGCCGGCATCCCGGTGCTGCCGGTGGTGAAGGGCATTTCCGCCGCCAAGCAGCAGATCGTGCTCTACATCCTGGCCTTCGCCGCGGCGACCGTGATGTTGGTGTACGGCGGCTACGCCGGCTACGGCTACCTGGCGGTGGCGGTGGCCACCAGCCTGTGGTGGCTGAAGATGGCGCTGTCCGGCTACAAGCGCGAAACCGACGACCGCGCCTGGGCGCGGCAGGTGTTCTTCTTCTCCATCATCACCATCACCTCGCTGAGCGTGATGATGGCGGTGGATGGGCAGACGCCGCCGCACAGCCGAGTGGTGATGACCGCGGACGCGGGCCACTACCGCTAAGATCGATACCGTTCCATGCCAAACGGGGAGCAGCTTGCGCAGCTCCCCGTTTTTGTTCGGCCATCCGGAATTCAGTTTTTCTTCAAGACCGCGCGCATCGCGGCTTGCTGTTTCACCGGGAGTTTGGCTACATAGTCTGCCGGCTTATGGCCGTACTTGTCGGCATCGCTCAGGGATGCGCCGCGCTTGACCAGATAAGACGCGATCGCGGGAGTCGAGTCCAGCACGGCAGCCATCAACACCGTGATTTCGCTGGTGCGGGTGGATGCGTTGACATCGGCCCCTTTGGCGATCAAATCCTGAACGATATTCAGATCTTTGACGGCCACTGCGTAAAACAGCGGCGTGTTGCCGTCGTAGCCGTCGACATTGGGATTGGCGCCCGCCCGCAGCAGGGCTTGCACTGCGGCGCGGTTGCGGTCGCCGGTCGCGTAGACCAGCGGCGTCTTGGAAACGTCGTCGAGCGGCTGATCGATGTCGCAATGCTGTTTTTCGACATAGGCTGAGACGGCGGGCGCATTGGCATGGCGCAGCAGTTGCTGCCAGCCATCTTTGTCGCAGGCGGCCGGGGTATGCTGGCTCAGCATCGCGAGAGAGATGGCTAGGGTTGATAGGTATCGCATTCAAATGCTTTGCTTGAATTCGCCCGTGACGGATCTTCATCTGATCGAAGGGGCCACCTATGAATGCCAGCCATTCATATGGCGTGATTGGTTTCTGTGGTGGCAGACATCTGTTGTGCTATCGGCTGGCGGCGACGGCGAGCGGCCGCTGCTATCGCCAGCTTGAGTGTTCAGAGGTTGGCTTTATTTCAACTCTCTCCAGTACAAGGATTGGAGCTGATACTTCCAGATACGATTCCTTTCCCCTTCGTAATACCAAGCGTATGCCATGCCATCGCTGGTTTCATCCCAACTGCGACCTTGATCGGTACTGACCAGCGTGATCGAATCGCTCGTGGTTTGCTTAGACTCCAGGCTCTCTCCGGCAAGCACCAATTGATTTTGGGGGCCAATAAACAGCGCGCCAGGAACGACGTGCGCGTCGAACACATGGCGGTAGCTTTCTTTTCCGTCTTTCCATTGGACGTAGGCTGCCTGACGTTGCTGAGTCTCTGCGACTTTTTCAGATTGTAATTCCCCTTGCAGCGCAATCAGATTCAAGTTGCCGTCGCGGGATACCTTGATATCCATCACCGATTGCTGTGGGAGGACGATTTCCGGTTGCATCCACTTGCGGGCTAGTTCATCCAGTGATGCCGAAAGCGGAAGGCGATACAGCAGCGTGCTTTCCGTCACTTCGCCGATGCCCGGGGCCAGCTTCGCCTTGCGTACGTAGAATGCCACTCTCAATGCGCCATCGTCGGCCAGGTCATAAGCGCTGAATGTGGCTCTGCTATCTTTGACCATGGGCAATAGGCCATTGCCGCTCGGGTGGCCGGTTAATTGCTGATTCGCCCATGAGGGAAGCGCGATTTCCTGCCAATGCTCGCCGCCATCCAAGGTGCGCCAGATGCGCATGCCATCGGCAACCAAGTAGCCGCGCTTGCCATCCGCCATGAACAGCGGTTGGCCTGGCTGGGTATGCTCCGGCCACTGCAACTGTCGCCAGCTCTGTCCGCCATCTGTCGATTTCCACAGCGTATGCTGGCGTTGTCCGTAACCATCAGGCCCGTTAGGCAAGTGGTAGTTTGTCCAGTCGGTACTGACATAAATGGTCTGCCAATCTGGTGACAGCCACCATGCTCCATTTTGACCTGGCTTCTCAAAAATACGGTAGATGCCTTTATCCATGTCTCCACGGAGTAGGCGAACAGTGTGGCGATTAAGGCGCTCGGATGAGTCGTTCATCCACGGCTCAGTGACAACAGAGTTATATTTCTCCGGGTGCTTGCGCTCCTCTTCTGTCATTTTCTTGAACGTTATTTCTGGTCCGATAGGTTTGAAAACTATAACGCTCCGCCCATGGATACGCATATCGCCGCCGCCATAAGGTTTGTCATGTTCCATTAGATCGGTTTCATATGTCCACATGCTTAATATCCTGTATATTCCATAAGCGCCACCGCCGAGCAAGGCCAAACCAAAAATAGCGATCAACAACCACTTTAACAGTGAGTGCAGCAAGTTTAGTGGCATTGATAATAGATTTTTGGCAGTCATTATTTGAATACCGACATCAGGGTTTTCATTGCGCGTTCTGCTAGCTCTTTACTGCCTTTTGCCGCGCGTCCACCCCATTCTTTGCTAACCTCTACGCCGCTATCAATTGCTTGTTTCCACGTGGCACCGTCTGCCCACTCTTCAATATTCGGTTGCCCGCCAATTTTGGTAAGATCGCTGACGGGCAGGTCGGCTAATCCGGCATCTAGATATGCCGGAACATGAGTGTCGAAAGCAAATTTTTTGAAAACTGCATTGTTGATTTCCAATTTTTTTTTGGGAACATTCAGGTTGGCGGAGCGGTTAGGGTAGCGCCTGCTCGGAATATTAATATTGCTGCCAACCATGTTTTGTTTGAGCCCATCCTCCATATTTCTTTGTAAGAACTGTCTGCCATCCTGTAGCCACTTCTGCCCGTCAGGGCTTAACCTTGGCATGAGTTTTTTGCCATAGTTCGAGCAGTAGTAGTATCCATAGCTAACATAGTAGTCTGGTGGCTTATGGCCGCAACCAATGTGGCGCATCATGAAGCTTGTATGCCGTGACCAGTTGTCATCGCTACTATTGGCCACGATCAATTTGTCTCGGTTGCGTAATAGCTTGCTTGCGACGACTACATCATCCCAGGGGTCCCAGCTTGTCGCCCAGGCAGTAATGGCTTGCAACGTGCTTACGCCAGATTTTTTGACATATTCCTGGTGTAGTGGACGATAATAAAATTCGCACTGTCCAATAATGCTATCCGCTGCAGGTGGAACATAGTCATCGCAAACTCCATGCTCTATTCCCACGGGTCGTTTATCGCTGCTCGGCGTATGAATCGCTTGTTGCTTTGTTAAAACGTTTGGGTCGGTGGTCATGATTTTGGATCTTGCTGTAAAGTTTGAATATAATTTCAGCTTGGGCGCTATATGCCATTCATACTTATCTGCTGGAGCAGTCTCTCATCGACTCTATTTGGGGAGGCGAAGACGATAATTTCTGTATGAGATAGCTCATCATGGTTTTTTCTTCAGGATTTCAATTATCACACCCTCTGGCACTTGGCTTCGGCTAAGTGAGGTTTCTCCGATATCGTTAGTTATGCCTTCGAAAAGCATTTTTCCATCCGGTGTTTTGAGTCGGTAAGGTAAGTTGCTGGCAGGGATATCTAGTCCCTGCCATTGAATCTTGAACTTCTGATCGTATTGCCCTTTTTCACGAGGCAAGTCCGCGACGCTTTGGCTTAGGCTGGTGGGACCACTCAGGTTATGGCTAGCGCCCTTGACACTGATTTGGCCTGGGCAATGCACTTCGATATTGCCGCCGGCGATGCGAATATAGCCACCGCCGCAAGTCAATAGAATCTCTTCCTTGGCTGCAACGGTGATGATGTTTTTGCAGGACGTGATCGTCACATCCTTATCCGCCGTCAGCTCCATCGCGTCGCTCTGCGCCTGCACCTGCACCTTGCCCTTCGCCGCGATCAGCTTCAGCGCCACCTTGTCTTTCACCCCCGACACGAACAGGCTGATGTGCTGGCCGACGTTGTGCAGCCAGCGCCGGCCGGTCGCGTGGTTGGCGTCGCGCTGGGCGATGAGGTTGAGGTTTTGCCCGGCGCTGAGGGTTTGGCTTTGCTCGGTGAGGGCGGCGATGCCGGCCGGGCCGGACAGGATCAGCAGCGGCTGCTGGCCGGCTTGGTCTTTCGCCGTTTTGCCGTCCTTGTCGGTGTTCGATCCCGCTTCCCAGGCCTTCAGCGCGTCGGCGTGGTGTTGCAGGTGGCCGTCGCTCTTCTTGCCGGCCTTGGCGTTGTCCGAGCTGATCTCGTCGGGGCCGGTCTCCATGGCGTCGGCCAGTTGGCCGGTGGCGGTTTCGGCCAGCGCTTGCGAGAGGCTGAGGGCCGAGTCGAGCTGCGATTGCGCGTGTTCTCTGGCGAGCTGTTTGCCGCCGGCGCCGTTTTGCGCCTCGGTGGACAGCAGCAGGCCGTGGGCGGCGCGGATGGCGCCGTGGTGGTCGGTGCGCAGTTCGAAACCTTCGCCGCGCGGCTGGGCTTTGCCGTTGCTGCGCGGATGGGCGAGGTAGCCCTGGTTGAGCTGGGTTTTGCCCGGTTCGCTGGACAGCTTGGCGCGCACTTCGCCGGGGGTGTCGTCGAACAGCAGCTCGTTGTAGCCGCCGCCCTGATGTTCTTTGGATTTGATGCCGGACAGGGTCTTGTTGGCGGGCAGGCTGCCGGCGCCGCTGAAGTCGGGCGTGGGGTGGCTGCCGTTGTACAGCACGCCGGTGATCAGCGGGCGGTCGATGTCGCCTTCGATGAAGTCGACCAGCACTTCCTGGCCGATGCGCGGGATGAACTGGTGGCCCCAGCCGGCGCCGGCTGATGGCATGGCGACGCGCAGCCAGCAGGAGGATATGTCGTCGAGGCCGGCGCCGATGGCGGGGTGTTCTTCCGGCCGCTGCCAGTGGAACTGCACCTTGATGCGGCCCTGGGCATCGGTGTGGACTTCTTCGCCGGCGGGGCCGACCACGGTGGCGGTCTGCACGCCCAGGCTGGTGGGCTTGGCCGATTCGGTGCCGGCGTAGGCCGGGGTCAGCGGGATGCCGCGGCGCTGGGCCTGGATCTGGGTGCTAAATGGGGCGTCGGCGGGTTCGCCGGCCGGCAGGATGGCTTTCAGGTCGGTCGGCAGGTTGTTGCGCGCCTGGAGGCGTTGGCCGGTGACGACGAATTCGCGCTGCTCGTGGCTGTCGCCGTCGTGCGCCGGGTGGTCGTCCAGGCGGAACCATTGGCCGGCGGTGAGGCCACGGATGGAGCCGGCGCCTTCGAATTGCTTGGCCAGCCGGTCGTGCGCCTGCTGCCGCAGCCGGGCGTAGTGGCTGAGCTGCTCGGCGTCGCCGGCGTAGTAAAGACTTTGCGGGTCGTAGTCCTGCAGGCTGGATTGCAGCGCCTGGCCGCCCTGGCCCTGGTCGATCTGGCTGCTGTCGCCGGTGTGCTGGGTGGACACCGGCTGGTAGTCGAAGGTGGCCAGCGCCACGTTGCCGGGGACGATCCGGCGGCTGGCGCTCCAGTCGGTGAGGCCGTCCTCTTCTTCGGTGGCGTCGCTGCGGTGGAAGCGCACTCGCTCCACTTCGGCCGGCGGCAGGCTGTAGACGTCGTCGAACACCGCCAGCTTGACCTGGGGGCTGTCTCCGTCCAGGTGCTCGAAGCGCCAGGCATAGCCCTCTTCATGCAGCAGGCGGACGATGAAGCTGAAGTCGTCTTCGCGATATTGTAAGCAATAACTGCGGGGCTGGGCCGGCCCCACCTTGAACTCGAGGGCTTGCGCGCGGGCGAACACCGGGTTGGCCGCCTGATGCTCGTGGACGATCTGCTGGACGATGTCCGGCACCGTCATGTCCTGGAACACGCGGGAGGTGCGGCGATGGCGCAGCAGCGCGATCGGCGGCTCGATGGTCAGCTGGTACTGGGAAAAACCGCCGTCGGAGCCCAGCAGCCTGGCCTGGCTGACCACGCCGCAGCGCAGGCTCTCGCGGCCGGCGGGGTCGGCGATGCCGATGCGGGCGGATTGGCCGAGCAGGGTCTTGAGCTCGATGGCGCCGTCGGGAGACAAGCAGGTCACGACATGTCGATAGGCCTGTGACACCCCTTCCTCGCCGTCCAGGCTTTGCGGCAGCAGCTGCTCGGCGGCGACGTGCCCGCCGCCCAGCTCCAGCGTGAGCAGGCGTTGGTCCTGGTTGAAGGCGGAGGCGAAACTGGCGAGGAGGCTGGTCAAATCCATGGCGTGAGAGTCGGGCGGCTTAGCCCTGTACCTTGTAAACGTTGGAGGAGAGTTGCAACGTGGCGTCGAAGGTGACTGGCGGCCGGTGCGGATGCACCTTGAGCACGGCGTCGACGCGGAAGCGCAGATGGCGCTCCATTTCGCGGGGGGCATCCAGATTGACGCGCACGCGCGACAGCCGCGGCTCGTGCAGCTCGATCGAGCGGCGCAGTTGCTCGCGCAGCAGCTCGCGGTCGTCCGGATTGAGCAGGCTGATGCCGGATAGATCGGGAATGCCGAAGCTGAGCAGGCTGTTGCGCGCTTGAGGGAAGGGCTCCATCACCTCGTCCAGCGACATCAGCCGGGTGTTGAGCAGGGCTTCCAGGTCGCGCGCCAGCGCCTGCTTGAACTGGGATAGCTCAAACAGGCTGATCGCTTCGATATGGCTCTGGTCCGGCTCGTCGTCCAGCAGCCTGTCCAGCACCGAGGGCAGGATCTGGGCGTGGCGGGACGCGCTCATAGCCCGAATACGGATGCGGTCTGGCGCGACAGCAGCCAGCGGAAGGCGACGAAGATGCCGGCGCCGACAATGGCTAGCAGCGCGAAGTACAGCCACAGCGGCAACTCATGGCGGACAAAGGCCTGGAAGCGCTGCGGCAGTTGCCAATTGGGAGCGAAATCGGCCTTGCCGCCGCGCACCTGCTGGATTTCCTGGCCTAGTTTGTGCACCAGATAGCCCAGCTTCTCCTGGCCTTCCAGCAGGTACTTGCCTTGGAAGCCCAGTAGCAGGCAGGTGTAGAACACCTCCAGCGCCTCGATGTTTTCGGCAGGGTTGTTGCGCAGTTGCTCCAGGCGATTGAAGAAGCCTTCGCCGGCCAGGTGCTCGCCGAACAGGCGCAGCTGCAGCGGCATGCGTTCCCATTCGTCGCGCAGCGCGAAATCCGAGGACAGGATGATCTCGTCCATCAGCGCGCAGAATGCGTATTTGGCATGGCTGATGGCGTTGTTGTCCTTGTTGAAGTTGCGCGCGTTGCGCTCGAACTGGCCGAGGAAGTGGTCGACGCGGCGGTTGAACTCCACCGCGCTGCTCGGAGCGTTGCCTTCCTTCAGCAGGAACAGCAGGTAGATGCCGTCTTCCAGCATCTCGCGCATGGCCGGCGCCGCCGGAGCGGAGACGGTGATCGCGCGTTCAGGGGTTTGGGTGCTTGCTTGGTTCATGGTGTGCTCAGCGGAAGACCGCGATCAGTTCTATCGAAATATTGGCCAGGGTTTGCGGGATGTAGATGCAGACGCTGCGCGATTGCAGCATGCGGCTGTAAATCTCGCTGCCCGGCTCCAGCGCGAAGTAGTGGTTGCCCACCCGCACCGGGATGGCGGAAGGCGTCTGGGCCGAGTGCGCCAGGCTGACGCCGCGCATCGCCGAGTTGAGGATGCGCTCCACGTCGTCCGGCGCGCCGATCTTGAGCTTGAGCGGCACGTTGTCGATGACGTAGCTGGCGGGCTGGTCGCTCTGCACCGACAGGTAGAAATCCACATTCTCCAGCAAGCGGTCGCTTTCCAGGCGGCCGATGTGGAAGGAAGGGCGCGGAGAGTGCAGCGGAATCACCTTGTAGCGGGCGGACACCACGGTTTCCAGCAACTCGCGGATCTGCAGATCCAGCGGCGGGAACACCTCGTGCAGGCGGTCGTGGCGGTAGCCGGGGATGTCGGACAGCGTGTACAGCGTGGCGAAGGTCTGCAGCTCGCCGCAGAATTCCGACAGCGCCATATACAGCTCTTCCGGATGCAGCGGCTGGCATTGCGACAGGTGGCGCAGGCGCGCGAAGTTGCGGTTGACCGTGTGCAGCAGCCAGAAGGAGCTGATGTCGGCGGAGCCGAATTCCATCACGCTCTTGGCGCGCTCACGGTGGGCGCCGGCCAGCGACTGGCTCTTCACCAGCAGGATGTCCAGCAGGCGGCGCAGCATCTGCATCAGCTCGGTGGACCCCTCGATGGCCAGCAGCGGCGGCAGGAATTCTCGTCCCACGCCCCATTGGCCGGTGGCGTCCTTTTCCAGCTGGCACAGCGGGATGGAGTCGTAGCCGTCGCGGTTTTCTTCTTCCAGCATCAGCTTGACGTCCAGCTGCAGCGTGGACAAGTCGGCTGCCAGCGCCTGGGTGTACAGATCGGACACCTCGCGATGGTCGCTATGGAAACGAGTGGGGCGGGCGCTGGCATCGCCGTTGCGGGTGTTGCCGCCGTAGGGCTGCAATTGGGCCAGGCATGCGTACAGCGTGGTTTTCACGCCGGCTTGCGGCATGGCTGCGAGTTCTCGGCTCAGAGGCAAAGGGGCGTGGCTCGGCGCTTGCAGCAAGGTGCCATCGCGGAACAGCAGGGTCAGCTCGTCGACGCGCACGATGCCGCCTTTCAGCGCGGCTTCGTCCAGTGCCAGGCGTTGCACTCCCCAGGCATGGCGGTGGGTCAATTGCAGCAGGTTGGACTGGGCCTGCTCCTGGAAGAGCGCGTGCTGCTGGAAGTGTTGCGGGCGAAGGAACATGCCTTCGCCCCATAGAATTCTCTGTGCTTGAAGCATTGCTGCTGAAACCTCGGCGTGGTTGGGTCGCGACTGGTGGCGTTTCGTTTTAATTGCGGGCGGACGCGCACTCGACCGAGCCGGTCTTGGGCTGGTCGGGCAATTGCAGGGCTTCGGGTTTGATTGCTTGCAGATAGCAATCGGCGACCTTGAATTTCAGGTCCTTGCTGCGTACGCGATCGGCGCTGTAAAGCAAGCGCCAGAATTGCGGATTCGGCTGGCGGAAATATCCGATCACGCCGACGAAATTGGCGCCGTCGTCAATCGTGACATCCATTTCCTGCTTACTGCCGGGGACGAATAGTAATTCCTTGCGAGATAATACGGATGAGCCAAGCATATTCTCGATTGGTTTGCCACTGGCCAAAAGGTCAGGTGTGAGTAATTTGAATTCCTGATCAGTTTTCAACTGGTAAACTTGGACCACGACGGATAGCGGTTTCCCATGTTTGTCGCGGTTCAACATCTGGCTGGCTTCAGTGCTCAGCGTGATATTCTTCGGGCCCCAGCAGCCGCCGAGCAGCGGTAGCGCAGATGCGGCGAGAATCATGCAAGTTCTTTGCCAGTGCTTAGTGAAGTCCATATAATCCACACCCAAAATAGTGGTTCATTCTACGAAATTTGCTTGTATACAGTCGGTAAAACCCTGTCTTGTTTTGATGGGGTACTTGACTTCTTTGCAAATCAAATCAAGCATATCGCGTATTTTGCAGGTTCATCAATCGTTTGTATAAAAAATCCCAATGACGTTCTTAGTGCCGTTGATTGTCGCGGGTATCGTTCTCTTATTGTTGTGGCTGGGATGGAGGTTTTTCCTTGGCGGAGCCCGGCTGCAAGTGGAACAGGCGACAATCGTTACCCCCGAGAATCTGGCGTGCCCGCCGGTTGAAATGCCTGCTGGCGACGCGGTGTCCCCACGCCTCAATTCAGGGGTTTCAGGCGCAGTTTCTTGGTTGAAAAAACGGCCTTTGGGATTGTTGTTGCCTTTGTTGACGCTGCCCTTGGTAGCTGCGGTTGTGGCAATAACGTTGCACTTTGGCGGCTATCACCAGGATCCGCAGTTCGTGCCAGGCGAGTATGCGCACGGCAGCCAGATTCGGCAGGCGTTGCTTGAGGAAAAACTGGTGCCGCCGCCGCCGCTGCCGCCCAGCGCCTTTGTCGATGCGGTGGCGGAAAAGCCGCAACTGGCGCTGGACAAGGCGGACCGCGACTGGAGTCGGATGGACCCGGTCTTTGTCCAGGATGTGCTGAGGGTGATGGAAAGAATGAAGGCGCGCGGCTTCCCGATGGTGCTGCTGGAGGGCTACCGAAGCGCCGAGCGGCAGAACAAGCTGGCTGGCGGCAGCGTCAAGGTGACGCAAGCCAAGGGCGGCGAGAGCAAGCACCAGTATGGCCTGGCGGCCGACTTGGCGCCGGTGCGCAATGGCAAGGTGGTGATTTCCGAGCGCGATCCATGGGCGATGCAGGCCTACAACGCGCTGGGAGAGGAGGCCCAGGCTGCCGGCTTGACCTGGGGCGGCGTGTGGAGCTTCCGGGATTACGGCCACATCGAGCGCGCCGGTTCGTTGCGCGCATTGTTGGCGCAACGCAACAAAAAATGATTTCAGATCTTAAGGGAAGGTAAATTCGGTGTTACACAAAGGTTGGCTACGCAATGCCAAGGTGGCATCGGCCATCGGATTCTTGATCCTGATAGCGCTGATCTGGTGGCTGGGGCCCTGGCTTGGTTTGGCGTCGGTTGAGGCGCGCTTGGGCTGGATCGTCGCGGTGATGATCGTATGGGTTCTGGCGCTGTTGATCGGCCAGGCGCTGGCCAAGCGCGCCGGCGGCTTGCTGGAAGGCATGCTGCGCCGTCAGGCAGATGACGCGGTGATCAACGCCAGCGCCGACAAGCGGGCGGAAGTGACGCTGCTGCGTCAGCGCTTGCTCGGCGCGATCGATACGCTGAAGAAGTCCAACCTCGGCAGCGCCCGCGGCAGCGCGGCGCTGTACGAGCTGCCCTGGTACATGATCATTGGTCATCCCGCGGCCGGCAAAAGTTCCGCCATCCTGCAGTCCGGCCTGACCTTCCCGTTTAGCGACAAGAGCGGCATCCAGGGGGTCGGCGGCACGCGCAATTGCGACTGGTTCTTCTCCACCGAAGGCGTGCTGCTGGATACCGCTGGCCGCTACGCGACCGAGAGCGAGGACCGCACCGAGTGGCTGGCCTTCCTCAAGCTGCTGAAGAAGCACCGCGCCAAGGCGCCGGTCAACGGCATCATGGTGGCGATCAGCCTGCCGGAGCTGGCCCAGCACAACAGCGAGGGTTTCGTGCTGTACGCCCGCCAGGTGCGCGAGCGCATCCACGAGGTGTGCAATACTTTCGGCCTGATGGTCCCCATTTATCTGGTCTTCACTAAGCTGGACCTGCTGGGCGGCTTCGCCCAGTTCTTCCACGACGCTGGCGAGGAGGAGCGTTCCCGCGTATGGGGCGCGACCTTGTCTTCCGATCAAGGCACTGGCTTCGACGCCGGCGCCGTGGTGGCGCAGCAATTCGAGCAGCTGTACCGCGGCTTGGTGCAGATGGGCGAGGAAAAGCTGGTGGGCGCGCGCGGCGACGCGGTGAAGTCGGCCCATTTCGCCTTCCCGATCGAATTCCATGGCCTCCAGGAGGCGGTGGTCAAATTCGTCCGCATCTTGTTCGAAGAGGATCCGTACCATTCCCGCCCGTTGCTGCGCGGCTTCTATTTCACCAGCGCGTTGCAGGAAGGCGTGCCGCGCATCGTGACCGCCGGCCGTGTGCAGGGTCAGTTCGATCTATCGTCTGTGGGCATGGACAAGCATCAGGCTCCGGCATCGTACAGCTACTTCCTGCGCGGTTTGTTCCGCGAAGTGCTGTTCCCGGACCAGCACCTGATCTTCCAGCAAACCCGCCCCAGCGGCAGCCGCTGGCGGCTGGCGGGGATGGCTGCCGGCCTGGTGTCGCTGGCGGCCGTTGCCGGCTTGTGGACCTGGTCATTTGTCGGCAATCAGCAGATGGTCGCCCAGGTAAACGCCGAGCGCGTCCAGGCGCAGAAGCTCGCCGCTTCCGGCCAGCTCTATGACCGCCTGAGCGGGCTGCTGATCCTGCAGCGCCGGTTGGAGGAGTTACAGACTTACCGCCGCAACGGCGAGCCGTGGCAAATCGGGCTGGGCCTGTATCAAGGCGAGGAGCTGGAGCGGAATCTGCGCAAGGCCTATTTCGCCGGCTTGAAGGATGTGATGCTGAGTCCGGTGCAGAAGAATCTGGAAACCACGCTGGCGGCGCTGAAGCCGGGCGTGGTGCAGCCGGTCACCGTGACCGAGCCTCCGAAGCCGGAGGCCAAGCCGGAGCCGAAGCCGGTCGCCAAGCCTGCGCCCAAACCGTACAAACCACGGCCGAAACATGGGCTGCCGAATATCCAGCTGGGCGCGTTGGAACTACCGCAGCGCGCGACCACCGCCAAACTGGACGCCTCCGCGTCTGCCGCCGGAGTCGTCGCGGCGGACGGCACGCAGCCGCAGAAGTCGCAGAAGCTGGATGTCGCCTACAACGCGCTGAAAACTTATCTGATGCTGCATGACCGTCGTCGGATGGAAGAGGCGCACCTGGCTGACCAACTGCCGCGCTACTGGCGTCCATGGCTGGAAAGCCAGCGCGGCGAATACCCGGTCGGCGAAGTGATGGCTCAGGCCGAGAAACTGGTGGCATTCTACGTCAGCCAGATCAAGGAAGCGGATCTGCCGCTGATCGACAATGACGTCAAGGTCGTGACCGACGCGCGCGACGTGTTGCGCGGCTCGTTCAAGCAGTTGTCCGCCCAGGAGCGCGTGTTCAACGAGATCAAGGCGCGCGCCAATACCCGCTTCGCGCCGCTGACGGTGGCCCGCATTCTGGACAACCGCGACATGGACATCATGGCCAGCAGCCAGATGGTGGAGGGCGCCTATACCCGCGAGGCGTGGAATGCCTATGTCCGCACCGCCATCGACGAGGCCAGCAAGGGCACCATCCGCAGCGACGACTGGGTGCTGGCCTCCAGCACCCAGGACGATCTGGGCAAGGACGGCGACGTGGAGAAGAACCGCGCCGCGCTGGAGGCGCTGTACCGCGCGCAGTACATCGCCGCCTGGCACAAGTTTCTGTCCGGCGTGGTGGTCCGCGACATCACCAACCCGGCGCAGTCCGCGTCGGCGATGACCCGCCTGTCCGACAAGCAGAATTCTCCGATCAAGCTGATTCTGGCGCGGGCGGCCCTGGAAACCTCCTGGGACAATCCGTCCGAGCTGAACCGTTCGCTGGAGACCGCCAAGCGATCCGTACTCGAGAAAACCACCGAGTTCTTCAAGAGCGGCGACGCGCCGGCGGCCAAGAACGAGAAACAGTTCGGCGTGGTGGGCGCCCATTTCTCCGGCGTGGCCGCGCTGGTCAAGGGAGACAACTCGCCGATCAACGGTTACCTGGATCAGTTGGCCAAGCTGAAGGTGAAGATGGTGGCCATCACCAGCACCGACGAACCGGGCGCGCAGGCGCGCACCGTGCTGCAGTCGACGCTGAACGGCTCGGGCTCCGAGCTGGGCGACACGCTGTCCTACGTCGACAACACCTTGCTCAACGGCGCGACGCCGGACACGGTGGAAATGGTGCGCCCGATGCTGGTGCGCCCGTTGTCCCAGTCGTACAGCGCGTTGCTGGGCCCGGTGGCGCAGGATATCAACCAGGCTTGGGCCAATGAGGTGCTGCCGCAGTGGCGCCAGCTGGCCGGAAAGTATCCGTTCAGCGATTCCAGCAGCAGCGCGTCGGTGGCCGACATCAACCGCTTCGTCAAGGCCAACGAGGGCACGCTGGACAAATTCATCAACAAATACCTGACTGGCCTGGTGCAGAAGAAGGGCGACACGCTGGTGCCGCGCGCATGGGGCAATGAGGGGGTGCGTTTCAACCCGCAATTCCTCAGCGGCGTCAGCAGTCTGATGGCGCTGGCCAACACCCAGTTGCAAGACGGCGAAAATAGCCGCTTCGAACTGCAGCCGCTGCCGACGCCCGGCCTGTCCGAGATCGTGCTGAGCATAGACGGCCAGGAACTGCGCTACCGCAACGGACCGCAACAATGGCAACCGTTCAATTGGCCGGGCAGCGGCAGCGAAGGCGCGCGCATCCAGGTGGTGAATTACGCCGGCGCCAGCACCGTGGTGGGCAACCAGTCCGGCCGCATGGGCCTGATGCGCCTGTTGGCCGGCGCCAAGGTCAATGTCGATGGCGACAGCGCGGCCCAGCTGACCTGGACGCTGCCCAAGGGCAGCGGCGCGGAGGGGCAAACTGTCCGCTTCAACTTCCGCATGCTGGGCGGCGTGAATCCGCTGCAGTTGAACCGCCTGTACAAACTGACGTTGCCCGAGCGCGTGACGTTGTAATGGAGATGAACGGCATGCCGCTCAATTTCAAGCGCACCCAGGAGGTGCCGCCGCAGTACTGCATTTTCGGCAAATTGCCGCGGCGCGCGGATTTCGTGCGCGTCAACGCCACCCATCCGGCGGCGATGCAGCTGGACCAGTTGTTGGCGCAGAGCTTGCAGAAAGTGGAGTTCACAGAGGAAGCCACGCGCGGCTATCTGGCGATGCCGCCGACCTCCTTCGTGCTGCAAAGCCGGGATCAAAACTGGCTGTCGCTGGGCGTGATCCAGCCCAGCCGCGACGAGGGCGGACGCAATTATCCGCTGGTGGCGGCGTCGCTGGTGGCGATCGACCCGGCGCTGCCGCCCACAGCCATCTTGCTGCTGGCCAACGAATTGTTCTTCACCGGCTTGCGGGAGCAACTGGCCAGCGCCATCGACAACTCGGTGGAAATGCTGGCGTGCAAGCAGTTCCTGGAGGAGCAGTTGCGTTTCGGCGCCTCTTCGGTGGCGGATATCGACCTGGCGCAGCAACTGCTGGAGAAGCACTTGACCGTGACGACGGCGGACTCGCTGTCGCGCAGCCTGAGCGCGGCCGGCCGCGGCGACTTGGAGTCGGTATTGCTGGCCTTTGTGTTTCATCATCGGCTGCTGAAGAAATTCCGCGACAGTCTGCCGGTGCAGGCCTATGTGCTGCCTTTGCCGGCTGCCGAGGGCGACAACGTGCTGGCCGCGGTCACTTGGCTGGCGCTGTATCACGCCGCCACCGACAACGGCGCGGCGCTGGAGCAATGCCTGATCGTGCGGCGCCCGGAAAGCCATTATCTGGTGCTGTTGCCGGCGGGTTTGAACGAGCAGATCGCCAGCCAGTGCTGGGGCGCGCCGCTCGATCCCAAGCACGTGGTGGATGTCGACGACGTGAAGGCGCCGTGGCGCAATCACCAGTCCTATGCCGAGGCGGCCTATGTGCTGGGGCGGCAGTTGAACGATCCGGGCCTGTCTTTAGCACAGTTGCGAACCGTTCTATCCAGTCTCGCGCGCAATATCGCGTAGTTAGTTTTGAACCTTTTTGAACTTCTAGTAGAGAACAGCCATGGGTAAGGAAAGCACTCAGAAAAAACTGTCGAGGGTCCGTCCGCCGCGCGTGCAGATCACCTATGACGTCGAGATCGGCGATGCGATCGAAACCAAGGAGCTGCCGTTCGTGTTGGGCGTGCTGGGCGACTATTCCGGCCACAGCCAGAATCCGCTGCCGAAAATGAAGGAGCGCAAATTCGTCCAGGTGGACCGCGACAACTTCGACGAGGTGCTGAAGGGCATGGCGCCGCGTCTGGCGATGAAGGTCGACAACGCTTTGAAGAACGACGGCACCCAGCTGGGCGTGGAGTTGAACTTCGAAAACCTGTCCGACTTCGAGCCGCAGAACGTGGTTCGCCAGATCGACCCGCTGAACCAGCTGCTGGAAGCCCGTACCCGCTTGGCCGACCTGCGCAACAAACTGGCCGGCAACGACAAGCTGGAAGAGCTGCTGGATGAAGTGGTGCGCGATACCGAGAAGCTGCGCCAGATCGGCGGCAAGAAGGAAGGAGACGAGCAGTGAGCGCGGAATTGCAACAACAGGCGGCGCCGGCCGCGGCCGATGGCGTCAGTCTGCTCGACAGCATCATCGAGCAGAGCCGCATCGCCACCAACGATAGCGAGAAGAGCCATACCCGCGACCTGATCGGCGAATTGGTCGACCAGGTGCTGCAAGGCAGCGTCACCGTCTCGCGCGACCTGTCGGCCAGCATCGACGCCCGCATCGCCGAGATCGACCAGCTGATCTCCGATCAGCTGAATAACGTGATGCACCACGCCGAGTTCCAAAAGCTGGAAGCGTCCTGGCGCGGGCTGAACTATCTGGTGATGCAGTCCGAGACCAGCACTCAGCTGAAGATCAAGGTGTTGAACGCGTCCAAGAAGGATCTGGTCAAGGACTTCAAGGCCGCGGCCGAGTTCGACCAGAGCGCGCTGTTCAAGAAAATCTACGAGGAAGAGTACGGCACCTTCGGCGGCGCGCCTTACGCCGCGCTGGTGGGCGACTACGAATTCACCCGCCATCCGGAAGACTTCTACTTGCTGGACGAGCTGTCGCACGTGGCCGCCTCCGCCCACGCGCCGCTGATCTCGTCGGCCGATCCGGGCCTGTTCGGCCTGGAAAGCTTCTCCGACATCGGCAAGCCGCGCGATCTGGCCAAGATCTTCGACACTGTCGAATACGCGAAGTGGAAGTCCTTCCGCGAATCGGAAGATTCCCGCTACGTCGGCTTGGTGCTCCCGCACGTGCTGGGCCGCCTGCCGTACGGCCGCGACAACGTGCCGGTGGAAGCATTCGACTTCGAAGAGAACGTCGACGGCAGCAACCACGACAAATACTTGTGGACCAACGCCGCCTACGCCTACGCGGCGCGCCTGACCGACGCCTTCGCCCAATTCGGCTGGCTGGCCGCCATCCGCGGCGTGGAGGGCGGCGGCCTGGTGGAAGGCCTGCCGGCCCACACCTTCAAGACCGACGACGGCGAAGTGGCGCTGAAGTGCCCGACCGAGGTGGCGATCACCGACCGCACTGAAAAGCTGTTGTCCGATCTGGGCTTCATCTCGCTGGTGCACTGCAAGAACACCGACTACGCCGCCTTCTTCGGCGGCCAGTCGGCGCAGAAAGCCAAAACCTACAACACCGACTCGGCCAACGCCAACGCCCGGCTGTCGACGCAGCTGCCGTACATCTTCGCGGTATCCCGCATCGCGCATTACATGAAGTCCATCATGCGCGACAAGATCGGCAGCTTCGCTTCGCGCCAGAACGTGCAGGACTACCTGAACACCTGGCTGGCCCAGTATGTGCTGTTGGACGATTCCGCCAGCCAGGAAGCCAAGGCCAAGTATCCGCTGCGCGAAGCGCGCGTCGATGTGGTGGAAGTGCCGGGCAAGCCGGGCGTCTACCGCGCCGCGGCCTTCCTGCGTCCCCATTTCCAGCTCGACGAGCTGACGATTTCTTTGCGTCTGGTGGCAGAGCTGCCGCAGCCGGCGGGCTAACGCGGCGCATTGATTGCTTGGGGGAGTCCCGCCCCCATTTTTTGAACCTTGTTTAAGGAGAAGTACAGATGGCTTTTGATGCATTCCTGAAGATCGATGGCATTCCTGGCGAAAGCGGCGACGACAAGCACAAAGACTGGATCGAAATCCAATCCTTCAGCCACAAGCTGGAACAGCCGGCTCAAGCCACCGCTAGCTCCGCTGGCGGCGCTACCGCCGAACGCGTGAACCACGGCGTGTACGAAATCACCCACTTCCTGGACAAAGCCAGCCCGAAGATCTACGAAGCTTGCTGCACCGGCAAGCACATCAAAGAGATCACCATCGAGCTGTGCCGCGCAGGTGGCGACAAGGTGAAGTACATGGAAATCAAGATGGAACAAGTCCTGATCTCCAAGGTTGAGCCGCACGGTTCTGCCACCGACTCCGGCTTCCCGGCCGAAAAGGTGAGCTTTAGCTACGGCAAGATCAAGTGGACCTACACCCAGCAGAAGCGCGCCGACGGCGCCGGCGGCGGCAATGTCAGCGCCGGTTGGGACCTGACCGCTAACAAAGTTATCGCCTAATTCCAGTCATGGAATCCTGACCCGCCCGGCCCCGGGCGGGTTTTTAAGTTTTTCCAACTTGGGGAAAGTCGCTATGAAACGTTTGTTGATCGCATTGGTGGTTGCATTGTCTTGCGCCGCCTGCAAAACGGTGCCGAGCAAGGAGCAGGTGGAAGCCAGCAAGGCTGCCGCCGCCGCCGATGAGGCCAAGGCGCAGATTGCCAAACAGGCCGCCGCCAACTACGCGGCCGACGCTACCCTGGTTCCGTTCGAAAAAATGAGCGCCAAGCTCAATCCGGTAGGCGAAGCCCAGCTGGATCTGTTGCTGCCCAGGCTGAAGACGGCCAAAACCATTCTGGTTCGCGGCCACTGCTATCGCCGCGACATCGGCAACGCCAAGGCGGCCTCCCAGAGCCGCGCCGCCGCCGTGCGCGACTACCTGCTGAATGCCGGCATTCCGTCCAGCAAGATCACGGTGCGTTACGACACCGAACGTCCGCTGCATGCGGCACGTCTGGTCATCGGCAACTGATAGACGCGATGCGCCGCCGCCCCGTTGCGATTTCTCCGCCCGTTCGGGCGTGAGGGGTACGGAGCGGCATCACAGATTTCAAATGACCGTAACGGATATAGACAAGCGCCATGGACCTTAGCTCACTCCTCGCCAGCTTCGCCTCCGCCTTCAACCAGGACCAACGCCTGCTCACGCTGGAGCTGGGCGGCGGGCACGTCGCCGCCGAGCAGCTGCTGCCGCAAAGCCTGGACGGCGAGGAAGGGGTGTCACAGGCCTATCGACATGTCGTGACCTGCTTGTCTCCCGACGGCGCCATCGAGCTCAAGACCCTGCTCGGCCAATCCGCCCGCATCGGCATCGCCGACCCCGCCGGCCGCGAGAGCCTGCGCTGCGGCGTGGTCAGCCAGGCCAGGCTGCTGGGCTCCGACGGCGGTTTTTCCCAGTACCAGCTGACCATCGAGCCGCCGATCGCGCTGCTGCGCCATCGCCGCACCTCCCGCGTGTTCCAGGACATGACGGTGCCGGACATCGTCCAGCAGATCGTCCACGAGCATCAGGCGGCCAACCCGGTGTTCGCCCGCGCGCAAGCCCTCGAGTTCAAGGTGGGGCCGGCCCAGCCCCGCAGTTATTGCTTACAATATCGCGAAGACGACTTCAGCTTCATCGTCCGCCTGCTGCATGAAGAGGGCTATGCCTGGCGCTTCGAGCACCTGGACGGAGACAGCCCCCAGGTCAAGCTGGCGGTGTTCGACGACGTCTACAGCCTGCCGCCGGCCGAAGTGGAGCGAGTGCGCTTCCACCGCAGCGACGCCACCGAAGAAGAGGACGGCCTCACCGACTGGAGCGCCAGCCGCCGGATCGTCCCCGGCAACGTGGCGCTGGCCACCTTCGACTACCAGCCGGTGTCCACCCAGCACACCGGCGACAGCAGCCAGATCGACCAGGGCCAGGGCGGCCAGGCGCTGCAATCCAGCCTGCAGGACTACGACCCGCAAAGTCTTTACTACGCCGGCGACGCCGAGCAGCTCAGCCACTACGCCCGGCTGCGGCAGCAGGCGCACGACCGGCTGGCCAAGCAATTCGAAGGCGCCGGCTCCATCCGTGGCCTCACCGCCGGCCAATGGTTCCGCCTGGACGACCACCCGGCGCACGACGGCGACAGCCACGAGCAGCGCGAATTCGTCGTCACCGGCCAACGCCTCCAGGCGCGCAACAACCTGCCGACCGACCTGAAAGCCATCCTGCCGGCCGGCGAACCCGCCGACGCCCCATTTAGCACCCAGATCCAGGCCCAGCGCCGCGGCATCCCGCTGACCCCGGCCTACGCCGGCACCGAATCGGCCAAGCCCACCAGCCTGGGCGTGCAGACCGCCACCGTGGTCGGCCCCGCCGGCGAAGAAGTCCACACCGATGCCCAGGGCCGCATCAAGGTGCAGTTCCACTGGCAGCGGCCGGAAGAACACCCCGCCATCGGCGCCGGCCTCGACGACATATCCTCCTGCTGGCTGCGCGTCGCCATGCCATCAGCCGGCGCCGGCTGGGGCCACCAGTTCATCCCGCGCATCGGCCAGGAAGTGCTGGTCGACTTCATCGAAGGCGACATCGACCGCCCGCTGATCACCGGCGTGCTGTACAACGGCAGCCACCCCACGCCCGACTTCAGCGGCGCCGGCAGCCTGCCCGCCAACAAGACCCTGTCCGGCATCAAATCCAAAGAACATCAGGGCGGCGGCTACAACGAGCTGCTGTTCGACGACACCCCCGGCGAAGTGCGCGCCAAGCTGAGCTCTGAGCCCGGCAAAACCCAGCTCAACCAGGGCTACCTCGCCCATCCGCGCAGCAACGGCAAAGCCCAGCCGCGCGGCGAAGGTTTCGAACTGCGCACCGACCACCACGGCGCCATCCGCGCCGCCCACGGCCTGCTGCTGTCCACCGAGGCGCAAAACGGCGCCGGCGGCAAACAGCTCGCCAGAGAACACGCGCAATCGCAGCTCGACTCGGCCCTCAGCCTCTCGCAAGCGCTGGCCGAAACCGCCACCGGCCAACTGGCCGACGCCATGGAGACCGGCCCCGACGAGATCAGCTCGGACAACGCCAAGGCCGGCAAGAAGAGCGACGGCCACCTGCAACACCACGCCGACGCGCTGAAGGCCTGGGAAGCGGGATCGAACACCGACAAGGACGGCAAAACGGCGAAAGACCAAGCCGGCCAGCAGCCGCTGCTGATCCTGTCCGGCCCGGCCGGCATCGCCGCCCTCACCGAACAAAGCCAGACCGTCTCCGCCGGCCAGAACCTGAATCTAGTCGCCCAGCGCGACGCCAACCACACCACCGGCCGACGCTGGCTGCACAACGTCGGCCAGCACATCAGCCTGTTCGTGTCGGGGGTGAAGGACAAGGTGGCGCTGAAGCTGATCGCGGCGAAGGGGAAGGTGCAGGTGCAGGCGCAGAGCGACGCGATGGAGCTGACGGCGGATAAGGACCTCTCCATTACCTCGGTCAAACAGAAAATCCAGTTCAACGGCAAACAGGAAATCCTACTCACCAGCGGCGGAGCTTATGTGCGGATCAAGGATGGCAAGATAGAGCTGCACGCGCCGGGCACCGTCAGCTTCAAGGGAGCCAGTCATGATTGGAGCGGGGGGACGAGCATGAGCCTGCCGTTCCCGCAGTTTCCCAAGGAGGTGTGCGTAGAGTGCCTGCTGCGCAGCGCCAAAGCCGGTTCCGCATTCAGCAAGGTGCAATGATGAAGCTGATCCATTCTTTTGATGCCGAGGCGCTGGCAGCCCTGTTGCAGAAAGACGCGCCGTTCAGCGAGAGCTTGCAGCAATATTTGCTGTTGGATGGCGCGCTCAATCCTGGCTTGCTCAAACATATTCGTCGTAGCGGCATGCCATGGCTCAGCGTGTTTACCCAAAGCGATGATGGCGATGAACAGTTGATGTCCGCGTCGCCGTTATTGGTGCAGTGGGAAGAACTGCGGCACGCGCAGATACAGCGTTTGCTGATGCAGTGCGATGGCATGCCCATGGTCAGCGTGTGGCGCAGCCCGGAAAGCTTGCCCGAGTTGGCGGCGCGTTTGCTGCCGTGGTGTGTGGTGAAGGCGGATGACCAGCATTTCAACCTGCGTTTTCCCGATACCCGCCGCCTGGTAGACATCGTGGGCGTGCTGGATGATGAACAGCGCGGTCAGTTTTTCGGCCCGGCGGTCTTGTGTGTCGTTCCCACGCGTTTCGGCGCTTGGGAAACCTTGGCCATGCCGCGCGAGGCGCTGCCTCCGGCAGACAAGGCTGTATTGAATGCCGAGCAAACACTGGCATTGATTCGCGCGGGGGAGGCGGACGAAACGCTGTATCACATGCAATTCCATCGCGCGATACGGCCTGAGGTGCTGGCGGATTGCCATCCTGCTGTCGAGCAAGCCTTGTCGCAGGCCGACAAGAATGACGTGGATGCGCCGGATGAACGTTATCAATGTTGTCTGGATGCGTTGCGGGATCCCGCAGCGTTCAATTTGAGGGGATAGGGCATGTTGGGTCGAATCGGCAAGTGTTTGGCGTTGGCGTTGCTGCCGCTGTCTGCCATGGCGGATGAGTTTGTTGGGGATTATGTGCTGCAGCCCTCGGGCGAGATGCAGCAGATTTATGGAGATGACGGCAAGCCGGCGCGCTTGGTGACCGTGGAAAAGCGCGATGGCGGCTATTGGTTGAATGTTAAAGGCCTGATGGGCGGCGGAGCGCCGCAAAAGGCGGAGCTGAAAAAGGATGGCAAATATCTGGCGCAGTGGCTGGGCTGGACGCCAGATGCTGATGCGCCGGCCATCCGCTCCACCGCTCTGGTGGGCGACCGGATCGCGCTGTTCCATATCGCCAAGGGCACCGAACTGCAAAGCGCCAATGGGCGCAGCCACGTGATGCGCACCGACTACCTGCTGGCGATGCCGGGCATCGATCTGGCGCTGGAGCGGGTGCCGGCAGACCAATGAGCTTGGCGCAAGCGAGTTTTTTCCGCTGGATGGTTCCCTTGCTGGCTTGCCTGATGCTCGGCGCCTGCGCCGGCATGGGCGGCCAGCTGGGCGCGTCGATGACGGTGGTGAATTACAGCGGCAAGGGCTACGACTGGGTGGCGGTGGCCCAGCCGCAAACGCCCGAGCAAGCGGACGCGGCGGAAATGATAGGCCCATATGGCGCGGGCGGCATCATGTGCTGCGTCAATCTGCCGGCCAAGTGGCAGCCGGGCATGCAGTTGGTGGTGCAGACCAAGGATGGAACCAAGGCCAAAACGGTAGCGGAATGGTCCAAGGAGAACATCCCGCTGAAGCTGAGAACGGTGGAGGTGCCGCGTTATGAGGCCAGCGATGTCGGCACGGTATGGGTGCAATTGCTGCCGGACGACAAGGTGGCGCTGGTGGTCAGCCGTTACGATCCTTCGAATGCGAATTGGCCGGGGGCGATCAAGGGCTGGCCGAAGCCTTCTCTGGAGTACCGTCGCCAACTATGGGATCAGGAAATGAGACTTTTGACTAAAGATCTTGCTGATTTCCAAGCGCAGATTAAGAAAGATAGTGCGAATCGGCAAACATACCAAGATGCCATTGATTCTGTTCAGAATCAAATCAATAGATTGGGAGGGCGGCCGTGACGAAGCTCTGTGGCAATATACCAGTCACAAGCCATGATCCGAGCCATTATGAAGTTTTTTGATAGTTTGGATCGGGGGGTAATAAGAAAATATGAGCAGAGGGAACTTCCCCCAATAGATAACCCCAACGCCAGCTGCGATTTCAATCTGTTTTTCGGTTTTTTCTTCGATGGTACGCGTAATAACTATAACCTGTGCACCGAAAACGAGGGGTTCTCCAATGTGGCGCGCTTGTACGACACCTACCCAGGTCAGGCTGAGCCGGGGGCAAAGAAGCACTGCCTCTGGACGGGAGTGAAGATTATCCCCGCTTCTTCAACGTGCATATTCCGGACGTAGGCACGCCGTTTCCGCAAATCAATGATCGCGGAGGCCGCAGGCTAGATTTGAAAATCAGGAGAATCAGGTGGGTATCATGATGAAAAGAATGGTCTGGCTGCTGTTGTGTTGCACGGCGCTGAGCGCTTGCGCCGGCATGGGCGGCCAGTTGGGCGCGTCGATGACGGTGGTGAATTACAGCGGCAAAGGCTACGACTGGGTGGCGGTGGCGCAGCCGCAAACGCCCAAGCAGGCGGACGCGGCGGAAATGATTGGCCCATATGGCGCGGGCGGCATCATGTGCTGCGTCAATCTGCCGGCCAAGTGGCAGCCGGGCATGCAGTTGGTGGTGCAGACCAAGGACGAGACCAAGGCCAAAACGGCAGCGGAATGGTCCAAGGAGAACATTCCGCTGAAGCTGAGAACGGTGAATGTGCCGCGTTATGAGGCCAGCGATGTCGGCACGGTATGGGTGCAATTGCTGCCGGACGACAAGGTGGCGCTGGTGGTCAGCCGTTACGATCCCTCGAATGTGAATTGGCCGGGTGCGATCAAGGGCTGGCCGAAGCCTTCGATAGAGTATAGAAGGAAAATCTGGGCAGAAGATTTGAAAAGAGAAACAGAATTATTAAAAGTTATGCAGCAGGCTATACAGGATCCGAAGGTGAATGATAAGGATAGGGCTGCTATGCAAGAAACAATAAATGATATTAAGGTAAATATTGATAAGCTTGAGAGGGCATTGAAATGACATCGCTGGCAAGCTTATATGATACTTCGTGGTCGGATCCTACAAATGCCGCGAAATTTTTTGATCCAGTCAAAGATATTCCAAAGTTAAGGCAGTTCGAAAAGCGGGAACTTCCCCCAATAGGCAACCCCAACGCCAGCTGCGATTTCAATCTGTTTTTCGGTTTTTTCTTCGATGGCACGCGCAATAACTATAACCTCTGCACCGAAAACGAGGGGTTTTCCAATGTGGCGCGCTTGTACGACACCTATCCCGGCCAAGCGGTGCCGGGGGTGGTCAAGGAAGCACTGCCTTTGGACGGGAATGAAGAGTATCCGCACTTCTTCAAAGTGTATATCCCGGGCGTAGGCACGCCGTTTCCGCAAGTCAATGACAGCGGAAAGGGCATGGATGCCACCTTTGGCGCCGCTTCCGCCTTGTTTGGCCATGAGCGCATCGTCTGGGCCTTGATGCAGGCGATCAATAACCTCAACCGCTATTTCGTTGGTCAGGAATTGCTCGATAAGGGCAAGATCTTGTCGCTGAGCAAGCAGTTGGTGATCACTGGCTGGCACCTGAAGAAGGAGCGCTGGCTGACCGCGGGTGAGATCGACCAGGGCAAGCAGAGCACTTACGACACATTGCGCGAGCAACTGAAGCTGCTGCATCGGTCGATCAAGGACTTCATGCATGCGCCGGGCGAGAAACCGGCCAATATGTCCAAGGGCAAGGTGGGAAATATTCATCTGTCCGCATTCGGCTTTTCGCGCGGCGCCACCAAGGCGCGCTGCTTCAGCAACTGGATGCAGCGCCTGTGCCAGCTGGATGCGGAGCTGACCGGCCAGCCGGGACAGATGACCCTGGGCGGCTTCCCGGTGAAATTCGACTTTTTGGGCATCTTCGACACCGTGGCCTCGGTGGGCCTGGCCTCGTCCACGCTGTTGTTCGACGGCCACGCGGAATGGGCAGACGCGGAGACCTCGCTGCGGGTGCCCATGGGCATGCCCTGCGTGCATCTTGTGGCGGCGCATGAAATCCGCCGCAGCTTCCCGCTGGACTCCATTGAAATGGGCGCGGGCGCGCCCCCGGGCGGCGAGGAGATCATGTTCCCCGGCGTGCACTCGGATGTCGGCGGCGGCTACCTGCCCAAGGAGCAGGGCAGAGGAGTGGACCCGAAAGGCGCGGACATGCTGTCGCGGATTCCCCTGGCGGTGATGTATCGCAAGGCGCGGCTGGCCGGCGTGCCGTTCAAGGCGGAAAAGGCAAAGCCAGCTGCTCAATTGCGCATGCAGGTGGACCCTAAGTTGATAGCCGACTTCAACGCCTACCTCGCCGCGCTCGGCGTCGAGGCGGGCAAGCCCACGCCGGAAAAGGCGTACAAGAGCTTGCTGAAGGATTTGTATTTGCCTTACATCGCCTGGCGCTTGAGCTGGGTGTACAAGCAGGATGACGCCTCGCTGCGCGCGCATTTCGACAATCTGCAAAACGCGTCCAACGCGGACGTCAACGACTTGTTGGGCGGCAATGTCAAGTTGGCCGAGCATCTCGGGTATTACAAGAGCTGGAGCTGCGGCGAGATAGTAGAGATTGGCAAGATGAGAAGGGCTTACTACCCGCCGACGTTTGATCCCAAGGTGGTCAAAGACTGGAGCGAGTTCAAGGGCATTTGGCCGGAGCTGGAAAAGGGCGAGCAATCTTCATTGCTGAAACCCGCGGCCAGCTGTTTGTTCCAGTATTACGTGCATGACTCGTATGCCTGGTTCCGGCTAACCGGCAAGGAAGAACCGGAAATTTTGGCCATGCTGGAGAAAATGTCGCATCAGGACCCAAATAGCCTATCTGAAGAGGAAAAAGGTTGGGTCAAGTTATATGTGGACTCCGGCCGCAAGCAGATTCCCAAGGCCGTGACGGGCGGGCAGGAGCCATTCAGCGTAGGTGCCGGCTATCTGCGTTATCGCAAGGTGTATGCCGGCGCCGACAATGTTTTGCTGACCCGGCGCGGACAATCTTCATCGGATACAGCGCTGGCCTGAGAGCTGGCTTGAATAAAAATGCTTGAATCCTTACTACCGTATTACGAACGCGAACTCGGCCACCTGCGGGAGCTGTCGGGCGAGTTCGCGCGCCGCTATCCCAAGATCGCCGGCCGCTTGCAGATGGAAGGCGACCAGTGCGCCGATCCGCACACCGAGCGGCTGATCGAGGCGTTCGCGCTGCTGGCTTCGCGCATCCATAAAAAACTGGACGATGATTATCCGGAAGTGGCGGAAAGCTTCCTGGATGTGCTGTATCCGCACTATCTGCAGCCGATTCCGTCAGCCACCATCGTCCAGTTCGAGTGCGATCCGGCGCGGCCGGAGATCGCCAAGCGCTACCGCGTGGAGCGCGGCCAGCCGGTGCATGCGCCGGCGATCAACGGCGTGGTGTGCAAGTTCCGCAGCGCCTATCCGGTGGACTTGTACCCGCTGTCGCTGAACAGCGCCAAGCTGGAGCTGACCAGCGGCTCGCCCTATCTGCGCCAGCTGGCGCCGGATGCGGCGGCGCTGCTGACGATGGAGTTCCAGACCCACGGCGGCCTGGCCTTGAACAGCATAGGCCTGACTTCGCTGCGCTTCTTCCTGGACGGCGAGCCGGCGCTGATGCACCTGCTGTACGAGCTGTTGTTGTCCCAGGTGCTGCGCATCCGCGTCGGCGACGGCAGCGAGGACCCGTCGCGCAGCGCGGTGCTGCCGGCCTCGGCCATCCGCCCGGTGGGTTTCGGCCGCGACGAGGGCATGCTGGAGTACGACGAGCGCTCGTTCATGGGCTACCGGCTGCTGACCGAGTATTTCTGCTATCCGGACAAATTCCTGTTCGTCGACATCGCCGAGCTGGACAAGGCCGCGGCGCGGCTGGACGGCGGCAAGCTGGTGTTGCAATTGGTGCTGGGAGACTACCCGGACAGCGAGCGCCATCACCGCTTGTTGACCCAGCTGCAGGCGCATCATCTGAAGCTGGGCTGCGCGCCCATCGTCAACCTGTTCAACCAGCCCGGCGAGCCGATCCGCGTCAGCCATCAGAAGGCCGGCTACGCGGTGCTGGCCGACGGCCGCAAGCAGCAAGCTTACGAGGTGATCCAGATCCGCCGCGTGGTGCGGGTGGAAAAATCCGGCGAGGGCGAGAGCAGCGAGGAGGTGCCGCCGTTCTACGCGACGCGCCATGGCAGCGAGCGCCAGACGCCGCGCTTCTACTGGCATGCCAGCCGCGAGGGCTCGCCGCGCGCCGGCGACAAGGGCACCGACCTGGAGTTGCACCTGGTGGATCTGCAGTTCAACGCGGTGCGGCCGGCGGCCGAAGTGCTGAGCCTCGACCTGCTGTGCAGCAACCGCGATCTGCCGGAGCAGATTCCTTTCGGCGGCAGCCAGGCGGCGCAGCGCACCGATTTCAGCCTGCCCGGCCATTCGGTGGTGAAGCGGGTGCGGCTGCTGCGCAAGCCGGCGGCCACCCAGCGCAGTCCGCTGGGCCGCGCGGTGCAGTGGCGGCTGATCTCGCATCTGTCGCTGAATTACATGTCCATCGTCGATTCCGGCGTGGCGGCGCTGCAGGAGATGCTGGCGCTGTACAACCTCACCGGCTCGCCGGTCAATGTGCGCCAGATCCAGGGCGTGGTGGGCATCCACAGCCAGCCGGCGGTGACCCGCGTCACCGGCCGCGATTTCGCCGGCTTCGTCCGCGGCAGCGAAATCCGGCTGAAACTGGACGCCGATTATTATGTCGGCGGCAGCGTCTACTTGTTCGCCTCGGTGCTGGAGCGGTTCTTCGCGCTGTATTGCGCGCCCAACAGTTTTACCCGTTTGCGGGTGGAGACGACGCAGCAGAACCAGGAAGTGGCGGCTTGGCCGGCGCGGGCGGGCGAGGCTTTGGTGGTATGATGATGTTATTTGTTTTTTTGATGACCGATGCCTTTGGATTCGCGTGGCGAGGGAGTGACTAGTGGAGGCAATGATTCTGTGGATTGTTTTGCCCCACATGATCTATTTCATGTTGACCCTGCTGCGGGAAAAACCGAGGACAACGGGCTTGGATCGCGGCATTTACCTATGGTTGCCGATTCTTTCCATGGGCTTGGGGGTGTTGGCCTATGGCGTTGCCAGCATATCCAATGACTGGGGAATCGCCGGCGCGTACATACCGTTTTTCTTGGGATTGCTCGGTGGAGTCAGTTTGCTCAGCGGTGGCTTCTTCCTATTTCTGAGCTGGGGATTCCGTCAGTTGCGAGGAGAGGAGCACCGGAATGGTTGAGCCGACGGTTCTGAGCCAGCGGCCGCCGCGAGACCTGCAGCGCGAGCTCGCCGCCGACGCCAGCCAGTTCGGCTTCTTCCAGGCCGCGCGCATTCTCGGCCTGGGGGCCCGCAAGCGCCCGGACTCGCGGCGCGGACGGTTGCCGGAGCGGCTGCGTTTCCGCACGCTGGCGTCCTTGTCCTTCCCCGCCAGCGAGCTGACCGGCTACAAGCCGGCGGCGGAAGAGAGCGACGCCGCGGACGAGATGACCATCAGCTTCATGGGTCTCACCGGGCCGAGCGGGGCGCTGCCCACCGCGTATACCGAGCTGTTGCTGGAGCGCCGCCAGCGTCATCGCGACGACACCATGCACGCGTTTTTCGATGTGTTCAGCCATCGCGCCGCGTCGCTGTTTTTCGAAGCCTGGTGCAAGTACCGCAGCTGGATCAATGTGGAAGCCGGCGAGCGCGACGGCTTCACCCGCAACCTGCTGGATCTGGGCGGCGTGGGCCTGTCTCAACTGCGGCAGCAGATGGGGCCGGGCGCGGAGCTGGATGAGCGCATGTTCGTCTACTACGCCGGCCTGCTCAGCCAGAAGCCTTTGTCGGCGCAGTCGCTGCTGACGCTGGTGGAGGGTTTTTTCGGCGTGTCTGCCACGCTGGAGCAATTCGCCGGCCAATGGCTGCGGGTGCCGGTCGAAGAGCAGAGCCAGCTGGGCGCGGCAGGCTGCGAGCTGGGCATGTCGGCTTTCGCCGGCGATCGCATCTGGGACCGCCAGACCAAGCTCAAGCTGAGGCTGGGACCGCTGCGCCGCGCCCAGTTCGACTCGCTGCAGCCGCACGCCGCCGGCGCGCAGGCGCTGCGGGCGCTGATGAAGTACGCGCTGGGCCACGGCCTGGCCGCCGAGGTGTGCCTGGTATTGGATCGGCGCGACGTGGCGCCGGCCCAGCTGGGCTCCGCCGCGCTGAGCCTGGGGGGAGACAGCTGGATGGGCCGTCCGCCGGGCGATCCCGACGATATGCGCTACACGCTGCTGGAATGAGGAGGGGCACGAGGCCATGAGCATACTCAAGCGCTTGCTGGATCGCCGAAAATCGGCTGAATTAAGCGTGAGCCGCGGCGAAACGCCGCCGGAGCTCGCGGCCGCGGCGGATGCCCTGCAGCGCGAGGATTGGCCTCGGGCGCTTCGTCTGGCGCAGCCGCACCTGGAGGCGAAGCCGGCCGCGCTGCGCGCCGACGCCTATCGGCTGTGCGCGCTGGCCACCAGCCGACAGGCGCAGTGGTGCACGGCGTTTGCCTGCTGGCAGAAGCTGTTCGAGCTGGAGCCTTCCGCCCACAACGCCTTGCAGCTGGCCAGCGCGTCGGTGATGGCGGGGGAGGTGGAGCGGGGCAAGGCTTGGTTGATGAAGTTCGACGAGATCAACCGCGCCAGCCGCGAGTTTTCCTGCGCGGCGGCCTATGTCAATTTCATTTCCGCGCTGGCCCAGGCCGGCCACGCGCGCGAGACGCTGCCCTACCTGACCTGGCTGCGCGAGCTGTACCGCCAGCTGAAGATCACCGACGACAGTTTCCTGCATCAGCGCGGCGTGCCGTTCTTCGCGGTTTTTCTGGAGAACAGCTGGCCCCTGCTGTTGCAATGCCTGAACGAGACGCAAGTCCGGGAATGGTACGGCGCGATGCTGGCCGACCTGGACGACGATGGTTGCGCGGCGCTGCGCGGCTGGCTGGACGAGATGATGCCGGCCGCCGCCGCCAACGACGAATGATTTGACCTTACATCTTTGAATAGAACGAGTATCCGCATATGTCCGTATCGCTGAAATCCCTGATAGACCGGCTGACGCCCACCGCGCGCCAGGCCATCGAGCAGGCCGCCAGCCGCGCGCTGGCCCGCACGCACTTCGAGATCGAGATCGAGCATGTGCTGTTGTCCATGTTCGACCAGGACGACAACGCCGCGCTGGCGGCGCTGCGCGCGTTGGGCGCCGACTTGTCCCGCGTCGAGCGCGAGCTGGACGCGGCGCTGGACAACTTCCGCAGCGGCAATACCCGCAACCCGGTGCTGTCCTCATGGCTGCCCAAGTGGCTGGAGAAGGGCTGGCTGTTGGCCAGCGCCGAACACGGGCAGGACAACGTCTCCACGCTGGACCTGTTGCTGGCGCTGTGGCAGGACGATGCGCTCAAGGGCGCGCTGCAGTCCGGTTCGCCGGCCCTGGCCCGCCAGGACGCCGGCAGGCTGCAAGGCGCTTACGCGGCGCTGCGCCAGCACGGGGGGGAAACGGCCGGCGGCGACGGGCAGCCGGCGGCGGATGAAGACGAAGGCGGCCAGCCGGCCGCGCCGCAGGCCAAGCGCGGCGGCGCCGCGCTGGACAAGTACACGATAGACCTGACCGCGCAGGCCAAGGCCGGCAAGATCGACCCCATCCTGGGCCGCGATGTCGAAATCCGCCAGATGATAGACATCCTGATGCGCCGCCGGCAGAACAACCCCATCCTCACCGGCGAGCCAGGCGTGGGCAAGACCGCGGTGGTGGAAGGGCTGGCGCGCAAGATCGTGCTGGGCGAGGTGCCGCCGGTGCTGGCCGGCGTCGCGCTGCGCACGCTGGACCTGGGCCTGCTGCAGGCCGGGGCCAGCGTCAAGGGCGAATTCGAAAACCGCCTGCGCCAGGTCATCGACGAGGTCAAGGCCAGCCCGGTGCCCATCATTCTGTTCATCGATGAGGCGCACACCCTGATCGGTGCCGGCGGCGCGGCCGGCCAGAACGACGCGGCCAACCTGCTGAAGCCGGCGCTGGCGCGCGGCGAGCTGCGCACCATCGCGGCCACCACCTGGGCCGAGTACAAGAAATACTTCGAGAAAGACGCCGCGCTGGCGCGCCGTTTCCAGGTGGTGAAGGTGGAAGAGCCGGCGCCGGAAATCGCCGTGCAGATGGTGCGCGGCCTGACCGACGCGATGGCCAAGCACCACAAGGTGGAAATCCTCAACGAGGCGGTGGCGGCCGCCGTGCAGCTGTCCAGCCGCTACATCGCCGGCCGCCAGCTGCCTGACAAGGCCATCAGCGTGCTCGACACCGCCTGCGCCCGCGTCGCGCTGTCGCGCGCCGGCAAGCCGGGCCCGATCGAGGACGTGTCGGTGCTGATCGCCAACATCGACCGCGAAGTCGCCGCGCTGGAGCGCGAAGAAGGCCACGCCGACCGCATCGCCGAGCTGCAGTCGCAACGCGCGGAACTGGAACAGGACCTGGCCGCGCTGCATGCCGCCTGGGAGACGCAGCAGAAGCTGATCGAGGAGATCGACGAACTGAAGGCGGCCAAGGACGAAGCCAAGCCGGCCAAGGGCAAGAAGATCAGCCCGCTGCAGGCCAAGCGCAAGGAGCTGCGCGAGCTGCAGAAGACCCAGCCGCTGGCTTTCGAGTGCGTGGACGAGAGCGTGATCGCCGACGTGATTTCCGGCTGGACCGGCATCCCGCTGGGCCGCATGGTCAGCAACGAGCTGGCGCAGGTGCAGCGGCTGGCCACGCTGCTGGCCGAGCGCGTCATCGGCCAGGACCACGCGCTGGAGCAGATCGCCGAGCGGGTGCAGATCGCCAAGGCCAATCTGGAGGACCCGGGCAAGCCCAAGGGCGTGTTCCTGCTGGTGGGCCCGTCCGGCGTCGGCAAGACCGAGACCGCGCTGGCGCTGGCCGAAGCCTTGTACGGCGGCGAGCGCAACCTGATCACCATCAATATGTCGGAATACCAGGAAGCGCACAGCGTGTCCGGCCTGAAGGGCTCGCCGCCGGGCTATGTCGGTTACGGCGAGGGCGGCGTGCTGACCGAGGCCGTGCGCCGCAAGCCGTACTCGGTGGTACTGCTGGACGAAGTGGAAAAAGCGCATCCGGACGTGCTGGAGCTGTTTTTCCAGGTGTTCGACAAGGGTGTGCTGGAGGATAGCGAAGGCCGCGAGGTGGACTTCAAGAACACCATCATCCTGTTGACCTCCAACGCCGGCACCGAGCTGGTGATGCGCGCCTGCGAACATGGCGTGACGGTGGAAGAGGAAACCCGCGATCCGACCGCGGACGACTTGGTGGAAATCCTGCGCCCGACGTTGCAGAAAACCTTCAAGCCGGCCTTCCTCGGCCGGCTGACCATCGTGCCTTACTTCCCGATCAGCGACGACGTGCTGCGCGCCATCGTCGGCCTGAAGCTGGGCAAGATCCGCCAGCGCATCGCCGACAATCACGGCGCCCAGGTGGAGTTCCCGGAGGAGTTGGCGGAGCAGATGGCCGCGCGTTGCATGGACGTGGACAGCGGCGCCCGCAACGCCGACGCCATCCTCACCTGCACGCTGCTGGCGCAGATCTCCAACGACCTGTTGGCGCGGATGGCCAGCGGGCGTCCGGTGAAGAAGATCGCCGTCGCGCTGAAGGGCGAGCAGGTCAAGGTGAGAGTGAGTTAAGGAGCATTCGCGATGTGGAGAATGTTGGGCCTGTTCGGCGGCGTCACCATCGGCTGGTGGGCGCTGCTGTGGCTGGCGCTGCCGCAGAGCTGGCAGCGGATCAGCCCGTCGGCCATCTTGATGCTGCACCTGGGGCCGCCGATGCTGCTCAGCGTCTGCGTCAAGCTGTGGACGTATTTGAAGGAGAAGCGCGCGGCGGACGAGGCCAGGCAGCAGGAGGAGCGAGCCGAGACCGAGCGCAACGACAAGCGCGAGGCGGCGCGCGCCCAGCATGCCGCGGCTTTGCTGGAGCGCCAGCGCGCGGTGGCATGCCGCTGGCTGTGGACGGCTGCCGCGCCGGCCAAGGATGAGCCATTCTGGCTGGCAGAGATGGCTGACGGCGCGCATTGGCTGGCATTGGACAGGGTAGAGGTGGAATCCGGCGAGGCGATGGACGCGCTGTCGCCGCATCTGTCCGAGATGCTGTCCGGCCTCTACGCCGAAGCGCCGGGGGCGGCCTGGTTGCCGCTGTACTTGGAGCCGATGCGGCAGGTGCCGGGCGTGGAGCAGCTGGCGCGGGTGAAGGAGCTGAAGCTGCAAGCGGTGGCGGAGACGATGGGCGGCGACGTCCACGTCGGCGGCGATTGCCGCTTCTTGCCGGGAAGCGGGCTGCTGGCCGACCGCGTGCTGCAAGTGCTGCAGCAGGACCCGGAACTGCCGGGCCTGGTAGTGATGGCGGCCGATGCGCCGCTGGCCGAGCGGGACGATGACGACGACTGGGGCGATGTCGATCCGGAGCTGAGCCAGCGCCGTCGCTGGATAGGCGAGCCGGGAATGGCCGTGGTGGCCATGCTGTTCCTGCGCGACAGTCTGGCCGCGCCGGCGGAGCCGGAACAGGAAGCCGAGGACGCGGACCCGTACCAGCCTTACTGGGAGAAGGACTTCGCCGGCCCGGCCGCCGGCTGGGGCGTGGTGCCGCCCAGCCAGCAGGCCAGCCTGGCCCGGCTGCCGCGGCTGGCCATCCTGTCGCAGTCCAGCTCGGTGAGCCTGGCGCAGGACAAGGCGCTGCAACTGGCGCGCAGCCTGCAGCCGGTGCTGGACAACGCCTTGGTCAACGCCTCGCTGCTGGACTATCCGTTCAGCCCGGAAGAGGCCAAGCCGGAAAACAACCAGGCGTCCAGCCTGGCCTGGCTGTGCCACAACAGCGGCCAGATCGACGTCGGCGGCGTGCGGCTGGCGGCCATCGCCACCGCGCTGTCCCGCCATCAAGTGGAGCTGCATCCGATAGACGAGGCGAGCAACGTGGTGCGCGAGTGGGGCGACGCCGGCGCGGCGACGCCGATGTTGCTGGCCGCGGCGGCGGTCAGCCATTGCGCGCGCTTGCAGGCGCCTGCCGCGATTACCCATTTCCATGATGAGCTGGTGTCCCTGGCGATGGCCAGGCCGCCGGCAGAGGAGGCGACAGCATGAAGGCTGCAATCCGTTTGGGCGACCCGACCGACCACGGCGGCAAGGTGGTGAGCGCCGCCTCGTCCACCGCGCTGTTCGGCAAGCAGGTGGCTTGCGTCGGCGATGCCGTCACCTGCCCGCAGCAGGGCCACGTCAACTGCACCATCGTCGAAGGCGACGGCGGCTGGCTGGTCGGCGGCAAGGCGGTGGCGCTGGACGGCCACAAGGTCAGTTGCGGCGCCACGCTGATTTCCACGCTGCCCCAGGTCAGCAAGGGTTAGAGAAAGCATATGGATCAAAGCATTGAACAGCTGATGCAGCCGGTGAGCCCGGCCGCGCCGGCCGGGGAAGACCTAGCCTACTCCCTGGTCTTCGACCAGATTCGCGAAGCCCGCCGCAGCGACGACCCGTCGCTGGCGATGGGCGATTGGGAACAGTCGTTGAAAACGGCCGAATGGCCGCAGGTCATCCGCTTGTGCGAAGACGCGCTGACGAACAAGAGCAAGGACTTGCAGCTTCTGGCCTGGTACGCCGAGGCTCAGACCCAGGTCAACGGCGTGGCCGGCCTGGCGCGCGGTTTGGCGCTGGCGGGCGGCTGGCTGAGGAATTTCTGGGAGAACGGTTATCCGGAACTGGATCCGCATGATCTGGACGAGCGGGTGGCCAAGCTGGAGTGGATGAACCAGCAGCTGGGCAACGCCTTGCGCAACGTGCCGCTGACCAAGCCGGAGTTCGGCGGTTATAGCTGGCACCAGTGGCAGCAGTCGCGCGATGTGGAAAACCTGGGCTTGAAGGACGGCGAGGCGCGGGATGCGGCCATCGCCGAGGGCAAGCTCAGCGGCGACGCCTTCGAAAAGTCAGCCACCCAGTCCGGGCACGGTTGGTTCCAGGCCAAGGCCGAAGAGCTGGTGGCGCTGCTGACCGCCTACGAGGAACTGGACGCGCTGGTGGACCAGCGCTTCGGCTCGGCCGGACCCAGCCTGGCCGACATCCGCAACGCCATCTACGCCTGCCAGGACCTGGTGCTGCGCTACCGCCAGCAATTCGCCGTCAACCAGCCGGCAGCCGCGCCGCAGCGGCCGCCCGTCGAGGAAAGCAAGCCCGTGAGCCAAGCCATGCCCAGCCCGGTCCATACCGCTGTTCCTGCCAGCGCCTTCAACGGCCAGATCCGCAGCCGCCAGGAAGCGGTGACCGCCCTGACCGAGGTGGCGCGCTACTTCCGACACAACGAGCCGCACAGCCCGGTGGCGTTGCTGGCCGAGCGCGCCGCGCGCTGGGCCGAGATGAGCCTGGAGGAATGGCTGCAGCATGTGGTGAAGGACAGCGGCACGCTGAGCCAGTTGCAGGAGCTGCTGGACGTGCGCCAGGGCGAATAAGCGACGCCGCCCGCATGCCGCGTCTGCGGCGGAGAGCCGCGCGGGACGACGAGGTTTTGCCGCAGGCCCATACAGGACCAGCCGGCTGATGATATCGCCAGGCGACGCGAAACACGCGACCTATTCGGTCGCGTGTTTTTTTATCCGCGAGGGCATTCAGACCCATATCGATCAGCATGAGCCGGGCGCGCAAAGCGCGGTGTTTCCGCGTGGCCGGCGCAGGCCTTGAGCCGGGAAGCTTCGGCGATCTGTCCGCATCGGCATCGGGAGCGGCCGGCATTTTCGTCTTTGGGAAAGGCCCTTTGTCCTGTCGGACGGAGACGATTCGGCTCAATTTCTCTTGTATTGGCGCTTGTGGGCAGGGGAGGGGGCAAGCGTTTTGTGTCGGAGAAACGGCTTGATGAATTAAATAAACAATATATTGACGTTATATTTGGTCAATATTTTTTATATTTAATATGTTTTATTTTGCAGTCCTTTTATTGATATTAATTTATCAAGTTGAATTTTAATGGTTTTTTTGAGTTGCGGGGAGTTGTGACGAGTATGGATTTTATGATTTCAAATATTGATTATTTTCATTGCAAACAACAATTTGTATCTTTTTTGCCTCATCACATTTGTCATATTTTATTTTCCTTTTTTAATTTATGCCCATTGATGTAATTTAATGACGTTCACATTTTTATGGGCGCCGCGGCGAGACGAGGTCCCGGTAAAGCGTGGGCGATGTTGCTGAAGTCAGGTCGTTCTGTTGAAGGAAGTCAATTGGGGCGCGCCGCTGGCTGCGGACGCCGTTTTGCTCAAATCGTGAGAGTCAGGGGGCAGCGAATGAAGGTTCTGATCAGTCCTATCAGTACGGCGGAAGCGGTTGTGGCTTGGGAATGCGGCACGAACATCATCGATATCAAGAACATCAACGAGGGCTCGCTGGGGGCGAGCTTTCCCTGGATCATCCGCGAGGTGATCGCCCGCATCAACGACCCCAAGGTGGTGTTCAGCGCCACGCTGGGCGATCTGCCGCACAAGCCGGGCACCGCTTCGCTGGCGGCGCTGGGCGCGGTCAGCTGCGGCGTCAAATACGTCAAGGCCGGCCTGCACGGCTCCAAGGACGTGGCCGAGGGCGTGGAACTGATGAGCGCCGTGGTCCGCACCTGCAAGGACTTCGATCCATCCGTGACCGTGGTCACTGCCGGTTACGCCGATTACCAGCGTTTCGGCGGCCTGTCGCCGCAGCAACTGGTGGAAATCGCCGCCGCGTCCAAGTCGGACATGGTGATGGTCGATACCTACATCAAGGACGGCAAATCGCTGTTCGACGCGCTGAACGAGCAGCAACTGGCCGAGTTCGTGCAACAGGCGCACGCCAAGGGCCTGAAGGTGGCGCTGGCTGGTTCTGTGCGCGCCGAGCACCTGGACGTGCTGGCGCGCATCGGCGCAGATGTGGTCGGCGTGCGCGGCGCGGTGTGCAGCGGATACGACCGGGGCACCACCATCGATCCGATCAAGGCGGAGCAGTTCATCAAGGCCGCCAACGCCATCGCAGCAGCAGAGTGACGGCGACATCGTGAGCGGCGCTCCTCATCTCCATTCCCCCGCGGTGGTGAAATTGGGCGGAAGCCTGATCACTGTCGACGGCCCCGATGGGCCGGGGGTCAACCGCGATCTGCTGACGGCGCGCGCGCGCGAGTTGGCCGCATGCGGCCGTCCGCTGGCGCTGGTCCATGGCACCGGGGCTTACGGCAAACCGCCGGCGAGACGCTATGGCTATCTGGATGGCAGGCTGCATCGCAGCCGCGCCGAAGTGGTGGCCGAAGTGGCGCGCGATCTTGCCAGGCTGGAATTGGAGGTGGTGGAGTGCCTGGAGGCGGGCGGCCTCAAGCCATTGCGCTTGCCCGCCATCCAGCTGTTCCGCGCCAGAGAGGGAAAGGCGTCGCCGCTGAGCCTGGCGCCGGTGGCGGAGCTGCTGGCGAGAGGCTTGACCCCGGTGATAGGCGGTAATTTCGTGTTCGATTGCGACGGCTTCGCCGTGTGTTCCAGCGACATCATCGCGGTGGAGCTGGCGCTGGCGCTGGAAGCGTCCAGCCTGGTGCTGGCCACCCGCGCGCGCGGCGTCCACCGCGAGCACGGCAGCAGCGAGGCGGTGCACGGACAGTTGTCGGACAGCGATGACGAGGCGCTGCGCAAGATCGATGCCGCCGGACAGGATGTCAGCGGCGGCATGCAAGCCAAGATATCCCATGGCTTCCGCGCGGCGCGGCGCGGCATCGCCACCTATGTGGTGGACGGCCGGGTGGCCGGCAATCTGAGCGGCGCGCTGGCGGGAGCGCCGCTGCAGGGCACGCGGCTGCTGGCCGGCGGGGCGGGAGGCTAGGCGCATGTGCGGAATCGCGGGAGCGCAGCTGGGCCGCAAGGCGCACGACGGAGACCTGGCCGAGGTCCGCCGGATGATACTGCGCCAGACGCATCGCGGACCGGACAGCCTGGCGGCGCAGCGGGTCGGCCCCGCGCTGCTGGCCTCGTCCCGCTTGGCCATCGTCGGCGTCGCCAACGGCGGCCAGCCTTTCTGCAATGAAGACCGCTCCATCCACGCCGTGTTCAACGGCGAAATCTACAACCACCTCGAATTGCGCGAACAATTGTCGCGCCGCGGCCATAGCTTGTCCGGCGGCAGCGACGGCGAAGTCATTGTCCACCTGTACGAGGAGTTCGGAGCGGATTGCTTCCAATGGCTGGACGGTCAGTTCGCCATCGCGATCTTCGATTCCCGCGACGGCTCGCTGCATCTGGCGCGCGACCGGATGGGCATTTGCCCGCTGCATTGGGCGCGGCTGGGCGACGCATTGTATTTCAGTTCCGAGATCAAGGGCCTGCTGGCGGTGGCCGGCATGCCGCGCCGGGCGGAGCCACGAGCGATGCTGCAGCTTGGCTATTTCGGCGCCGTCTGCGCGCCGTTGACGCCCTTTGCCGGCATCCGCCAGTTGCCGGCCGCCCACTGGCTCAGCTTCCGCGACGGCAAGGAGGAGATTCGCCGATACTGGTCGCTGGATTTCCCCTTGGCCGGCGAGCATGCCCGGCTGAGCGAGGCGCAGGCGGCCGATGGCCTCGCGCATAGGCTGGAGCGGGCGGTGGCCAGCCATGCGCAGGGCGAATTCGAGCCCACCTGCTTTCTCAGCGGCGGCATCGATTCAGCCTTGATCGCCGCGTTATTGCAGCGCGGCAGGCAAGATCGAGTCGCCGCCTTCTGCGCCGCCTCCGAACACGGCCGCATGGATGAAGGAGACGCCGCGGCGCGGACCGCGTCGGTTCTGGGGGTGGATTTGCGGCGGGTCAGGCTGGACGAAGCGGACATCGCCGCTACGTTTCCGCGCTTGATCTGGCACGGCGAGACGCCGGTGATCTCCACCGAGGCGTCGGCGCTGATGCGGCTGGCCGGCGAGGCCGGCAAGCGCTCCAAGATCGTGTTGACCGGAGAGGGGGCGGATGAAGCCTTCGCCGGCTATCTGGCCTTCCGGCAATACCGGCGCTTCGGCGCGCTGACCGGACGAGGCCTCGCGCCGCTGCGCGCGCTGCTGCGTCCCTGGCTTGGCGGGCATTACGGCTCCGATTGCCTGCTGCCGGGAGAGGACGGACTGGACGCGCTGCGCGCGCATTTCGGCTGCGTGCCGGCTCAGGCTTACGAGTGGGAGTTCTACCGCGAGGCGCTGACGCCGTTGTTCTCCGCCGATCTGCGCGCGATGGCCGCGGCGGGCGGCTGCTGGGACGGCTTCGAGTTCGACCGCGGCGCGGTGCGCGGCCGCCATTGGCTGGACCGCTCGCTGTACGTGTCCTATCAGGTGATGCTGCCCAACTATCTGCTGGGCGCGCATGGGGACCGCATCTACGCCGCCAATTCGGTGGAGGGTCGCTACCCCTTCCTGGACCGGGAACTGGTCGAGTTCGCGGCGGCGCTGGACCCGGCGCTGAAACTGCGCGGGGGCCGGGAAAAACACATCCTGCGGGTAGCCGCCGGGCGCTGGCTGCCGGAAGAGGTCGCCTGGCGGCCCAAGACCCGGTTCGTGATGCCGTTCGGCACCCCTTTTGCCGGGCCTGGCGCGTCGCCGCTTTACGCCGAACTGCTGTCTCCGGGAAAACTGGCCGAGTATGGCTACTTCGATCCGGAGCGCGTGGGGCGGCTGTTTCAGGCCCTGGCGGCGCCGCCGCCGGGCGGGAGCAAGGCCAAGCGCTATCTGCGGCGTCTGGCCCTGGGCTTGGGCGCCACCTTCGTCGCCAGCGCACAGCTCTGGCACTACCTGTATCTGGCCGATGGCGGCGCGGCCGCCCCTGAAGAGGAGGCGCGGCAGTCCGCGCCGGTTTCCATCGCATGAGCAAGGAGTCGCTGATGAGCGCAACGGCGCAGGGGGCGCGACGCATGCCGCCCGGATTGGACAGGCTGCGGGGCCGGATTGACGCGGTCATGGCGGAGGCGATAGAGGCGCTGCGCACGCAGGGCCCGGAACATGAGCATCCCTTGATCGGGCGGGTGTACGGCTGGCTGCGGCATTACCTGGATTGCGACGGCAAACGCATGCACGGCATCGCGGTGGCGTTGTCCCATCTCGCCTGCGGCGGCGACGAGGACGCCATCCTGCCGGTGGCCGCCGCGATGCAGCTGTACCACCACCACACCTTGGTACATGACGACATCTATGACGAGGACGCCGCGCGGCGAGGCTGGCCGACGACGCACCAGGCCTTCGCCGGCTGGTTCGCCGACCGAGGGGGACGGCAAGAGGGGGACGGGCGGGTGTTTTTCGGCGGCGCGATGCGGCGCGGCGCGATCGCGGCCTTCGCCTACGGCAAGATCTGCCGCGCGCTGGCCGGCCGCCTGCTGCTGGAGAGCGGTTTCGAGCCTGCGGCGGCGCTGGATGTCGCCCGCGCGCTGGAGCGGCATGAGTTCTTCGACAACGCGGCCCAGTTGAAGGACGTGTTTCATGAGGGCGATGAGATGCCGTCGCCGCAAGCCTGCCTGGACAATGCCTGGCTGAAGACTGGCCGGCTGTTCGAATTGTGCGCCTACGCCGGCGCCCGGCTGGCCGGCGCCGACAGACGCGGGACCGAGGCGCTGGAGCGCTGGGCCGGGCAGTCGGCGCTGGCTTACCAGCTGCAGGACGATCTGGAAGATCTGAACGCAGCCAGCGAGAAGGGGCAGGGGCGGGGCGTCGCCACCGACCTGCTGCATTGCAAGCCCACTTATCTGTATGCGAGGGCCAAGGCGTTGGCCGAAGGCCGCGACCGCGAATCGCTGCTGGCCTGGCAGGCGGGACGGACCTCGGGGCTGGACCGCGGGGACATCATCGCCATTCTGGCCCGCAGCGGCGCGCTGGACGACTGTCGGAGCGAGGTTGGCCGATGCGTGGAGCGGGCGGGGGCGGCGCTGGACGAGGCCGGACCGTCGCTGCGCCCCGACTGGCTGCCGCCGCTGCGGGATTTCTCCGACTACTTCGTGTCGCCGGCCTACTGGCATCGGCCGCTGGCGGCCTCGCGTCCTGTGGCGGCGCTGCTGGCTTGAGGAGGATGAGCATGCGCCATGCGCCCTTGATCTTCGACCTGCACGGCGTGCTGCTGGGGCGGCGCGAGCCCGCCGGCCATCTGGCCGCCGGCGAGGTGTTGCGGCTGCTGAGGGCGGCCGGACATCCGGTTCGCTTCCTCACCAACTCCAGCAGCGTCGGACGGCCGCAAGTGGTGAAGCTGCTGGCTGACGCCGGCATCGCGGCGGAGGCGGAGGAAATCTACACCGCCGCGATGACGGTCGCGCATTACCTGAGGCGTTGCGGCCGGCGCAGGCGCTTGTTCGTCGTCGGTTCCGATGCGCTGCGGGCGGAGCTGGACGCGGGCTGCGGCGAGTGGCTGGAGTGGGCCAGGCCCGAAGAAGCCGACACCGTGGTGGCCAGCCGCGATCCTGGCCTCGACCAGGATACGCTGGAGCGGCTGGCGCGGTCGCGGCTGCCGCAATTGATCGCCACCTGCCGCGACCGGAGCTTTCCTGACGGCGACGCGCATCAGGCCGGACCTGGCGTGACCGTCGCCCGGGTCGAACAGGCGCTGGAGACGCGGGCGCTGGTGCTGGGCAAGCCGAACCCCTATGTGCTGTCGTCCTTGATGAGCTTGCCGGGCCACGCGTCCGACTGCGTGGTGATCGGCGACTCTTTGCAGCAGGACGTCGCGCTGGCGAGAAATGCCGGCGCGCGAGCGGTGCTGGTGGGCGACGGCGGCGGCGAAGATGGCCCGTCGCCCGACTACCGCGTCGACGCTCTCGATCAACTGCTTCACTTACTGTGCAGGTGACCGCATGAATATCCGCGCCTTGAGCCTAGGCACCGCCGGCTACTTTTTCACCAACCGCTTCCATATCGCGCTGATGCCGGTGTTCCTCACCTATTTCTGGAACCAGGCGCTGCGTTTGCCGCTGGGCTTCGATTACTACCTGATGATCGTGCTGACCACGGCCGGCGGCTACATCTACAACATCTACACCGACGCCGAGGAAGACGGCGTCAATTACAGCAGCCGCTACCGTCTGTTCGGCCATAACCGCCATACCAAGGCGGTGGTCGCCGCCTGCTTCTTCGGCGGTTTCCTGCTGTCGCTGCATGCGGGCTGGGTCTTCGTGCTGTACGGCGGCGCCGTGCATTTCCTGGGCTCGCTGTACAGCCGGCCGTTGCCGTTCAACTGGCGCGGCCGGCCGCTGCGGATCAAGGAAGTGCCATTCCTGAAGAACCTGTACGCGGGCCTGTTCTGGTCGGCGGCGCTGGTGCTGACGCCTCACCTCTATGTCGGCGCGCGGCCCGGCGAGGCCGCGTTGCAGGCCATCGCCATCAGCTTCGCGCTCAATTATTTCGTCGAGCTGATGTGGGACATCCGCGACATGCCGGGCGACGCCAAGGCCGGTTTCCGCACCGTGCCGCTCCTGGTCGGCGAGCGGGCTGCTTACTGGCTGCTGAGGCTGGTGCACCTGCTGACTTGCGCGCTGATGTATTACGGCGCGGCCTCCGGCGCCTTGACGCCTGGCTGCATGCTGTTCGCGGCGGTGCATCTGCCGGTGGGCTTGTTGTTTCTGGAATGGTACCGGCGCCAGCCGGAAAAGGACTGGGCCTCTCATCTGTACATCATGTACGGCGGCGGCCTGCTGGCGGCGGGCATGGTGTGGACGCGGTTACTGACTACGGGGAACTGATGTGACAAGCACGCGATTCAAGGCCGCCCAGCAATGCGCGACGGCCGCCCTCCTGCGCTACCTGCCCGAGCGCGAGGATATGGACTGGCTGGCCGATGTGGTGGACCGGCCACGCTTCGGCTGGGACTGGCCGGCGTTGGAGCAAGGCTTCTTCCAGCCGCTGCGCGATTGGGCGGACCTGCACGACGCCAGGCTGAAGCCGGCGCTGGCCGGCTTGCTGATCGACGCGCTGGGCGGCGACAAAAGCGAGCATCCTGCCTTGCTGGCCGCGCTGGAGTTCACCCACCTGGCATCCTTCATGCTGGATGATCTGGCCAATGGCCGCGATCTGGACGCCAGCGCCAGCGACAAGGTCTCGGTGCCGCTGCCGGTGTGGGTCACCATCGCCTACAACGCCCGCCAGCTGGCGCCGGTGCTGGTGTTGCGCCGGGCGGAGAACCTGGAGCCGGCTAGGCGGCTCAGGCTGGCGCGGCGTTATCTGTTCCAGCAAAGCCTGGGCACCGCGATGGACTTGTGGGGGGCGGAGCGCGGGCTCGAGCATGGCTCGCTGACCGACTTCATCGTTCATCTGAGCCATTACGCCGGCGCCCCAGGTTTGGGCCTGGCGGCCGCGACCGCCGCCGAGGCCGCGAAGCTCGACGGCGAGGCTGTCGAGGCGCTGCGCAAGGCCGGCATGGAGCTGGGTGTGTCGCTGCGCCTGCGCGCGATGGCAGACGGAGAGCCGCGCGCTTTGCGGCTGGATGGCCGCCAAGTGGCGGAGGCGGAAATCCGCTGGCGGCAGGAGTATGACCGCGGGGCGCTGCTGGCCAGCGCGGATCGGCTGCAGGCCTCCGCGCAGGATGCCGCCGAGCGGCTGGACCCGGCCATCGGCAGGGCGATGAACGATTTTCTGGCGGCGCTGGGCGCGCCGTCCGCAGCGGAGGCACAACGATGAGCGGCAGCGCGCAATACAGCGACGACTTTCTGGCCGACATGGCCCCGGCGCTGGCCGACCAGTACCGGCAATGGTATCCCTGGTGCCGCGAGACGGTGTTGGCCACGATAGACCGGCTGGCGAACCCGTCTTATCTTGAGGCGGCGCTGGGCGCGCGGCTGTCGGATGCCATGCTGGCGGCAGCGCGCGACGCCTGGCTCGAACCTTACCGTTCCTACCATACGCGGATGGGCAAGATGCTGCGTCCCTTTCTGGTATGCAGCGTGATGCAGGCTTTCGAGCGCGATCCGCGCCGGTCGCCGACCGTGGTGGCCATCGCCGAGATCATCCACGCGGCGTCTCTGGTGCTGGACGACGTCGCCGATGATTCCCCGCTGCGCCGAGGCGGGCCGACCGCGCATCGCCAGGTGGGCGTCCGGGTCGCCGGCGCCGGCGGCTCCGCCTGGCTGAACGCCTGCTTCCAGCTATTGGCCGAGAGCGATTGCGGATTGGAGCCGGAACAGGCTCTGCGCCTGGCCGACGAGATCGCCTGGGAGCACTGGGTGACCGGGGTGGGCACCACGATAGACACCACCTGGCCATGGATGGGCAGGCTGGACGGCACGCCGGCGCAGTACCTGCAATCGGTTGTGCACCGCTCCACCTCCTATACCTACCGCCTGCCGCTGAAGATAGGCGCGATCGCGGCAGGCGCGACGGCTGAACAAACCGCGCGTTTCGCGGCGCTGGGCGAAGAGTTGGGCATCGCCTTCCAGATCATCGACGACATACTCAACGTCCAGCCCGGCGACGACAAATGGGGCAAGGCGCTGGCCGAGGACATTACCCAGGGCAAGATCAACCTGCAGGTGTTGTTGGCGCTGGAGCGCCTGGACGCCGGTCCGCGCGCCAGGCTGATCGAGATCTTGCAAAGCCGGACCGACGACGCCGGCGCGCTGGCCGAGGCGGTGGCGCTGCTGGAGGACAGCGGCGCTTTCGACGCCGCGCGCGGCATCGCCCAGGGTTATATCGACAGCACCCAGGCCATCGTCGCCGGCATGGATTTCCTCACCCCGGTGGACAGGGAGCGCTTGTCCGCTTTCGTCGACTACGTGATCCATCGCAGCCGCTGAGCGAGGCGCGCCAGGCAGGAGGGCGGGTTCGCCATGCGCAAGAGAGATGACAAATGAATTTGACGGGTGGAAAAATAAGAGGAACCGTACTGCTGACCGGCGTGACCGGCGGCCTGGGCGCGGAGCTGCTGCCCAGGCTGCTGCGGCGGCATCCCGATTGCGAGGTGGCGGCGCTGACGCGCGGCGGCACGCCGCGGCAGGCGCAGGACAGGCTGGAAGCCGCGTTGGATTTCGCGCGGCTGGGGCCGGAGGAAAGAGCCCGGGTGTCGCTGCTCCACGGCGATGTCTCCCATCCCCGCTTCGGCTTGTCGGATGCCGATTGGCGCGCATTGGCGTCGCGCGTCGGCCGCGTGTTTCACCTGGCGGCCAGCGTGGATTTCGATCTGCCGCTGGCCGAGTCGAGAGCGGCGAACGTCGACAGCGCGCGGGAGGTGTTGGCCTTTTGCGGGGAAGCGGCCCGAGGAATGCGCGATTTCCGGCTCAACTATGTGTCCACCGCCTATGTGTCGGGCCGCCGCCGGGGAAGGCTGATGGAGGACGAACTCTATCTGGGACAAACGTTCTGCAACGGTTACGAGCAGTCCAAGTTCGAGGCCGAACAACTGGTCAGGCAGGCCGCCGCCAGGCTGCCGCTGACCATCTATCGGCCCAGCCAGATCATAGGCGAGTCGAGCGAGGGGCGGATACGCAAGTTCTTCGGCTATTACGAGTTTCTCAAACTGGCGGAGCGCGGCCGCATGCCGGTGCTGCCGGCTGACCCTCTCGCGCGCCCCGATCTGGTGCCGGCCGATTACGTTTGCGAGGCGATGCTGCATTTCGACGCCGATCCCGGCGCGGTCGGCCGCTGTTACCACCTGACCGCCGGGTTGGCGCGGAGCCTGAGCTTCGAGCGCATTTTCAGCCAGATGTACCGCGAACTCGCCGCGCGAAGGCCGGATGGCAAGGGGCCGGCCAAGCCCCGGATGTTCCGCCCGGAAGAGCTGGAATGGATGGCCTCGCCTGAGGAGTTGCGGCGCTTCCATTTGAGCCCGCTCAAGCTGTTGCTGCGCACTTACCGGGCCTATCTGGAGTCCGAGCGGGACTTCGATTGCGAGGCCACTCAAGCCAGCCTGGCGCGAGCCGGGATCGCGTTGCCGGACATCGAGTCCGCGCTGCGGCTGAGCGCCGGCTACGCGCTGGGCGCGCGCTTTGGGCAGACCGGGCGCGCGGGGGCAGCCCGAAGCGGGGCCGCGCGGCAACCGGCCTGATCACCGACATCAAGCAGGAGCAGACAACGATGAAACGCGAATTGCTGGCCATACTCCGCTGTCCCCACTGCCGCGGCGCGCTGCGGGCGGAGGGCGAAGCGGGGGGAGAAGAGGCGATCGAGGAGGGCGAGCTGTCCTGCACCGGTTGCCGCCGCCATTTTCCCGTGGTGCAGGGCGTGCCGCGGCTGGTGCTGCAGGATGGCCTGGTGGACAAGACGCGCAGCGGCTTCACCTACCAGTGGGACAAGCGCCAGCGCGGCCGCGCCGAGCGCCGCGCGGTGGTGTACGGCTACGAGATAGGCAAGTTCATGGACTGGTTCGTCGGCGAGTTCACGCTCGGCCTGTCCGCCAAGGCCGAAGGCGCCTGGCTGCTGGACGCCGGCTGCGGCAGCGGCGAGAAGGCGCGGGAGCTGGCGCGCCATTTTCCGCAGCACCAGGTGGTGGCGATAGACCAATCCAACGCCATCGCCCGCGCCGCCTGGGAAAATCGCGACCTGCCCAATCTACACTTCGTCCAGGCCAATGTCTGGTATCCGCCGTTCGCCGAGCGCAGCCTGCAGTTCGCGATGAGCATAGGCGTGCTGCACCACACGCCGGACACGCTGCGCGCTTTCCGCGCGATCGGCGCGCTGGTGGCGCCGGGAGGCGACTTCATGACCTGGTTGTATCCGCTGCCGGAGGAAGACAGCTTCTGGGCCGGCCTGTACCGGCAACGCGACAACCATTTCCTCAAGCTGGGCCACCGGTTGCCGCATTGGCTGACGATCGCGCTGTGCCACGCCTACATTGCCGCGTTCTTCCCATGGGTGTTGCGCTTCCTCAAGGCGCAGTACCGGGTGAACAGGGACCGCTTCCCCATCTACCCGGATCGGCCGTCGCTGGGCGAGCTGTACCGCAGTTCGGTGTTCCTGTCCTTCGACAACGTGATGCCGCCGCACCAGTTCCGCCACGGCCGGCCCGAAGTCAGAGGCTGGTATCGCCAGCACGGCTTCGGCGAGGTCAACGACCGCTACCCAGGTTTTTTCCATGCGATACGCGGCCATGCCGCCTGATTTCCTGAAAGAGGAGACCGCCATGAACGACGCCACCATCGAGCTTGAATCCGCCCTGGAAGACAAGTTGCGCGCTTTTCTGGTCCGCTTGCTGAAGCTGGACGAGGACCAGCCGCTGCCGGCCGACGCCGACCTGATCCAGCAGATCGGCCTGGATTCCATCGAGGCCTTCGACGCCATCGCCACGCTGCACGAACTGCTGGACGCGGTGATCCCGGAGAACTTCAACCCCAAGGTGGTCAACAGCATACGCACGCTGGCGCGCTACGTGCTGGACGCCTTCGGCGACGAGGCGGTGCGCCGTTTCGTGGCGCTGGATCTGGAGACGGTGACGGCCTTCGACGCCGAGGAGGATCTGTAGCCATGGCCGTCCGGCGGCTGTCCATGGCGGAGCTGGCAAGTTTGTTGCCTCACGCCGGCGACGCCTTCTTCCTCAGCGACGCCGAAGTGGATGGCTGGAAGGCCAGCGGCGGCGCCAGCTGGCGCGCCGACCATCCCCACCTGCGCGGGCACTTTCCGGGCGATCCCATCGTGCCAGGCATTTATCTGCTGGAAGCGGCCGCGCAGCTGGCCGGCGTGGCGATACGCTGCGGCGCGGAGGACTGGACGCCGCAGACGCTGGGCGTGCTGGCGGCGGTGCGCAAGTCCTATTTCCATCGCTTCGTCCGGCCGGGCGAGCGGGTGGACTACGCGCTGGAGGTAAGGCCGACGCCGGGCAGCGGGATGTACGCGGTGAGCGGGCTGGGCCGGGCGGGCGGAGACAAGGTGTTGACCGTGGAACTGACGATAGCCGGCGCGCGGCGTTAGCGCGGCGGGAGGGAGAAGGCATGGATGAGCGCAGAGTGGTGATCACCGGCATCGGCGTGGTGTCGCCTTACGGCGCGGGCTTGCAGCGCTTCTGGCAGGCGCTGGCTGGGGGCGAGAGCGCGAGGCGGCCGATACGCGGTTTCGACGCCTCGGTTTACCGCAGCGCGCAGGGCGGCGAGGCGCCGGCCGAGTTGCTGGCGGACGCCGGCGCGCGCGCGCGCTGCGGCGGCCCGGGCGAGGACAGCGCCTACTTCTTGGCGCTAGCCGCCGACGAGGCGCTGGCGGACGCCGGCCTGGGGCCGGTATTCGATGACGCCGAGCGCGTCGGCTGCGTGCTGGGCACGTTGTGCGCCGGCATGCGCAATATGCGCGAGTACGGCGCGGCCTACGAAGCGGGGCGGCCGTCGCCGGTGGCGGCGGAGACGATACCGGCCCATTACCAGCTGGATTTCCTGGCGCGGCGGCACAATCTGACCGGACCGTCGTCGCTGGTGTCCACCGCCTGCTCATCCACCACTGACGCGCTGGGCTACGCCTTCGACCTGATACGCGGCGGCGAGTGCGACCGCTGCCTGTCCGGCGGCGGCGACGTGCTGGCGGAGATGATACACGCGGCCTTCAACGGCCTGTATTCGATCACCGCGGGCGAGCCCAGGCCGTTCGACAGCGAGCGCGACGGCTTCTTCATCGGCGAGGGCGCCGGCCTGTTCCATCTGGAAACGCTGGAGTCGGCCCGCGCGCGCGGCGCGCGCATCCACGCAGAGATTCTGGGCTACGGCCTGTCCAATACCGGCCACCACCTGACCGCCACCTCGGAAGACGGCGCCGGCGAGGCGCTGGCGATACGCCGCGCGCTGGACGACGCCGGCCTCGGGCCGGCGGACATCGACTACATCAATTGCCACGGCACCGGCACCCGCCACAACGACGCGTCCGAGATCCGCGCGATCAACCGGGTGTTCGGCGACGCCGCCGAACGGCTTCACCTCAGCTCCAACAAGGCCTCGATCGGCCATTGCATGGGCGCGGCCGGCGCGCTGGAGGCGGCGGCGACGGTATTGGCGCTGGAAAACGGCCTGATCCCGCCGACGCTGCACACCCGAGGCGACGAGGCGGAGCTGCGCAGCCGCCTGGTCGGGGCCGAGGCCAGGCCGGCTGCGCTGCGGCGCGCGCTGTCGCAATCGTTCGGCTTCGGCGGCGCCTGCTCCTGCATCGTATTCGGCCATTACCGGGAGGATGAACATGCGTGAAGTGGCGATTACCGGCATCGGCGCGGTCGGTCCGCACGGCGTGGGACTGGATGGCATGCTCGACGGCCGCTTCGTGTTTTCCGCCTGGCCGGAGGCGGCGTCGCCGCCGCACGCCGAGTCCCTGATCGCCAGCGTCGGCGATTATCCCCGCACCCGTTATTTCAACGAGCGCGCGCTGCGGCTGATGGACAAGCCGATGATGCTGGCCAGCTTCGCCGCCGGATCGGCGCTGGAGGACGCGGGCTACGGCGATGGCGAGGCGCCGGAAGACTGCGCGACGCTGCTGGGCACCGCGCGCTCCGAGCAGACCTCGGTGCACAAGTTTTCGCTGCCGCTGCTGCAGGGGCGGCCGGAACGGATCAATCCGGCCGAGTTTCCGCTGGTGGCGCGCAACATCGCCTGCGGCCAGATGGCGATCCGCTTCGGCCTGCGCGGCCCCAGCTCGGTGCTGGCTTCGGGGCCGCTGGCTTCGCTGCAGGCGGTGGCGCGCGCCGCCGGCCTGATCCGCTCAGGGCGAGCCAAGGTCGCGCTGGCGGGCGGCGTGGAGGCGCTGTCGCGCTTCGCCTTGCGCTTCTGCCGCGATTATTACGGCGACGCAGCGCTGGCCGGCAGGCCGGCCTTCTTCGGCGACAAGGGCGGCGGCCTGATCCCGTCCGAGGGCGCGTGCATGCTGGTGTTGGAAGACGCGGAGCTCGCGGAGGCGCGCGGCGCGCGCGTCTACGCCAGGCTGGGAGGCTGGCATGCCGGCCGGCTGGGCCGGGGCGACGCGGTCCAATCGCTGCTGGACGGCTGGCGCCGCGCGGCCGACGCCGAGCCGGACCTGCTGCTGCCGGGGGCCGGCGGGGCGGGCCGCGATCACGAAAGGCTGGAGACGCGGGCCTTGCGCCGCTGGCTGGCGGAGCGCGCCGGGCAGCCGTGCAAGCTGCTGGCCGCGCGGGCGCTGGCGGGGGAGGGCGAGAGCTGGAGCGGCGCGCTGCAGGTGGCCTTGGCCGCCGCTTCGCTGGCAAGCCGGCGCGCGCCGGCCACGCCGGACGTGGCGGCGGACGCCGATCCGGCGCTGGCTCGGGCCGCCGCGGGCGGGGTTTTGCCGGCGGCGGCCGCCGCGCTGGCGCTGGGCAACGACGCCGCCGGCGCTTTCTGCGCGCTGGAGCTGCGCCGATGAGCGCGGGCTGCGTCCGTCGTCCCTTTGCCGCCCCGTCTGGCGACGCAGCGGCGGATTTGGAGAAACCCATGAGTCAGAACGCATTGCCGCTCGCGGCGCGAAAGGCGGCGCTGGTCACCGGCGCGGGGCGGGGCATAGGCCGCGCGATCGCGCAGGAGCTGGCCGGCCGCAAGCTGCCGGTCTTCGTCAACTACCGCAGCGACGAGGCGGCTGCCGAGGACGCCTGCGCGGCGATCCGGGCCGCCGGCGGCGAAGCCTATCCGTTGCGAGCGGACGTGTCCGATCGCGAGGCGGTGGCGGCGATGTTCGCCGACATCCGCCAGCGCGGCTTCTGGGTGCAGACCCTGGTCAACAACGCCGGCATCGTCCGCGACGGCCTGCTGGCGATGATGCCGGCCGACGACTGGAGGACAGTGCTGGGCAGCAATCTGGACGGCAGCTTCCACTGCGCGCGCGCCGCGTTGCAGACGATGATGAGCCGCAAGAGCGGGCAGATCGTCAACATCGCCTCGGTCGGCGGCATGCGGGCCCAGGTCGGCCAGGCAAATTACGCGGCGGCCAAGGCCGGCTTGCTGGCGCTGACCCGCGGCCTGGCGCGCGAGGTCGGCCGCTACGGCATACGCGTCAACGCGGTGGCGCCGGGCTTCATCGACACTGACATGCTGGCGGAGATGAAAGCGTCGGACAAAGGCGCGGCCATGCTGGAAGAGGCGCGCGCCAAGCAGATTCCGCTGGCGCGCTTCGGCAGGCCGGAGGAGGTGGCGCAGACCGTCGGCTTCCTGTGCTCGAGCGCGGCCAGCTACATCACCGGCCACGTGCTGGTCGTCGACGGAGGGCTGTGTGCCTGAAGCCCGGCCCTTGCTCGGCCGGCTGTTCTCGCCGATCCGGCTGAATACGCTGCGGCTGCCCAACCGGCTGCTGATGAGCTCGATGCACCTGAACCTGGACGAGTGCGGCGACGCCTGGCAAAGAATGGCGGCGTTCTACGCGCTGCGCGCGCGGGAGGGCGTCGGGCTGATCGTCAGCGCCGGCTGCGCGCCGGACGAGGCGGGCAAGACCACCCAGGGCGGCTTCGCGCTGTGCCGCGACGACGAAATAGAGCCGCACAGGATGATCACCGGCGCGGTGCATGAGGCCGGCGGCCGCATCGCGCTGCAGATTCTGCATTTCGGCCGCGAGGCCTTTCACGGCGGCATGGTGTCGTCGTCGGCTGAGCGGCTGCCGTCCAGCGTGTTCACGCCCAGGCCGCTTGGCGAGGCCGAGATCCAGGCGACCATCGCCGCCCACGCCGATTGCGCGGCCCGCGCCGTCGCCGCCGGCTACGACGCGATCGAGCTGCTGTTCGGCCAGGGTTTTCTGGTGCACCAGTTCCTGGCCCCGGCCTGCAACAAGCGCACCGACCGCTGGGGCGGCGGCTTCGACAACCGCGCGCGGCTGGCGGTGGAGATCGCCGCCGCGGTGCGCCGCCGCGTGGGTCCGGATTTCCCGCTGATCTTCCGTCTGCCCTGCATGGATCTGCTGCCGGACGGGCTGGACGCCGAGGAGTCGATGGGGCTGATCGGCAAGCTGCTGCCCTATGGCATCGACCTGCTCAACGTCAGCATAGGCTGGCACGAATCCGAGGTGCCGACGATCGCGATGGCGGTGCCGCGCGCGGCTTTCGCCGACGCCGCCCGGCTGGCGCGGCGGCGCTATCCGCAACTGAAGCTGGCGGTCAGCAACCGCGTCAACGACCCGCGCGACGGCGAGGCGCTGCTGTTGGACGGTTGCGCCGACATGATCGCGATGGCGCGGCCCTTTCTGGCCGACCCGGCATTGGCGAACAAGGCGCGGGCCAACCGCTTCGACGCGATCAACGCCTGCATCGCCTGTAATCAACGTTGCCTGGACCATGTGCTGACCGGCCAGCCGGTCAGCTGCAGCGTCAATCCGGATTGCGGGCTGTCGGTCGAAGGGCGCTATCCGCCCTTGCCGAGGTCGCTGGAGGTGGCGGTGGCCGGCGGCGGCATCAGCGGCATGGGAGCGGCCTTGTTTCTGGCCCGGCGCGGCGCGCGGGTGACGCTGTTCGAGGCTGGGGACGAGCTGGGCGGCCAGCTGCGGCTGGCCGCGCGCATTCCGCAAAAAGAGGAGTTCGCCGCCACTATCCGCCATTACCGCGGCGAGCTGCTGCGCGCCGGCGTGGCGGTGCGGCTGGGCTGCCGTTTCGACGAGCGCGCGGTCGACGCCGCGCGCTGGGACCACGTGGTGTTGGCGCAGGGCGCCGCGCCGCGCCGACCGGAAGGCGTGCCGGGGCTGGAGCTGCCGCATGTGCGGGACTACGCCGAGGTGCTGGAGCAGGGGTGCCCGGTGGCGTTTCCGGTGGTGGTGATCGGCGGCGGGGGCATCGCCTGCGATCTGGCGAAATACCTGGCGGCCAAACGCGGCGAGTTGACCCGTGGCGCGCGCGCCTACCTCGCGCGGCGTCTGCCGGCGGAGGCGCTGGCGCCGTACCTGGACGGCGGCGCGGACGACGAGGCGCCGGCGATCACGCTGCTGCAGCGCTCCGGCCGCAAGTTTGCCCACCGCGTCGGCCGCACCACGCGCTGGATACTGATGGACGCGCTGCGCCGAGATGGCGTGCGGCTGTTGGGCCGGACCGAGCTTGTCGAGATCACCGGCGACGCGGTGATCGTGCGCGAGCGCGGCGGCCCGGCGCGCAGCCTGCCGGCGCGCAGCGTGGTGATCGCCGCCGGCCAGGCGCCGCGTCTGGGTCCGGAGGATGCGCTGAGGCGGGCCGGCATTCCCTGCACCGTGCTGGGGGCGGCGGATGGCGGCCTCTCCGGCGTCAATCTGGCCGCGGCGCTGGAAGCGGCTTACCGGTTTGCGATGGAGCTGACATGAACACGATGCGGGCGGTGGTATGGGAAGGGCTGCAGCGGCTGCGGCTGGCGATGTTGCCGCGTCCGGCGTTGCGGGAGCCGGACGACGCGCTGCTCAGGGTCACCCACGCGTCCACCTGCGGCACCGATCTGCACATCTACCGCGGCGCGGTGCCGGGTTTCGAGCCGGGCACGGTGATCGGGCACGAGTTCGTTGGCGAGGTGGCGGCGGTGGGGCCTGCGGTGAAGCTTTTGCGGCCTGGACAGCGCGCGGCCTGCGCCGATTTCGTCGCTTGCGGCGCGTGCGCGCCGTGCGCGGCCGGGCGGCACGCCCAGTGCGGCGAGCGGCGGTTGTTCGGCTTTTCCGGCTTGCAGCCGCGGCTGGACGGCGGCCTGGCCGAATATGTGCGGGTGCCGCGGGCGGATGTCGCGCTGACGCCGCTGGCCGATGGCGCGGACCCGCGTTTCGGGCTGCTGTCCGGCGATGCGCTGCCGACCGCGCTGGGCGCGCTGCAGCGCTTGGTCTTGGCGCCGGGCGAGCGTCTGGCGGTGATCGGAGCTGGCCCGGTGGGCGTGTTGACCGCTTGGCTGGCGGCGCGACGCGGCGTGGAGGTTCTGCTGTTGGAAGTCAATCCCGCCCGCGCGGCGCGCGCGCGCCGTGGGGGGCTGGCGGTGGCCGAGATCGCGGCCGGGCAACCGCTGTCGGACGCGGCGCCGGGTTTGGCCGGCGCTTTCGACGCCGCGGTGGACGCGGTGGGCGGCGAGAGCGGCCTGAAGACCGCGCTGGCCGCATTGCGGCCGCGGGGGCGGCTGGTCGGCGCGGGATCGCAGGCCGGCCGTTTCGAGCTGGACTGGGGCGCGCTGATGCAGCGAGAGATTTCGCTGCAGTTCGTGATCGGCGATCCGATCGGCCTGCGCGGCGAGGTGGAGGCGGCGATGGCCGTCTGCGCGCCGGCGCTGGATCTGATGTTTTCCGACAGATTGCGCTTGGACGAGGTGCCGGATTATTTCGCCGCGCTGTACCGGCGCGAGCGTTTCAAGGCGCTGGTCTGCGTGGCGGAGGAGATGGCATGAGCAGGCGGGACGTGGGCAAGCGGCTGGCGCTGATAGGCTGCGGCGCGATGGGGACGGCGCTGGGATTGAGAATGCTGGCGCAGGGCTGGACGCTGCGGGTATATAACCGCAGTCTGGAGCGGACCCGGCCGCTGGAGGCGGTCGGCGCCAGCGCCTACCGGACACCGGCGGAGGCGGCGAGCGGCGCCGACTGGGTGGCGACGGTGGTCACAGACAGCGAAGCCCTGCGCGGGCTGTTGTTCAGCGACGGCGGCATCGCCAGCGCGCCGGCGCTCGGCCGCCGGCTGGTTGATCTGGGCACCCACCGGCCGGATCGGCTGGCTGATTTGGGCGCGGAGTCGGCCAGCCGCGGCTGGCCGTTGGTGGAGGCACCGATGACGGGAAGCGTGCACGACGCCAGCCACGGCACCCTGCATTTCCTGGTCGGCGGCGAGGAATCGGACGTCGAGTGGGCGAGCCCGCTGCTGTGGGCGCTGGGGCGCGGGGTTCACCATCTGGGCGGGCTGGGCGCGGGCAATACCGCCAAGCTGGCTCTGAACTTGCTGGTGGGGGCGATGGCCGGCGGGCTGGGAGAGGCCGTCGCCTTGCTGCGCGCGCGCGGCCTGGCGGTGGACAGCTTCCTGGACGCATTGGACGGCAGCGGGCTGGCCTCGCCCTTGTACCGGCGGCTGGGGCAGCGCTATCTGGATGGCGACCACGCGCCGCGTTTCTCGCTGGGGAATCTGGAAAAGGACTTGCGCTGGGAATGGGAGCATGCCGAGCGCAGCGGATTGAAGCCCCGTCTGGCCCCGGCACTGTGCCAGCTGCTTGAGTCGCTGCCGCAGGCGGACAAGTTGCGGGACTATTCCTGGTTGATCACCCAGTTGGCAGGCCCCGCGGCCTGTTGAGTTTAATGTCATGGATGGCTTATTTATTAAATGATATATTCATTTTAAATCATCCGTGCCGCCTTTCCTTTTCGAAAACAAGCGAGCGTTTCATGAACACAGCAGTCAAGCCATTGGCCTCCGGGGCCATTGTCGAGTTGCAGGATGTCGGCCGCACATTCTTGTTGGGCGAAACCCGGATCGAAGCCCTGCGCCACGCGACGCTGGCGGTGATGCCGGGCGATTTCCTGGCGATCTGGGGGCCGTCCGGCTCCGGCAAGTCCACCCTGCTCAACCTGCTGGGGCTGATAGACAGCCCCAGCTACGGCCGGATGCTGTTCCGCGGCGAGGACGTGGCGGGACTGGACGACAACGCCCTGTCCGACTACCGCAGCCGCGAGATCGGCTTCGTGTTCCAGAACTTCAACCTGATTCCGGTGCTGTCGGCGCTGGAGAATGTGATGTTGCCGTTGCATTGCCAGCGCGCGCCGAAAGCCGAGGCCAGGGCGCGGGCGTTGGCCTGGCTGCAGAAGGTAGGCCTGGCGGCCTTCGCCGATCATCCGCCGGAGAAGCTCAGCGGCGGCCAGCGCCAGCGGGTGGCGATCGCGCGGGCGATGGTGACCGAGCCTTCGCTGGTGATCGCCGACGAGCCGACCGCCAATCTGGACTCCCACACCAGCCGCGAAGTGATCGACCTGATGCAGGCGCTGAACCACAAGACCGGCGTCACCTTCGTGCTGTCCACCCACGATCCCAGGTTGCTGGCGCGGGTGTCGCGCCACCTTGCGCTGCGCGACGGCGAGATCGCCGAAGCCTCGTATGAGGAAAGCATGCTGAAACTCAACGCGGAGAGCCTGACATGAATCCCATCGTGATGGCGTGGCGCAATCTGCTGCGCAACCGTCGCCGCAGCCTGGTCACCCTGCTGTCCATCGCCTTCGGCATCGCCGCGCTGGCGCTGTTCGCCGGCTACACCCAGACCATCTACACCGGCCTGGCCAACCTCTCCATCCACGGCGAGATGATCGGCCACCTGACGGTCAACAAACGCGGCTGGCGCACCGAGGGCAAGCTGCATCCGGCGCGCTACCTGCTGACGCCGGCCGAGATCGCCAAGGTGGACGCCATCGTCCGCCAGCGCCTGCCGCAGGGCCACGTGCTGCCGCGGATGGGGCTGGACGGCATGATCTCCAACGGCCGCAACAGCACCATCTTCATCGCCGAAGGCATAGACCCGTCCGCGCTGCAGCTGATACTGGGCCCGCTCAGCGGCGTGCACCGCAACATCGTCGCCGACAAGCCCAACGGCGTGTCGGTCGGAGAGGCGCTGGCCGCGGTGCTGGGGCTGAAGCGCGGCGGCGAGGCCTCGCTGCTGGTGGGCACCATCCACGGCCAGGCCAACGCCGCCGACGTCGAAGTCAACGACGTGATCAATACCGGCAACACCGCCACCAACGACAAGTTCCTGCTGGCGCCGCTGCAGCTGACCCGCTCGCTGAAGGACGTCGGGGAGCAGGCCGAGTGGCTGACGGTATTGATCAACACGCCGGCCAAGGCCGGCGGCCAGCTGGACAAGGGCATGCTGGCGATGCTGACCACGCCGGCGCCGGACGAGGCGGCCACCGACGCGCTGCGCGATCAACTGCAGGCGGATTTCCGCGCCGCCGGGCTGGATCTGGAGGTGCGCACCTGGCAGGACATGTCGCTCTACTACAAGCAGGTGAAGAACATGTACGACCTGATCTTCACGCTGCTGTTGGGCATCGTGCTGGCCATTGTGGTGTTGAGCATCGCCAACGCGATGAGCATGAGCGTGCTGGAGCGCACCCGCGAGATCGGCACGCTCAGGGCGATGGGTTATCGACGCGTGCGCGTGGTGGGCCTGTTCATCGCCGAGGCCTGCCTGCAGGTGGCGCTGGGCTGCCTGCTGGGGCTGCTGCTGTTCTGGCTGACTAGCCACGCGGTCAACGGCGCCAACATCCAGTACGTGCCGCCGGGCAACAGCATCAGCGTGCCGCTGTACATCGATTTCGATCCGGCGCGCACCGTGTTCGCGATGCTGCTGCTGGGCACGCTGAGCATCGCCGCCGCCTGGCTGCCGGCGCGCAAGGCGTCGGGCCAGCAGATCACGCTGTCGCTGGCGCACAGCTGAGAAAGGGAAACGCATGAAAACGACGACGATGGCGGCCGGCCTGTTGCTGGCCGGCCTGATCGCCGCGCCGGCGGCCATGGCGGCGCCGGACGCGCAGGCGCTGCTGCGCCAGTCAGACCAGGCGCGCGGCGGCGATCTGCCCGGCTTGGCCTGGGAAGTGCGGCTGGCCAACAGCGGCAGCGCCAGCGAAGATCTGCAGCCGATGCGGCTCGAGGTGCGGGCCAACAAGACCGCCAGCCTGGCCGAGGTGCGCGAGCCCTTGAGCAATAAGGGCTCCAAGATGCTGCAGGTGGACCGCAATATGTGGCTGAGCAAACCCGGGCTGAAGAAGCCGGTGGCGATCTCGCCGCGGCTGCGGCTGTCCGGCCAGGCGGCGATAGGCGACATCGCCGCCACCAATTACGCCAAGGACTACGCGGCCAAGCTGCTGCGCGAGGAGACGCTGAACGGCGAGCCTTGCTACGTGCTGGATCTGAAGTCGGCCAACAAGCAGAGCACCTACGACCGCATCGTCTACTGGGTGTCGGAAAAGCGGATGGTCGGGGTGCAGGCGCAGTTTTACAGCCTGTCCGGCAAGCTGCTCAAGCAGGCAAGTTTCCAGTACGACAATACGGTCAAGGTGGGCGGCAAGAGCATTCCCTTCGTCAGCGCCATGCAGATCAACGACGCGCTGACCGACGCCCGCACCACGCTGAAGTACGGCGAGCTGCGGGTGAAGACTTTCGCCGATGCCGAATTCCAGGTGGACAATCTCTGAGCGCGGCGCGGCCGGTCTGGCCGCGCTGCTGCTGTGCGCCGGCGTCCACGCCGCCGAAGGCGACGGCGGCGAGGCGTGGCGGACCGACGCCAGCCTGGAGGCTTGGCTATACGGCGACGCCTACCGGCTGACATCGCCGGCGCCGCTGCCGCAAAAGCAGTACCACGCCGAGGCTAGGCTGGACCTGGCGCTCAGGCGCGACGCGCTGCGCGTGGAGCTGGCGCCCAGGCTGAACTGGCTGCGCGCCTGCCCGCCCGGCGGCGCGGATTGCCGCAGCGACGGCCAGGCCAGCCTCAACCAGGGCTATTTCAGCCTGGCCAGCGGCGGCGAGCAACTGGCGGCCGGCCGCGAGAAATTCAGCTGGGGGCCGGCCAATTTCCGTTCTCCCAGCAATCCCTTCTATTTCGACAGCGGCCGGACCAATCCGCTGGCCGACACGCCAGGCGTCGACCTGGCGCGCTGGACCCACAGCGGCGGCGGCTGGCGGCTGACCTCGGCCTATGTGTCCGATACCCGGACTTTGCCGCAGCCCAGGCAGCGCGACACGCTGCTGTTCAAGCTGGACCGGCAGGGCGACGATGCGCTGGCCAGCCTGGTGTTCAGCCAGGCGCGCGGCCAGCGCCAGGGGCCTTTTCTCGGCGCTTTCGCCCAGTACACGCCCGACGACGCCTGGCTGCTGTACGGCGAGGCGTCCGCCCAGCGGCGCGGCGCGGCGACGGCGGCGCGCTGGCTGGGCGGCGCCAGCTACACCAGCGCCGCCGGCCGGGTGTGGTCGGCCGAATACCTGTTCAACGGCGACAACGGCGCGGCCACGCTGCAAGCCGACCCGTTCGCGCTGCGAGGCCGCCATTACCTGTGGGCCAGCGCGCAGAGCAATCCGCAGGAGCTGGAGCGCTACTGGCGGCTGGAGTGGACGCGCAATCAAGACGACCGAAGCCAGGGCTGGATGCTGTACGGCGAGCGCCGTCTATCGCCGCGGCTGTCCGGCTTCGCGATGCTGGCCCTGGGCGAGGGCGGCGCCGGCCGCGAACTGGGCGGCGCCTATCGCAGCGGCGCCACCCTGGGGCTCAAGCTGTTTCTGTTCTAGCGCTCAAGCGTAGGCGTGAGGCTGGGACGAGGGGGCGCTTCGCTGCTTCGCCAGCAATTCGTACAGCTTGCGGTCGGGGCTGTCGCCCTTGGGCGGCGGCGCGTCCAGCAGCGCTTTCTTCTCGTCGGGGCCGAGGAAGTCGGCGATGTCCTGCAGGCTGGAGAAGCCCAGCGACTCAGCTTGCTGGCTCCGGGCATCCACTTGCTCCAAGGCTTCCAGCGCGGCTCCCAGCCTCGCCTCATGCTGGGTTTTGTCGCTGAACGACATGCTCACGGTGCTCAGCTTTCCGTGGAAAACCGGCAATGAATTGATGCCGGAGTTATGCACCTTGTGGTTGTCGGCGATATTGGCTTCGTGCTTGTGGCTCTGATGCGCCGATCGGCTCATCATCTTTTCCATGAAGTCTGGCTGGCCCTGCTGATAGTCGCTGTGCAGGATGCTGTAGGCTGTGCCCTGTTCGTCGAAAGTCAGCAGCAGCGTGCGGGCGCGGGCATCTGCCTGGGCGCGGTTGGGCTCGGCGTCGTGTTTTACTTCGCCGGCCGCGTCGGGGATGAAGACCTCCGCCGGCATATTGCTGCCGAAGCCGCCATCGACGAACTTGCGTTTGCCGGCGCCGTCGCCTGGATCGAGTTGCATGCTCTTGAACAGAATGGGCAGCGACATCGAGATGCGGGCGGCCTCGGCGATAGGCATGTCGGGCGAGTTCTTGGCGTTGAAATAGGCGGTGGTCTTGTTGTTCTTGTCCCAGCCGGTGACGGTCAGGTTTTTGAATTTCTCCGGCGCCAGATCGTGCAGCGTCTTGAGGTCGGAGAAGGTGACCATCTTGCCTACCCGGCTCTGGGAGAAGTCCGCGGGTTGGCGCAGATCCTGCAGGCGGTTGAGCTGATCTTTCGGTAACTGGCCCAGCTGAGCGCGGAAGGCGGGCTTGTCCCAGTTGGCGTTCAGGTGGTCGCGCACGCTGGCGGCGGTCGCGCTATCCACCGCATGCAGGGCGCTCAGCCCGGTCATCAGTCCGCCGCCCAGCTTGGCGTCGCCGTAGAGCTTGTTATGCTGGCCTGGGTATTCGTTGGTCGCCTGGAAACTTTGATACTTGTGCGCGTCCTTGAGCGGGCCGGGCATATGGAGCATGTCGAACACCTGTTGCCCCAGGCCATGATAGACCTTGGTCAGTTCCGTGGTCACGCTGGGGCGGAAAATGGTGTCTGACAATTGATATTCGAATTGCGCTGGGGTGATGCCGGCGGCCAGGCAGGACCCCATCAGCGAGCCGGCCGAGGTGCCGGAGATGTTCTTCAGCCCGGCGAACATGCCGCCCGTGCTCATGATGTCGAGCGCGGCCGGATATCCCACCCCTTTGGTGCCGCCGCCGCGCAGCACCAGATTTTCCAGTTGCGGGGCGGGGCGGATCAGGTTGTAGCCGCCGGCGGCGCGGGGGACTACTTGTGGACGTGGATCAACAGGCGGCAACAGATCCTGCCGCTTGATCATTTCCGCGTTGACGGCCAGTCGTTGCAGCGCTTGGCTAGCGAGCGTCCCCGCGTTGCCAAGCTGTTTCTGGAAGGCCTTGACGTCGTTTTTGACCGGCGAGTCGTCCAGCGTGGTTTTGACGATCAGTTCCATGCGGTCCGTCGCACATTTCTGGAATCGTGCCTGGCTGTCCGGGCTCATCGCGCTGCCGAGCTTGCTGGCTTCCTGTTGGAAATATTGCTGGAAGGATTGTCGGCACTGCTGCAGGGCGGCGCGCCCGTCCTGATGCTTGAACAAGTCTTTCAGGCTGGAGGTTTCGGTGTTGACCGGCGGTTGCCAAGCGGCGGGTTGATGGCTTTGAATCTGGTTCAGCGTGGTCATAGATAGGCTCTCCGTAGAGTGTCGGCAGGTTCCGCCGGCTGGAGGCCGAACTCGGCGTATTCCAGCGCCAGGGTGCGGAACAGTTCCCGGCAGTTGAGCGATTGGGTGTTGAGATAGAGCAGGGTGTCCAGCCATTGGCTGTCGCTCAGGCCATCCAGCGCGACGCGGCTGCCGCCGGCCAGGAAGTGGCGGTTGTCCAGGCCGACGAAGAAGGGGCGGCCGATCAGGCCGGCCTGGTTGATCTGCAGCGCGGACTGGACCACCGCCCGCCGGATCGGGCCGCATAGCCCGGCGCCGTCGTAGAGAAAGAAATCCACCTGGACGTGTCGGCTGTCCGGATGCAGGGTCACGCGGCCGGGCAAGTCGGCCAGCAGCAGGTTGAACTGGCGGCTGTCGGGGGGCAGCTTGAACACGCCGCAGGATTCCGCCAGCGCGGCGAACTGCTGTTGGGCGAGGCGGCGGTTGCCGTAGTCGGCTCGCTGGTCCGATAGCGGCGGGGCCTTGGGCGGCTTGCCTTGGGCCAGGTCGTCCAGCGTGTCCAGCAGGAAACCGGCTTGTTCGGCGATGCGGCCGGCTTCGTCCCGGGCTGTGAGCGGCCGGGCCAGACCGTGGCCCAGCTCAGGGTGCAGCGCGCCGACCAGGCCTTCGCCCAGCCGGGTGTCGAAGGTGCGGTGCAGCAGCGCCTCGGCCAGTTTTTCCTGTGCGGACTCGTCGCCGGGGCGGCAGCCCGCCGCCAGCATCAGGCTGCCGCGCTCCGGGTTGGCGGCCAGGCCCAGTTGCTGGCGGTCATTGAGCGCGGTGGTCCACAGTTCGGACTGGGCCTGTTCGCGGTTGAAGAAGCGTCGGCTGTAGCCGGCGACGGCGTGACTGATTTCGGTCAGGGAGTGATGGCTCATGATGTCGGGACGGAAAGGGGAAGAAAGCCGGCGCGACCAAGGCGTTCCGGCGCGGGGTTCAGGCGCAGCGGTAGCGCAGCCAGACTTCGTCGTCCAGCCGGATCGGGCGCGCGCCTTCGGCCAGCATCAGGTCGGCCAACCGGCGGCGGGCGCGGTCCAGCTCCGGGTCGTTGGGGGCCGCCAGGATCATCGCGTCGATGTGGCGCAGGGCCGGAACGCCGCGCGCCACTCGCCGCAGCAGGGCCAGCAGCGCCGCCACCGCCTGGCCGTCTGCGCCGGAGGAAGAGAAGTCGCACAGCAGCAATCTTTCCTTCTCCTGGCGGTAAACCAGGGTGAACTGCGAGGTGCGGACGCATTGGCCCATGATGAACTCGCTGTCGAGAAAGCCCTGGTCGACGGGCTGCAGGCCCATGCCTTGCAGAAAGCGGGTGACGTCGTTCATGTTCCGGCCCCTCCGCTTAGTTCATCCGGACGCTGCTGGCGATGCGCTCGTGCGCCTGGGTCAGCGTGGCGAGCAGGTCGCGCAGGTCGGCGGAAACCCGGAGCGCCTTCTCCAGCGTTTCATCGGCGCGCTTGTACTGCTGTTCGGCCAAGCCGTGCTGGAATTCGGACAGCGCCTGCAGTTCCTGCGCCTGTTGCGACAGGCTGTTGGCGATGCCGATGCCCACCGAGCCGGAAATGACCTCGCCGGCGCCCTGGCCCAGCTGCGACAGCGCGGCGTTGCCGCTGTAGGCGCCGGCCAGGCCGCCCAGCATGCCGACTGCGCCGCCGGCGATTTGGGCCCAGGCCTGGTCGTTCTTGGCTTCAAAATCTTTGGAAATGGCTTCCATCCGGGTATCGAACGCGGTCTTCTGCATTTCGAAGGCATTGGCTTGCTGCACCTGGTTGTACTGGCGCAGCAGGTCGCGCATTTTTCCGAACAGCTGGCCCATGCTGACCATCAGTTCGTTCAGCATGGCGATGGAGTCTTGGCCGTTGCTGGTCTCCGCGCTCAGCAACGGCGCCGTCCCGACGCCGGTCGAGGTAATGGCTTGTGTCATGTCGGTTTCCTTTCCGGATCAGGCGATGTTGGCGGCGATGCTGCTGAGCAGCGCGCCGGTCTTTAGCTGGGCGTCTGAGCCGGCGCTGAGCGCCTTGCCAGCGCCTTCCAGCAGGTGGCCGATGTCTTCGCGCGCCCGTTTTTTCAGTTTTTCGAATTCATCGAGCAGCACCTGCATGTAGCCGCTCTCGGCGATCAGCTGCTGAACGATCTTCTGCAGCTCGGCGCGCTCGCGGGAGATCTCGCCCTGCAGCACGCCGTTGGCGCCTTGCACGCCGGCGCGGGTGACGGCCTTGCCGACGTTGGCGGCGCTCATCATGCAGGCCTTGACCACCGCCTTGATGATTTCGCGCTGCACTTCCTTGACCACTTGCTTGGCCAGTTGCTGGGCGGTGATTTCCGCGCCGGATTTGATCGCCTGTTCGGCCACGGTTTTCGCCGCCTTGGTTACCATGGTTTCGATCGCTTGCTTGCTGAAGGCCTGCAGCAGCTGGCCTTGGCCGAAGAAGCGGGTCATGCCTTCGGTCAGGTTCTTGGCCACCTGGGCCGATATCTGTTCGGCCACGGTCTTGCCTATTTCGCCGGCGACTTTTTCCGCGGCTTTGCCGCCGGCCTCGCCGCCTAGCTTGACCGCCGCCTGCAGCGCCTCGCCCGAGCCTTTCTCCATCGCGGCGCCGGTAGCCTTGCCTATCGATTTGGCGGCCATCATGCCGCGGCCGACGCTGACCGCGTCCACCATCATGCCGGCGATCTCGAACGCCAATTGCACCTTGCCGGCGATGTCCGCCACTTCCTTGTAGCGTTCGGCGTTGTCCGGATCGATCTGGGCCAGCGTTTCGCACATGGCCTTGACCAGGCCGGCGCAGCCGGCCGCCAGGTCCATCGCGCCGCCGGCCACGTCGCCCACCATGATCTTGGCGACGCCGCTGATCACTTCCGCCGCGGCGACGATCCAGTCGACGATGACGGCGAAAATGCCGGCTTTTTTCGCCTTTTGCGCATCTTCGATGGATTGGTCGATCTGTTTGCGCAGGTCCTCGTTCTGACGCAGCCGCAGGTCTTCCGCGCCCTTGGCGCGGATTTCCAGCGCCATCGATTTCAGGTTGGCGGAGTCGCCCAGCGATTTGACGCCCAGCAGCGCCGCGGCCAGGCCCATGGCCTCCATCGGCGTGTTTTCCATCTGCGCCAAGGTGAGCGGCTTGCCGTCCACCTTGGGGCCGAAGGCGCTCAGGATGCGGTTCAGCGCGCCTTCGGCCAACCGCAGGGTGACTGGCTCTCGCGGGCGGGTTGGCGTGTGGACGTCGGCCAGCGGCCGGGAGGGCGGCGTTTCGCGGCCGAGCTGAGACGACATCGCGCCCAGCGCGCCGGCGCCGACCCGGCCGCGCTCGCGCTCTCGGGTTTCGGATAGATCGCCGGGCAAGGACAGATCGCCCAGCGCGCCCGTGGTCATGGGCTGCTGAATGGTGTTCATGCGAGTGACTCCTGTGGATTGACGCGTGCCTGTCGCAGGACTTCCTCTTTCAGCGTCGCGTGCTCCGGCCGCGACGCGCACCAGGCGACGACGGCATGCAGCGCGTTGGGCGCCTGCCGCTGCTGCGAGGCCAGCCGGTGGCTGCGCCGGGCGAGGTGGGCCGGGCGCGGATCCTCAAGCTTCAGCAGGCCGGCCTTGCCGAAGCAGGCGACCGCCTCGTCGTGCTCGCCCAGGCGCTGGCAGCACTGTCCCAGCCGCAGCCAGTAGTCGAATTGCCAGTGATTGAGCCGGGCCAGCAGCAGGTAATAGCATTTGGCTTCGTCGAACTCGCCGCTGTCGAACAGCTGGGCGGCGTACTGGGCCAGGGTGAGCGGCTTGCCGTCCGCCTTGGGCGCGAAGGTGCCGAGAATGCGGTTGAGGAGGCCCACCGCCAGCCGCAGGGTCACCGGCTCGCGCGCCCGCGGCGGCTGCTGCGCGATCCGCGCCGCCGGCGATTGCGGACGAGGCGGGGAGGCGAGGCTGCGCTTGCGGGGTTCCTGCGCGAACATGCTGCCGGGACGGCCCGGCATCCGGTAAGGCGTCATGCGGTTCATAGCGGCGTTTCCTGCGAAAGAAGGGCTGCCTGATGCAGGATCTCGGTTTTCAGCTCGGCGTGTTCCGGCTTGGCGGCGCACCATTTGGCGGCGGCGTCGAAGGCCTTGAGGGCCAACTCCGGCCTGTCGCTGCGCTGGTGGCTGAGGCCGGCGAGGTAGGACGGCCGCGGGTCGTCCAGCCGCAACAGTCCGGCCTGGCCGAAGCTGAACACCGCCTCGTCGTGCTCTTCCAGCCGCTGGCAGCACAGTCCCAGGGCCAGCCAGTAGTCGAACTGCCAGTGGCTGAGCCGGGCCAGCATCAAGTAAAAGCGCTTGGCCGCGGCATAGTCGCCGACATCGAACAACTGGCAGGCGTAGGCGTAGACGTAATCCAGATCGTCCGGATCCAGATCGATCAGCGCCTGCAGCGTGCCGCCTTGCTGTAAGAACGCGCGGACGGTGTCGAGATCGCTTGACATGGGCAAACCCCCCCGATGGTTTAGCGTATGTTTTGGGAAATGGACTTGTTCATCTCAGCCAGCAGACTCGACATGCTGTTGATCAGGCTGACGCAGACGTTGTACGACTGCATGGTCTTCTGGATCTGCAACTGGGCCTGGGTGACGAAGTCGGAGCAGCGGCCGGAGTCGGTCTCCAACGCGCTCTTGACCATGTCGAGCTGACCCTTGTCCAGACCCTCGGTGGCTTCGGCCAGCACATCGGCGATGTGCTGCATATGCTCGCGGCTGATGTTCTGGCCGCTCTTTTGTCCCACCTCGGGCAGGCCCCAGATGTAGTCGGCGCATTTTTGCCCGTCCACCTTGATGCCGTGCTGGTCCATGTAGCTGACCACGTCCTGCCAGCTATCCGAGCGCATGCCCTCCGGACCGGCCGCCGCGATCTTGTCGCGCAGCTTGTCCAGGAAAGGCTGGGCCGGATTGCTGTCCTTCAGGAAGTCGTCGATGGACTTGCCGTCCACCTGGATGCCCTTTTGCCGCATGTAGTCGACGACTGCGGGCGGCAATTGGCCGCGGTCGCCGGCCTCCTTTAGCCGGGAGAGGATGGCGTCCACCTGGTTGGCGGCCTGCTGGGAGTCCCGGGCGCGGTCGGCCTTGGCGCTCATCTGGTCGTACTTGCCCTGCGCAAGGTCGTTGAACAGGGTCATGAACTGGTACAGGACGGAAATGCCCTGCGACATGATGGCGTCGCCTTGGCCGGCCTTGCGGTCGACGTAGCTGTCGTAGTCCGGGTTGCAGACCAGGGGCGAGTTCGCCGCGAAACTGGTTGCGAAAGTCATGGTTCAGCGCCTTAGCGGATGTTCTGTGCGATGGATTTGTTCATTTCGGCCAGCAGGCTTTGCATGCTGTTGATCAGGCTGACGCAGACGTTGTACGACTGCATGGTCTTCTGGATCTGCAGCTGGGCCTGGGTGACGAAGTCGGAGCAGCGGCCGGAGTCGGATTCCAGCGCGCCCTTGATCACGTCGAGCTGGCCCTTGTCCAGGCCCTTGCCGTCGGGGTGGCCGATGCTGTTCAGGTAGGCGTCGATATTGCTGGAGGAATTTTCGCCGTCGTTCTGCACGGTGATGCTGATGTTGTGCTCGCGCAGGTAATCGATCACCTCTTTGGGCAGGTTGGCTGTGTCTTTGGCTTCCTTCAGCCGCGAGATGATGGAGTCCAGCTGGTTGGCGGCCTGCTGGGAGTCGCGGGAGCGGTCTGCCTTGGCGCTCATCTGGTCGTATTTGTTCTGGGCCAGATCGCAAAATAGAGTCATGAATTTGTACAGCACGGACATGCCCTGCGACATGATGGAGTCGCCCTGCCCGGCCTTGCGGTCAACGTAGCTGTCATAGTCCGGGTTGGCGGCGATGGGGTTGCTGGCGGAGAAGTTGGTGGAGAAGGTCATGATGGTTCCTTTCGAATGCGTTCAGATGAATTGACGGGCGGCCATCGGGCGCGTCCGGCGCGGCGCCTGGACGGCGTCCGCGCGGCCTGTCTGCTTCAGCGAGGCTTCCAGGTCATGGAAGCTGCCTTGCAGCTTGTCCACACACAGGTCCAGCCGTTGCTTGAGCGGAGCGAGTTCGCCCCGCATCGCGCGCTCCAGCTTGTCCAGGCGCTGGCGAGCCTTGGGGTCGCGCGGCGCGAGCCGCTGCAACTGGGCGATTTCCCGCTGCAAGGCCTCGAAGGTTTGCAGCTGCTCTCCAAGTCCGCGCTGGCGTTGCTGCAGGTCTTGCATCAGTTGCGCCAGTTGGGTGGTGGATGGCGTGGTCATCGTGGTTTCCTCCATGTGTGGAACTCAGGTTGAATCGGATGTTAGGCCCGGCTGAGAAAGGGAACTTTCGGAAAATAGAGCGTTGTTTCGGTTTTGCCGGCGTTTCGGCCGGCGGGATTCTCAGCCGGCCGCCGGGGTTTGCAGCCGCATCGCCCAACCATCGTCCAGCCGCAGCAGCGAGCCCTGCGCCAGCCTGCCCGCGCTCAGCAGCGGGAAGGCTTCCGCCGCCAGCAGCAGCGGGTGGCCGGCTTGCCAGTCGGCCAGTTGATCCGGCGCCAGGCGGGCGATGCCGGCCACCACCGGCAATAAGCCGTCCGCGCCGTCCGGCATGCCGCCCTCGTCTATCCAGGCCGCGCCGGTTTCGTCCAGCCGGACGCGGCCCAGGCAGCCTTCTCCCAGCAGCCAGAAGCGGTCAGGCTCCTCGGCCGTGCCCAGCAGCGGCAGCGCGTCGCCGGGGCCGGCCCGCCGCAGCGCGTCGGCCCGGCACCAGCCCAGCGCCAGCCGCAGCGTGTGGCAGGGCCGCTCGGCAGGCGTCAGCGCGCTCAGCACGGCCCCCAGCCAGCCGGTAGGCGCGTCGCCGACGTATAACGGCAATCGTCGTTCCCCTTCGCTCAGCGTCAGCCGCCAGCGCTCTCCGGCGGGGGCGGGCGCGGATTCCGGCCTCGCGCCGGCCAGCGGCGGCAGGCCCAGCTCCCGCTGCCAGTCGTCCAGTCCGGCCAGCGTCCAGGCGGCCAGCAGCGGACGCCAGTCGTCGGGCAGATCCCGCAGCGGCGGCGCGGCCAGCCTCGGCGCCAGCCAGTCGCGCCAGGCGGTTTCCGTAGTCCAGAGCGCGAGCGTCTGGCCGCCGCAATCGGCGCGCAGCGTCAGGCCGTCGCCGCTGGCCGCGGCGCGGTCGGCGCGCAGCGACAGCCCGCCGCGCTCCGAGCGGGCGCCGTCGCGGCTCAGCCGCAGCCGCTCGCAGGTGACGTCAGTCGGCATCTTCGATTTCCAATTCGACGGCGAGGCCCAGCGCCTGGCACAGTCCGTCGCGCAGCGAGCCGGCATGCCGCGCCAGCCTGGCGGCGCTTGCGGCGTCGGGCGGCGTCAACTTCAGGCTCAGCCTGTCGCCGCGCCAGCAGGCGAGCAGGCGCATGCCCGCCAGGGGGCCGTTGCTGGCGCGCAGCAGCAGCGCCTGTTCGACGGCGACAGGCGGGGGGGCGGCCGCGGGAGGAGGGGAAACGCCCGCGGCGGCGGTCGAAGCTCGCGGAGCGGGGCAACTGGGGAGGGGCTGCGCGGGCAGCGTCAGCGCGACCCAGCCGGGAGAGGGCGGCGGCGCGCCGGCATCCGCTTCCGTCTCCAGCAGCGCGCGGAAGAAACGCGCGTCGTCGCCGCTTGGCCTATGGCCTGTTCGCTCCCGCGAGTCGGGGCGGCGCGGCGGGGCCGCGCAGGATGGGGTCAGCATTCGGGGTTCTCCAGCAGGCAATGAAATTTTTCCTGTTCCCGCAGGTTGCGGCGCAGGCTGGCGTCCTGTTCCTGCCGCTCGGCTTCCAGCCGCAGCCGCTCGGCCGCGATGTCGGCGGCGCGGGCCTGCAGCGCCTGGTGCTCCGCCTCCAGCCGGGCCAGTTCGGCGCGCAGCTTGGCGAGTCCTGGCGGATCGAAGGCGCCGCTGGCGTCGGCATGCTCGCGCCAGCGCCGCAGCGCGTCCGCGCGGCGGCAGCGGTTGTCGTCCCGTTCGCGCGCCAGCCGGGCCATCTCCTCGTCCTGCCTTGCCAGTTCGGCGCGCAGGCCGCGCTCGCGGCGGCGCTTGATGTCCAGCAGCCGGCTCAGCATGGCAGTCCGACCGCGTCGGCCAGCATGGCCAGCGTGTCGGCGAAGGGATCGAGCGCGTCCACCTGCTGGCGCAGCAGCGCCAGCAGGGCCGGGCGGCGCCGCATCGCCTCGTCGGCGTCCGGGTCCTGGCCGGGCCGGTATTCGCCCACCCGCACCAGCAGTTCGATTTCCCGCCAAGTCGCCAGCAGCCGGCGCAGCTTGGCGGCGGCGGCGCGGTGGGGGCCCGCGCTGACCTGGTGCATCACCCGGCTGACGCTGGCCAGCACGTCGATGGCGGGATAGTGGCTGGCTTCGGCCAGCTGGCGCGACAGCACGATATGGCCGTCCAGCAGCGAGCGCACCTCCTCGGCCAGCGGGTCGGTCTTGTCTTCCATCAGCACGGTGTAGAAGGCGGTGATGCTGCCGCGCGGCGCGGGGCCGGCCCGCTCCAGCAGCCGCGGCAGCCGCGCGTACAGGCTGGGCGGGTAGCCGCCGCCGGTCAGCGGTTCGCCGGAGGCCAGGGCGATTTCGCGCACGGCGCGGGCGTAGCGGGTCAGCGAATCCACCAGCAGCAGCACGTTGAGGCCCTGATCGCGGAAGTGCTCGGCGATGGCGGTGGCGGTGGCGGCGGCTTTCAGCCGCTCCAGCGCGGGGCGGTCCGAGGTGGCGATCACAGTGACGCTGCGGGCGCGGGACTCGGGCGTCAGCACCTGTTCCAGGAATTCGCGAACTTCGCGGCCGCGCTCGCCTATCAGCGCCAGCACCACCACGTCGGCCTCGCTGCCGGCGCACAGCATGCCCAGCAGCGTGCTTTTGCCGCAGCCGGCCGGCGCGAAGATGCCCAGGCGCTGGCCGACGCCGACGGTGAGCGCGGCGTCGATGGCGCGCACGCCCATCGGCAGAACCTGGCCGATCACCTCGCGCTGCATCGGGTCGGGTGGATCGGCGTCGATCTCGCGGCGCAGCGAGCAGATGAGCTTCGGCCCGCCGTCCATCGGCCGGCCCAGCGCGTCCAGCACCCGGCCGCGCAACGCGTCGCCCAAGCCGATATCGGCGCGGCGGCCAGAGGGGCGCACCAGCATGCCGCAGCGCAGGCCCAGGGGCTCGCGGTAGGGAGACAGGTAGGCGTTGTCGCCGTCCAGACGCACCACTTCGGCCGGCGAGCCGTCGGGCAGCGCGCACATTTCGCCCAGGCCGACGCCGGGCAGGTGGGCTTGCAGCAGGGTGGCGCCGATGCCGGTGAGCCGGCCCTCCAGCGTCGCGTCGAGGCCGGCGGGCCAGCCGGGAGCTTGCAGCGCGTCCAGCGCGGCGTCGAGCTCAGGCAAGCGCATCCGGCTCTCCTATCAGTTCCACGTGGCCCAGCACCTTGAGTTCGGCCTCTTCGCCCACCTCCTGGAAGGACAGCACAGGCAGGTGGAACAGCTCGCGTTCTATCAGCTTGCGCACGAAGCGGCGGACGTCGATGGCGGTGACCAGCGCGCAGCAGGCGCTGCCGCTGCGTTCCACCGAGGCCAGGATCTGGGCGACGATGGCCTGGTTTTCTTCCGGGCTGAGCGCGGAGTAGGAGCCGGCCGAGGTCTGGCGTATCGATTCGCGCATCATTTGCTCGATGTGGCCGCCTATCACCCAGGCGCTGATCCATGGCTGGCCGCGGCGGTAGAGGCCGACGATGTGGCGCTTCAGCGCCAGCCGCGCGTATTCGGTCAACATCACCGGGTCTTTCTCGCGCGGCGCCCATTCCGCCAGCGCCTCGAAAATGGCGCGCAGGTCGCGGATGGAAATGCCTTCGGCCACCAGCCGCTGCAGCACGTCGGCCACGCGGCCGACCGGCAGCTGGCGTTGCAGCTCCTTCACCAGTTCGCTGTAGCGCTGCTCCATCTGGTCCATCAGGTAGCGGGCTTCCTGCACGCCGATCAGCTCGGCGGCGTAGCGGTCCAGCGCCAGCGACAGCGGGTGGATGATGCGTTGATGATCGCGGTGCAGCACGTGGCCCAGCGCGGCCAGGCTGGTCTCCTGCTCCGGCGCCGCCCATTGCAGCTGGTGGCCGCCGAAGGGCAGCGGGTCGCGGGCGGCGGCCTGGGGCAGCGGGCCGCCGGCGGCGTCGGCCAGCAGCAACGGACGCAGCTCCAGCGTCAGCACGGTTTCCTGGTAAAGCTGGAAGGCGAACTGCCGCGGCGGCAGCGCGGCGTCGGCCTGGATCGCGATGTCGGGCAGCGGCAGGCCCAGCCGCTCCAGCTTCTGCTGGCGCAGCTCCGCCAGCGCGCGCGGCAGCGCGCCGTCGCGGGCGAGCTCGGGATGCAGCCGCAGCAGCAGCGGGATCGCGCCGATCGCCGGGGCGGCCTCGCCGCCGTCGGCGTCGGGGCCGGCCAGCGGCGAGGCCGTCCCGGCGACGGCGCCGCCGTCCCGGGCGGCGCGGCGCGACAGCCAGAACGCGCCGCCGGCGACGCAGGCGGCCAGGCCGAGGAAGACGGCGACGGGAAAGCCCGGCAGGCAGGCGAACAGCGCTAATACCGCCGCGACGATCCACAGCGCGCGGCGCTGGCGCAGAATCTGGCCGGACAATTCGCTGGCCAGGTCCTGCCGGGTTTCGCCCGGCACGCGGGTGACGATGATGCCGGCGGCGATGGAGATCAGCAGCGCCGGGATCTGGGCGATCAGGCCGTCGCCCACCGACAGGATGGCGTAGGTGGCGGCGGCCTCGCCGGCGCTCATTTCGTGCATGAACACGCCGACCGCGATGCCGCCGAAGATATTGACCAGGATGACGATGATGGAGGCGATGGCGTCGCCCTTGACGAATTTCATCGCGCCGTCCATCGCGCCGTAAAGCTGGCTTTCCTTTTGAACCAGCAGGCGCTGCTGGCGGGCCTGGGCCGCGTCGATGATGCCGGCGCGCATGTCGCCGTCTATGCTCATCTGCTTGCCGGGCATCGCGTCCAGCGAGAAGCGGGCGCTGACTTCGGCCACGCGCTCCGCGCCCTTGGTGATGACGATGAATTGCACCACGGTGATGATGGCGAACACGATCAGGCCGACGGCCAGGCTGCCGCCGACGGCGAAGCTGCCGAAGGTGTAGACGATTTCGCCGGCATCATGCTGCAGCAGGATCAGCCGGCTGGTGCTGATGGTCAGCGCCAGCCGGTACAGGGTGGTGATCAGCAGCACGGCGGGGAAGGCGGAGAACTCCATCGGCTCGCGGATGTACACCGCCATCATCAGCAGGGTGATGGACAGGGCCAGATTCACCGCGATCAGCACGTCCACCAGCAGCGTGGGCAGCGGCACGATCATCATGAAGATGGCCAGCAGCAGCATCGCCGCCAGCACCACGTCCTGGCGGCCGGCCAGCTTTCTCAGCCAGTCATCGAGCTTCATGCCCGCCCTCCGCCGCGCGGTCCATCAACTGCAGCTGGCGCCGGCTCAGCCAGGCCCAGCGCTCGGCGCCGCTGCCGGCGGGCGCCGTGGCGGCCAGCCACAGGCAACCGCGCGCCAGCCACGCGCGCTGCGGCGCGCCGTCGCCGGCCTCGGGCAGCAGCAGCGCCAGCAGGCGCAGCAGCGACGGCAGCCGCTCCGCCTCCGGCAACGGCCGGCGCAGGCTGAGCTGGGCGCGGCCGTCCGCCAGCGCTTCCAGGCCGCAGTTGTCGCGGCCCAGGCGCAGCGTCAGCCGGGCCGAACCGGGCGCGCCTCGTCCGTCCATCAGCCGCAGCCAGTGTTCGGCTTGCCTTTGCCATTGCAGGTCCATCCCGGTCTTCCTAGTCGCAGAGATGGCTGGCATCTTGCCGCCGCGGCCGCGGCCGCCCCATCGGGCCAACACCTGAATCCCGGGCGCGGGCGGCCGCCTTTCAGGTGTTGGCCCGATGGGGGGAAAAGAGGCGGCCGCGGACAATGCCGGCCATCTCTTAGACGGAGCCTGAGATGGCGCTCGCAGATCAATCGGTGCAGTTGATCCTGACCCTGGCGGTGCTGTCCCTGATGCCGCTGCTGGTGGTGATGGGCACCTCCTTTCTCAAGCTGGCGGTGGTGTTTTCCCTGCTGCGCAACGCGCTGGGCGTGCAGCAGATTCCGCCCAACATCGCGCTGTACGGCCTGGCGCTGATCCTGACGCTGTTCATCATGGCGCCGGTGGGGCTGTCGGTGCAGGCCAGGATGGCGGCCGCGCCCGGCGATGCCCAAGCCTCGCTGCTGTCTCGGCTGTCGGACGACACCCTGGACCCGTACCGGCAATTCCTGAAGCGGCACGCCGCCCCGGCGCAGCAGCGCTTTTTCCGCGACGCCGCGCGCAAGAGCTGGCCGGAGGCGGCGCGCGACCGAGTCAGCGACGACTCCCTGCTGCTGCTGATGCCGGCTTTTGCCGTCAGCCAGCTGATCGAGGCGTTCAAGATCGGCCTGCTGTTGTTCCTGCCCTTCATCGCCATCGACCTGATCGTTTCCAACGTGTTGCTGGCGATGGGGATGATGATGGTGTCGCCGATGACGGTGTCGCTGCCGTTCAAGCTGCTGGTGTTCGTGCTGGCGGGCGGCTGGGACAAACTGCTGGGACAGCTGCTGCTGTCCTATCGCTGAGGAGGCTGCGATGGGACAGGCTCAGGTGATGCAGTTGGCCAGCGAGCTGCTGTGGCTGGTGTTGTTGTTGTCGCTGCCGGTGGTGCTGGTGGCTTCGGCGGTGGGCTTGCTGGTCAGCCTGCTGCAGGCGTTGACCCAGATCCAGGACCAGACGGTGGCCTTCCTGGTGAAGCTGGTGGCCGCCTGCGTCACGCTGGCGCTCACCCACCACTGGATGGGGCAGGCGCTGCTGCGCTACGCCGAGCGCAGCTTTTCGCTGATCTCGAAGATGGGAGGCTAGGGTGGCGGAGCTGGAGCGCTGGTGGCCGCTGCTGGGCGTAGCGCTGGCCAGGCCGCTGGGGGCGATGCTGCTGATGCCGCTGTTCGGCCCGTCCATGCTGGGGGGCACGCTGATCCGCAACACCCTGGCGCTGATGGCGGCGATGCCGGCGCTGCCCTGGTTGGCCGGCGCGGCGCTGCCCAACCCGATGCTGGCGCCCGGCGCGTATGTCTGGCTGCTGTGCGGCGAGCTGGCGATCGGGCTGCTGCTGGGTTTCTCCGCCGCGCTGCCGTTCTGGGCGGCCGACGCCGCCGGCTTCGTGCTGGACACGTTGCGCGGCGCGTCGATGGCCGGGGTGCTCAACCCCTTGCTGGGCGGCCAGTCGTCGCCGACGGGCGCGCTGCTGTCGCAGCTCTTGGCCACGTTGTTCCTGATCCTGGGCGGCTTCCACGCCTTCCTGTCCGCGCTGTACGCGTCCTATCTGCAACTGCCGCCGGGCGCGGGCTGGCAGTGGTCGTCCGGCTTCCTGCCCCTTTTGCTGCGCGAATGGCGCGAGTTGTACACGCTGGCGCTGGGCTTCGCGCTGCCGGCGGTGGTTGTGATGGTGCTGGTGGACCTGGCGCTGGGCCTGATCAACCGCTCGGTGCAGCAATTGAACGTGTTCTCGTTGTCGATGCCGATCAAGAGCGCGCTGGCGCTGTTGATGCTGATCATCGCGCTGCAGTTCAGCCTGAGCGGCGCGCTGGATCGCTTCGCCGGCTTTGACGGCGGGCTGGCGCGCCAGCTGGAGCCGGCGCGGCCGTGAGCGAGAAGACCGAACAGCCGACCGCCAAGCGCATCCGCGACGCGCGCGAGGAGGGACAGGTCGCCAAAAGCCAGGAGATCAACGCGCTGGTGCAGCTGGGCGTGCTGCTGCTGTGGCTGGCGGCCGAAGGGCCGGCGCTGTACCAGGGCTTCGGCGCCGCGCTGACGCTGGCGGCGGGCGATATCAACCTGCCGCTGGTGGACGCGCTGCAGCGCTCGCTGGAGCTGCTGGCCTGGCTGGCGCTGCGCTTCGTGGTGGGCATGGCCGGCATGGTGGCGCTGGCGCTGACGCTGACCGGCCTGCTGCAGTCGGGTTTTCTGTTCGCGCCCAAGGCGCTGCATCCGTCCGGCGAGCGCATCAATCCGCTGTCCAACATCAAGCAGATTTTCTCGATGCGCAATCTGTTCGAGTTCGCCAAGATGCTGCTCAAGGTGGGCGTGCTGGGGCTGACTTTCGCCTACCTGATCAAGCGCTACGCTTTCTCATTCGCCCACCTGCAGCAGGCGGGGCTGGCGGCGGGCTTCGCGGTGTGCGTGCAGATGGGGCAGTGGATGTGGATGATCCTGCTGGCGGCGACGGCGGTGTTCTCGGTGGCCGACTACGCGATGCAGCACCACCAGCTGCGCAAGCAGCTGATGATGTCGCGGGAGGACATCAAGCAGGAATTCAAGAACGCCGAAGGCAGCCCCGAGATCAAGCACAAGCGGCGAGAGCTGCACCGCGAAGTGCAGAGCGGCAGCCTGGCCGGCAAGGTGGCGCAGTCGTCAGTGGTGGTGCGCAACCCGCGCCACCTGGCGGTTTGCCTGCGCTACCAGGCGGGGGAGACGCCGTTGCCGCAGGTGCTGGCGCAGGGGCGCGACGCGATGGCGCTGCACATCGTGGCGCTGGCTGAGGCCCGCGGCGTGCCGGTGGTGGAGAACGTGCCTTTGGCGCGGGCGCTGGTCGCCGCCACCCAGCCCGGCGACTACATTCCGCAGCCGCTGTTCCGCGCGGTGGCGCAGCTGCTGGCCATGCTGCGGGAGCAGGCCGAGGCGGAAGGAGACGGCGATGGCTAAGCCGGCGCTGGCCTGGCTGATGTTGGCGCTGGCCTGGCCGGCCGCCGCGGAGCCGCTGCGTTGGTATCGGGTGCCGGCCGGGGCGTCGCCGCCGTCGGCCGAGGCCGCTTTGCCTGAGCCGCCGCCGCAGGAGCGCGCCGCCTTGCCCTATGCCGACTTGATCGCCGAGGCCGCGGCCGAGCACGGCCTGGACCCGTTGCTGTTGCACGCGGTGGTGTCGGTGGAGTCCGGTTACCGCGCCGACGCGCTGTCGGCCAAAGGCGCGCGCGGGCTGATGCAGGTGATGCCCGCCACCGGCTTGCGCTTCGGCAAGGCTGAGTTGTGGGAGCCACGCTACAATCTGCAAGCCGGCGCAGCCTATCTGGGCTGGCTGCTGCGCCGTTTCGGCGGGAGGCTGGAACTGGCCCTGGCCGGCTATAACGCCGGCGAGGGCGCGGTGCGGCGGCATGGCGACGCCATCCCGCCCTATGCCGAAACCCGCGCCTATGTGGTCAAAGTGCTGGACCGCTACCGGCAACTGCGCGGCGGCGGGATCGTTTTCCCCGCCGCGCCAGTCCATCCCCTTCGCCCCGCGACCGATTTCGACCGCTTGCTGCGGCTGCTGACCGGCGGTCCGCGCCGATCTTAGGAGCATCGATGAGGTTCAAGTATCGCCAGTTGTTGGTTCATCGACCGTGGAAGTCCTCGCTGCCGTTCCGGCTGTGTCTGGTGCTCTGCGCGGCCATCGTGCTGTTCTGGACGCTGAGCACCGGCCTGGTGCTTTTTTTTGAATACCGCGAGGCGCGCAGCACGCTGCTGAGGCGGGTGGAGATGCAGGCGACGACGAGGGCGGTGAAGCAGAGCGAAGAGCTGCGCGGGATCGCCCGCGAGGTGCACACCCTGCACCGGCTATGGCGGGCGCTGCCGGAAAACGCAGGCCGCGTCCCGCAGCAATACCTGGCGGCGCGCTACAGCGCCGACGTGCCCGGCCACGCCGGCCGCGAGCCGCATCTGCGGCGGGCGATGGCCTTTGTCGAAGCCTTCGGCGGCACTTGCCTGGGCAATTTGATCAACACCTTCGCCCTGCTGGACAGCGGCGTGGTGTTTTCCAGCGCCAGCCCGCAGGGGCAGTGCGGCGAGGACGATCCGATGCGGGCGCACCTGGCCGAATTGCGCAGCCACCCGGCGCGCGCCGGCATGCTGTGGGGCAAGCCTTATCAGATGCCAAACGGCGAATGGCGAATGCTGGTGGGCGAGCCGGATACTGCCAGCGGGGTAGTGATTGGAGTCACGGTGCGCTTGACGGCGTTGTTCGACGTCGGCCATCTGGACGCGCTGGACGAGGGCGTGTTCGCCATTCTGGATGACGAGGGCAAGCTGCTGACGCCATTGCCCAAGCCGCTGTCCAAGGAGCTGCTGAAACCGTTGCCCGACTGTTATGTGCCGGTGTCGCGGCGGCTGGATGACTTTCGCGCCGTCTGCTTGAGAATGGAGCTGACCGGCTGGCGGCTGATCCATCTGTATCCAGCCGGCCGGCTGACCGAGCAGGCGATGTCGGTGCTGCCGCGCTACCTGCCGATGGCGGTGCTGATCCTGGTGTTGCTGATGGGGCTGCTGTACCTGGTGTTGCAGCGCAGCCTGGGCCGGACCCTGGACTGTTTCGTCAAAACCATCAGCCCGCGCGCGGCGGTGGGTTGCCAGCAGAGGCTGTCCGAGGAGCGGGAGGATGAGCTGGGCCAGATCGCCCGCGCCTACAACCGGCTGTTGAACGCGGTGCAGGCGCAGTACGCGGAGCTGGAGGCCAAGGTGGTGGAGCGCACCCAGGCGCTGGAGGAGGCCAGGCGGCGCGCGGAGCGGGCCAACGCCGAGAAGAGCGAGCAGATCAACAGCATCAGCCACGAGATCCGCACTCCGTTGAATGGGCTGGTGGGCGCGCTGATGCTGCTCAAGCGCAGCGATTGCGACGACTCGCAGCGAGACCTGGTGGACACCTCGCTGAAATGCTCCGGCCACCTGCTGGAGATCATCAACAACTTGCTCGACTTCTCCCGCATCGAGTCCGGCCACATGGTGGTCACCGCGGCCAGCGAGGATGTGCTGATGGTGGTGGACCAGGCGATGCTGACCGTGCAGCTGCAGGCGCTGGACAAGCGGCTGACGCTGCGCACCGAGATCGCGGCCAGCTGTCCGCGGGCGCTGTGCACCGACGGCCTGCGGCTTAGGCAGATCCTGATCAATCTGCTGGGCAACGCGGTGAAGTTCACGCCGGCGGGCGAGGTGGCGTTGAAAGTGTGGAGCGAGAGGGAGCGGATCTGCTTCAGCGTGCGCGACTCCGGTCCCGGCATCGAGCCTGAAAAGCAGTGCGAAATCTTCACCGCCTTCATGCAGATAGACAGCCATGTGGCGGGCAGCGGCCTGGGCCTGCCCATCGCCCGCAGCCTGGCGCAGCTGTTGGGCGGCAATCTGTTCCTGGCGCCTTCGGATCGCGGCGCCTGTTTCCAATTGGAGTTGCCGTTGGGGGAGTCCCGGCCGGAGCCGGCGGCCGATCGCGGCCCCATCGTCGCGCCGGCGCGGCTGCACGCGCAGCTGAGCGCCTGGGGCTATCAGCCGCAGGAGGGCGAGAATCCCTGTCTGGAAGCGCAGGAGCTGGCTTATCTGCCGGCGCGGCTGCTGCAGTGGCTGGAGCCTTCGGTGCCGCTGCCGCCGACCGCCGACGAAGCCTGCATGCCTCTGTCTGCCTGGAGCCTGAACGTGCTGGTAGTGGACGACGTGGACACCAACCGGGACATCATAGGCCGCATGCTGAGGCAGATGGGGCACGACAGCTGCGGCGCCTCAGGAGGCGAGGAGGCGCTGGAGCAGGGGCGCGCGCGGGTGTTCGACCTGATCCTGATGGATATGCGCATGCCGGGCATGTCCGGCGCGGAGGCGATGAGGCGGTGGCGCGATCCGGGAATGGGCATGCTGGACCCGGATTGCCCCATCTTCGTGCTGACCGCCAATGCCCAGCCTGGCGAGCGCGAGCGCCTGTTGACCGCTGGCTTCAACGAGTATCTGACCAAGCCGGTGTCGCTGGCGACCCTGGGCAGGGCGCTGGAACTGGCGGCGGACATGCAGCTGTGCCGCGGCATGGAACTGGCGCCCAATACCGGGATGGCCAAGCCCATGCTGCTTAGCGACGCTTCGCTGCTGGAGAGGCTGGGCGCGGAGCTGCGGTATTACTACCAGAAGCTGGGCGCGGCGTTGCTTGCGCGCAACATCGCCGAATGCCTGGGCTTGCTGCACACGCTGAAGGGGCTGGCCGGACAGGCCGGGCTGGAGCAGGTCCAGCGCGAGAGCGAACGCTGGGAAAACAGCCTGCGCCACGCGGTGGCGCCGCGGCAAGAGAGCTGGATCGCGCTGGGCGTGCTGATCGAACAGTCGCTGGCCAGAATGGTTTAGCGCCGGGCCGGCGCGGAGAGGGATTACAGTTCGATCAGGCCCAGGCGGCGAGCCCAGTTGCTCAATTCGGCGCCGTTGTGCGCGTCCAGCTTGCGCATCAGGTTGAGACGATGGGTTTCCACGGTTTTCAGGCTGATGGACAGCAATTCGGCGACGTCGCGGTTGCGGTGCCCCTCCGCCACCAGTTTCAGCACCTGGCGCTCGCGGCTGGTCAGCGGAGGGGTGTCGCCGGATTGCGGCATGGGCTGCAGCGTGTCCAGCCGCAGGGCGGGATCGCAATAGCTCTTGCCCAGCGCCGCGTATTGCAGCGCGGCCAGCAGCACTTGCTGCGGGCTTTGCTTCAGCACATAGGCCAGCGCGCCGGCGTCCAGCGCGGCGCGGCCGCGCTGGGTGTCGTTGGAGGCGGTGACCACCACCACGCGCAGCGCAGGCCAGCGCCGGCGCAACTGATGCAGCACGTCGAGGCCGTCCATGCCGGGCAGGCCCAGGTCCAGGATGACCATATCCGGCTCCAGCTGGCGGCAGGCGTCGCCGACCGCCAGGCCATCGGTGACCGCGCCGACCACCTGATAGCGCGGCTGGCCGGCGAGCAGGTTGCGGATGCCGTCGATCAGCAGGGAGTGATCCTCGACGATCAGCACTCGCAATGGGTGAACGCTGACGAAACTCATTGAAGATGCTCTTTAAAATATGACGGTAACTTTACCATTTTTCTAAAGGTTCAGGTATAGACCGGAGAGGCCGGAACAAGCGGTTTTGGCAAGATCAAGGGATCATGAGCAAAGCATTTGATCCCGCGCAGACGCTGCGCTGGCTGTCGCGGCGGCTGGCTTCTCCCCAGTGGTCGCAAGGCGGCCTGGCGCTGGAGGGCGCGCTGGGCGAGCGGCCGGCGCGCGCCAGGCGCTTCGACGACGGCCCGACGCTGGCGCTGAGGCTGGAGGCGGGCGAGGACGATGCGCGGCGCGTCTGCCTGTCGCTGGCGGCCACGGAGGAAGCGCTGGACGACGCGGCTTACCTGGCCGGCGGCCGGCTGTGGCTGCTGCGGCGCTATCCCCCCTGTCTGACCGAAACCGAGCTGGAATTGCTGCTCAAGCAGCAACTGGCGCTGGCCCAGTTGCTGGAGCGCAAGCCGGAGGGCCAGGCCGCGGCGCGGCCGCTGCCGGGGAGCTACGCATGAGGCGCGCATTCTCGGTTGCGCTTTTCGCGCTGGCGATGCCCGCCTTGGCCATGCCCATCCCCTGGCGCGGCGCGCCGTTCTTTTTGTCCAGCAACGACACTTCGCTGGCCGCCGCGCTGAAGGACCTGGGCGCCAATTACGGTTTGCCGGTGGTGGTCAGTCCCAAGATAGACGCCCGCTACGCCGGCCGGCTGCGCGATGTGCCGCGCGGCAGCGCGCTGGCCGAACTGACGCGTCTCTACCAGTTGCTGCCCTATTACGACGGCCACGCGCTCTATGTCTACCGCACCCAGGAAGTGGACCAAGCGTTGCTGACGCCGGCTTATATGGACGGCGGCCAACTGGCGGCGCTGATTTCCGCCAGCGGGCTGCTGGACGGCGCCGGCTGCCGGCTGCACGGCGTGGGCGCCGCCAACGCGCTGCAGATCAGCGGCGTGCCGATCTGCCTGGCCCGGGTGAAGGAGCTGGCCAAGCAACTGGACCAGCAGCATCTGAACCAGGAGCAGAACCGGGAAACGGTGCGCCTGTTTCCGCTGCGCTACGCCAGCGCCGCGGACAACCATTACGCCTATCGCGGCCAGTCGGTGACGGTGCCCGGCGTGGTGTCGGTGCTGCGGGAGATGGCGCAGGGGCGGGCGTTGCCGCTGCCTGACAACAAGAACCCCGCGCCGGCCGATCCCGGCGGCCTGCCGATGTTTTCCGCCGACACCCGCCAGAACGCGGTGCTGGTGCGCGACCGCAACAAGAACATGGCCTTGTACGCCGACCTGATTCCCAAACTGGACAAGCAGCCGATGCTGATCGAAATCTCGGTGGCCATCATCGACGTCAATACCGCCGACATCGACGCGCTGGGCATCGACTGGTCGGCCTCGGCCCGCATCGGCGGCGGCACCGTCAGCTTCAACAGCGGGCAATTGGCCAGCGACAGTTTTTCCTCGCTGGTGGCGGACTCCGGCAACTTCATGCTGAGGCTGAGCGCGCTGGAGCAGCAAGCCAAGGCCAAGGTGGTGTCGCGGCCGTCGGTGGTGACGCTGGACAATGTCCAGGCGGTGCTGGACCGCAGCATCACTTTCTACACCAAGCTGGTCAGCGAGAAGAGCGCCTCGCTGCAAGGCCTGACCTCCGGCGCGCTGATGCGGGTGACGCCGCGGCTGATCCGCGAAAGCGGGGCCGAGCGGGTGTTGCTGACGCTGAACATTCAGGATGGACGGCAGCAGGGTTACAACCCCGAAAATTTACCGTTGGTGCAAAACGCCGAAATCGCCACCCAGGCCACGCTGAACCTGGGACAGGCGCTGCTGTTGGGCGGCTTCGTCCAGGACGAGCGCATCGAGGATGTGCGCAAGATACCGCTGTTGGGCGACCTGCCGTTGATAGGCGGCTTGTTCCGCAGCCGGACACAGAACGACCGCAGCGTGGTGCGGCTGTTCCTGATCAAGGCCGAGCCGCGCTCGCCGGCTTGAGGAGTGCGATATGGAAGCCCGTTACAAGCTCAGGCTGCTCAACGGCGCGCTGGCCGGCAGGGAGCTGCCGCTGCCGGAGGGCGCGTTCACCATCGGAACGGGAGACTGCGACCTGTTGTTGCCGCTGGACGGCGGCGCCGAGGCGGCGCTGGAGGTGTCGGAGGGCGGCGTGGCGCTGCATGGCGGCGCGCCGTGCTGGGTCGAGGGCGAGCGCCTGCCGTTCGGCCCGCTGCCGCTGGATGTGGGCCTGGATCTGGCGGGCCTGCATTGCGCGCTGGGAGCGGCCGACGCCGATCTGGAACGCATCCAGGTCGCGCCCAGGCGGCTGCGGGCGTCTGCCAGGCGCGGCGCTGGCGCCGCCGCGCTGGCGCTGGCGCTGGGCTTGGGTGGCGCGGCCTGGCTGTGGCCGTCGCCCGCGCCGCCGCCCTCGCCCAGAGAGTGGCTGCCGCAGGCGCTGCGCGAGGTGCCGGGCGTCAGCGCGCGCTGGCTGGGCGGCGACGCATTGCTGCTCTCCGGCAACTGCCGCGACAGCGCCAAGCTGGCCGCGCTGGCCGGCCGCTTGCGGGAGGCGGGCGTGAGATTGCGGCAGGAGGCGGTGTGCGACGACGAGCTGCTGCGCTCGGTGCGCGCGCTGTTGGCAGCCTACGGTTACCCGGAAGTGGAGGTGGAGTTGGCAGCCGGACGGCGGGCGCGGATAGACGGGCCGGTGAGCAACGACGAACGTTTCGCCGGCTTGGCGCGGGCGCTGGACGGTCTCGTCGGCCTGAGCGGCTGGCAGCTGTCCGACCGCGGCGCCGAGCAACTGGCGCGGCTGACGGCGCGCTTGACCGAAGCGGGCGTGCTGTCCGGCTTGAGCATCGAGCGCAACGGCCGGGGCTGGCTGCTGTCCGGCCAACTGCCGGCTGAGTATCAGTCCAGGCTGATGGAGGCGCTGGACGCGCTCAACGCCGGGCTGGAACCGGCCGCGCGGCTGCGCTTCGTCGCGGCCGCCAGCGCGGCCGACGCGCGCGCCTACCTGCCCGCTGCGCTGGCCGGCATCGGCGGCAATGCCGGGGCGCCCTATCTGATCCTGGCCAACGGCATGCGGCTGCCGCTGGGCAGCATGGCCAAGCGCGGCATGAAGGTGGTGGGCATCTCGCCGTCCGGCGCGACGTTGTCGGGCGGGCAGCGTCTGCTGTTCCTGCCATTGAACCCCTGAGGAGAGGGAATGGACCATACCCTGACCCGGCTGGAGGACGAACTGGCCGAAGACGCGGCCGGGCTGGCCCTGCGCGCCCGAACGCGGGAGCTGGAAGCGTGGGCCGCGGAGCTGGGCGGCGAATTGCGCCGGCCGCAAACCGCCGAGCGCTACGCCAGCCTGGAGCGGCAGCGCCGCGCCTGCCTGGCGGCGCTGCGGGTGCTGGACGCGGTGTGGCGGCGCGGCCACTGGGATGGCGGCCAACTCAGGTCCAGACCCGATTGGGCTGTCCGACAGTCTGGCGCATGATCCCCGCCATGGTGACACTGAAGGAGTGGGCGATGTCCCGATTGCACATCATCCTGAACCGCCAGGCCGGGTTATTGCGAATAGACGGCCAGGCCTGGCTGCAAGAGGCTTCCAGCCTGACGCTGTACGCCGGATCGTCGGCGCTGGACGTGCCGTCTTACGCCTGCGGTCCGTCGGAGCTGCAGCCTATCTGCCGCGATCTGGAGCATCTGATGTCCGGCGACGCGCCGGCGGCGGCGAGGAAGCCGGAGCCGCGCATGGTGTCTGCCGGGCCGGAGCTGCTGCTGGCGGTGTCGCAGCTGGCGCAGGCGGACTTGGGCGCGATGCTGCGCTTCGCGCTGGCTTACTGCCTGACGGTGGACAAGGCCCAATGCTCGGCCTTGCTGCGACATCTTCTGCGGCCGGACCAGGACCTGTTCGACTTCATCCACCGCCACCGGCTGCGCGCGTGGCCAGTGGAGTGCTACGCCGATGCGCTGGGCTTGCCGCCGCGCAAGTTCAATCAGCTGTTCAAGGAAAAGTTCGGCGTGCCGGCCAAGCATTGGCTGCTTACCCAGCGGCTGGAGCACGCGCGCCGGTTGCTGGAAACCACGTCGAAGAAGGTGATAGACGTGGCGATGGAGTCCGGTTTCGGCAACGCCGCGCATTTTTCCGACAGCTTTCGCCGCCATTTCCAGATGACGCCCAGCGATGCCCGCCGCGGCGCGCTGTGCGCGCGCCGGCAGCCGGCGCCCATGTTCTGAGGAGACCAGGATGAATCTAGACGCCATCGTCGCCCAGATGGGCAGCCAGGTGGACCGCGTGTCCAACGACGCCGAAACCGCCATCCAGTCCGACGTGCTCAATGATCCGCGCAGCATGCTCAACGCCCAGTTCGCGATGCAGCAGTACTCGGTGATGATCGGCTACGAGAGCGCGGTGATGAAGTCCATCAAGGACATGATGATGGGCATTATTTCGAAGATCTGAACCATGCAACCCGATCCCGCACGCGTGAGGCTGGCTCTGGAAGCGGGCTTCGCCGCAGTCAACCACGGCCTGCGCGCCGAGATGGAGGACATCCTGGCGGCACTGCCGGACTGGCTGGACGATCCGGAGCAACGGGCGCGCACCGAGGCGGTGCTGCTGTTCGGCCTGGGCCGCCGCCGCGCCGCCGCCGCCCGGTTGGCGGCGCTGCCGCCGGACGACTGCCTGCCGCTGCGCCGCCTGTTGTCACCCCATTGCCTCCACAAGGAACCTTGACCATGACCATTCCCGCCGTTACCGACATCCTGGCCGCCGTCGCGCCGCAACCCAACGTGGAGCCGCTGACGCCGGCGTCCGACGCCCGGCAGCTGTTCGAGCAATTGCTGAATGACGAAACCGCCACCACTTCGCCGTCCGAACTGTTGACGGCGCAATCAGCGCTGGGCCAGGTGACCCTGGGCGCGGAGCTGACCGCCAAGGTGGCGGGAGCCTTCAGCCAGGGGGTGAACAAGCTGGTGAACATGCAATGAAACCGCTTGGCTTGCTGCTGGTCTGCGCGCTGCTGCTGATAGGCTGCAAGAGCGAACTCTACAGCAAGCTGGACGAGGCCGAAGCCAACCAGATGCTGGCCTTGCTGATGTACAACCGCATCCCGGCGGAGAAGCGGGCGGACAAGGAGGGCGTCGGCCTGTTCGTCGACGAGGACCGCTTCGTCGACGCGGTGGAGGTGTTGCGCCAGAACGGCCTGCCCCGCCGCAAGGCGGTGGGCATGCAGGACCTGTTTCCTAGCGGCCAGCTGGTGTCCTCGCCTGAGCAGGAGGAGGCCAAGCTCAATTATCTGAAGAGCCAGCAGCTGGAGCAGATGCTGTCGCGGATGGACGGGGTGATCGTGGCCGAGGTGACGGTGGCGCAGCCACGCGCCCGCGACGGCGAGGAAGCGCCGCCGGCCTCGGCCGCGGTGTTCATCAAGCACAGCCCGGAAGTGAACCTGCCGGCGCGCGAAGCCGAAATCCGCGCGTTGGTGCGCGACGGCATTCCCAGGCTGCCCGCCGAGCGCATCAGCCTGTCGCTGCAAAGAGCCGACTACCGCTATCTGCCCGCCCAGGCGCAGCCCGCGCCTTCGCGCCTGAAAACCTGGCTGCCCTGGACCGCCGCAGGCGCCGCGCTGGCCGTCGCGGCCGCGTTGGCGCTGTTGTGGCGCCGCCGCCGCAAGGAAGCGGCGTGAGTCCGGCGCAGCGCGCGCTGGCCGAGCTGTGGTGGCGGCCGGGCGGCCGCATGGACGCCGGCTGGTGGCCGCGGCTGGAGATGGAGGCTTGGCGCGGCGATTACCAGCGCCGAAGCGCGCTGAGGCCGGCGCTGGACGGCATGCTGGCCAAGCGGCTGGGCCAAGACGGCGCGCTGCCGGCCCTGTCGGCCGAGGCCGAAGCCCTGCTGGCCGACGATGGCCGCCGCGGCGCGTTGTGCCTGAGCTTGGGCCTATGGGCGCTGGGCTGTCCCGATTATCTGTTGCTGCGCGCCTACCGCGCGCCCTTGGCCGCCCATCTGGACGCTGCGGCCCTGGCCCGATTGCCCGCGCTGTTGCCGACGCGGGCCGGCGCCGTCGCCGAATGGACGCCGGAAGCGTTGTGCGGCGAGGCGTTGCGCCATGGCGGCGCCTGGCTCGCGCGGGCGGAAGACCCGGCGGTGGCGGCCTGCCGCCTGCATTGGGCGCCGCTGGAGCGCGCGCCGCGGGCGGATTCTCCGCTGCCGGCATTGCGCAAGTTGTTGAAATGGCTATGAACAATCCCTTGAATCTTGATATACGGCGGCTGCCAGGCCGGCTGCCGGCCGGAGACGTGATCGCATCGGCCGAGCTGGATGCCAGGCTGAGGCTGGACGACACGCTGGCCGGCCTGCAGGCCGAAACGCGGGCGCTGCGAGATGCGGCGAGGGCCGAACTGGAACAGGCGCGCCGCGACGGCGAAACCTTGCGCGCGGCCTTGCGCCGCCAGGCGGAGGCGGAGTGCGAGCGATTGCGGCAGGCTGCGCGCGGCGAGGCCGTGGCCGAGGCGGTCGAGTGGCTGTGCGCAGAGCAGGCGCTGGAGCGCCGCATCGCCGACACGGTGTCCGCTCGCTGGCGGCGGCTGACCGCCAAGGCGCTGGAAGAGCTGCTGGGCAGCATCGATCAGAATGAGCTGATGCTGCGGCGCGTGGAGCGGCGGGTGGCGGAGTGGATGCCCAAGGGCGCGCTGACGTTGCTGGTGCCGCCGGAAGGGCTGGAGCGCGCGCGCCAGCATTACGCCGCATTGCCGTCGGTCCGCGTGCGCGCGGCCGCGGAGCTGGGACCGGGCCAGGCCCGGCTGGAAAACGAATTGCTGCGCATTCATCTGGATGGCCCGGCCCACCAGGCCTGGCTGTTGCGGCAACTGGCCGGCGACACGGAGCGCATCGTCCATGCTTAGACTGGATCAACTGGTGACCGGAGCCGCGGGCGGCATCGAGGACGGCATCGCCGAGCCCATGGCAGGCCAAGTGGACGGGGGCGATTCCGCCTTGGCGATGGCGCGGGCCGAATTGATGGATTTCCAGTTCAGCGCGTTGCAGGAGACCCAGGAAGAGCTCAGCTTCGCCTTGGGCGGCAGGCTGCGCGACAACCGGCGAGGCGGGCAGGCGCAGGAGAACGCGCGCGGCCGGGTGCTGGCGGCCAAACTGGTGGCCGAGCTGGGCGCGGTCGAGGCCGCCACGCTGGATGGGGTGCTGGATGGGCCGCAGGATTGGCTGCGCTCGCCGCGGATGCTGGATGCGCTGCGGCAGCGACACCCCGATCCCGGCCAGATGGCGCTGCATATCGCCGCCTGGCTGGCGCGCGGCAAGCTGGACGCCAAGCAGCGCGGCCGGCTGGAACAGGCGCTGCTGGAGTTGAGCGCCGACGAGGGGATGGCGCTGTCGTTGTTCGGCGCGCTGAATTTCGGCCCCGTCACGCCGGGTTTGCGCCAGGAATTGGCTGCCTTGTACCGGAAGGCAAGCGCTCCCCGGCAGAGGTTGTCGCAGTGGCTGCAGTCGCTGGGCGCGGGGGAGAGGCGGCGCAAACAATTGAAGACCATGCTGCAGGTGCTGGCCTTCGATTTGTCGGTCAGCGGCCAGCCTATCGTCGGCAGCCACCTGGCGGCGGTGATCGGCGATTTGAAGCAACTGCTGCGGTTGCTGGGACTGGAGGCGCACTGCGAGCAAGCCGCCGCCGGCCTGGCGTTGGAGCGAGTGGACGGCGAGACGCTGATGCGGTCGCTGGTGACGCTGCTGGAGCAGGCATGGGCGGCGGCGGACAGCGTGGGCGAGGCTTTGCCGCCGCTGCCGGACCAGCAATACCGGCTGGCGCGATCCCTGTCCCGTCTGCTGCAACTGTTGCCGGACGAATGCTTCTCCGACGATGGCCACAAGGCGCAACTGATGTCGGCCGCGCAGGAGTGGATGGATCGCCACGCCGATTAAGCGGCCGCGATCGGGGTTGCCGAGGCGACGCCAGGCGGGGGCCGCGCGCGTTCGCGGCGCCTACAGCCTCTTGGAGCCGATCAGGCGGTTGAACAGCGAGCGCGGAATCTTGCGGTGCATGCCGTGGTGGACCAGGAATTCCTTCAGCGTTTGCAAGCGGGTCTGCTCGATGCCGAATTTCTCGCACAGGTAGTTCTTGCACTTGATCACCGAGTCGGTGCTGCGCGGCGCGTTGCGCGGCCGGTATTTGTCCATGAAGGCGGCGATCTGCTTGAACTCCCAGTTGAGCAGCAGCAGGAAGCAGACTTCCTGCTCGTACTCGGTCAGCGTCACGCCTTCCAGGCTGCTGTAGGCTGAGCCTTGCTCCAGGCTGCAGCCGGCGCCGAACTCCAGCACGTAGTTGGGGATGATGTTGAGGAAGTTGCCGATTTCCACATCCTGGCCGCTGTAGATGGTGCCGAGAATCGACTGGCTGGCGTGGTGGACCAGCATGTGCTTGTTGAACACGCGGGCCTTCAGTCCGTCCGCGTATTCGTGGATGTTGAGCGTGGCGATCTTGTGCTTGGGCATGCCACTTTGCATCAGCGACAGGTCCTCGCTGACATAACTGTCGGCGAACTGGGCGGTGCCTTCGCACGGCATCTCGCAGTCCAGCCGGCCGGCGACGTCGCCGCCCTGTCTCAGGGCCACGATCTTGGCGTAGGCGTCGGTGGATATCAGATGGCGGGAGTGGATATCCTTGGCACCCAGCATCATGTCCGAACTCTGGGACAGCATTTCTATCGATTGGCGAAATCCGGCGATGAAGCTTTTATGCTCGTCGGTGAATTGCTCCGGAGCCAACATGGCGTAGGTCATGGATATTCCTTTTCTGATGCGAGTGGTCGAGCCCGTTAATCGCATGGCGGGATTCGGCCAATTTGGTGCGAAAAGCTTTTATTTTAATGGTCTTGGACTGCTGATATTTATCCACCTGTCCAGGCGGCCATGCGCGGCAGGGTTTTTCTGGATGAGCTCGCCCTGAGTCATCCTGAATATATTTCAACGTTGAATAAAAAAAGAAAAGGCCGCGCTCAGGCGGCCTGTCGCGCTTCCTGCAGAAAGCGCTGGCAATAAACGAGCTGCAGCCTGAGCCGGCATAGCGTCAGTTGGGCGTCGCTCCAGCCGCGGGGCGGACCGGCGGGCGATTTTTCCTCTGGCCGCAGTCTGGCTTCCAGCCCGGCGATGCGGCGGCGTAGAAGCGGGATGCGGGCGAGCCGCATCGGCAGCAGCAGTTTCTCCTCCGGATGCCGGCGGCCGGCCATGGCCGCCGCGCGCACCTGCCAGTAGCGCGGGTCGTACCAGAGGCCGGTGCCCAGAGGCAGGTCGCGGCAGGGAAGATGCTCGACATAGGGCAGGTACAGGTCGCCGTGCCAGATGGCGTCGTCTTCCACGATGCCGCACAGTTGCAGCAGCGTTTTCTCCTGAGGCCGCGACCAGCCGTCGGAGACGAAGACCATGGCATCCGGCAGGAGTTGGAAACCCTGATCCGCCAACATCGAGCACAGCGGCGCGCTCAGCGTGCCGCGCGCGTAAATCCTCAGTCTGTCGTCGTCTGGAGAATAGGTGGCGATCAGCGATTTATTCATATTGGGGTCCCTGGCTGTGTGCGTGAAGGAGGCAAATGAGAACGCGCCTTTTTTACCCCGGATTTTGCCTTGCGGCCGGAATGAAGATAACTCCAGATTTCTGGAGGTTTTGTAACGCATTAGCCATGAACTGGCGCGGCTAATTTACCGCGTCATTGTTTTTATACGAATGGATTCGGCCGGTATTTTGAATGTCGGAGAGAGGTGGCAAGGAAAGCGCCGTCTTGTGCAGGGGGAAAGACATAGGCGAAAAGCGCCGCGTCCTGTCCGGCGAGGCGCTTTTGACTGTCCCGCCGGAGCGGACTACCGGCGATGGGAGGGCTTGGCCAGATAGAACCATTCCTGGCCGGCCTGGGCGCGGGGATTGGGAAACACGATGCGGGCGTCGTCCGGCGCGGATACCGGACTGCCATCGGCGCGGCGGCCTATCGTTTCGCCGCGGCGGACGGAGGCGAAGCTTGTCCACTCACGGGCGAAGCTGTCGTTGTCGTCCAGCTTGTCCACCACCTCGTACAGGCTGAGCAGGGCGAGCGGCTGAGGTTGCGGATCGGGCGCATCCACCATGCCCAGGTGGGCCAGGGTATTGAGAATGGCGCGATAGGCCACCTCCGGCGCGGCGGCGTCGCCGTGGCGGCCGCATTCCAGCGTCAGCGCCCAGCCGCCCTGGCTGCGCATGTACTCGGTGGTGCCCACGCCGTAGCGGGCGTCGCCGTTCAGCGCCTGTTGGCGCGCGTCGCCGGTCGGCGCCTGCCGCCGCCGCGCCACGCCCAGCGCGTAGGTGGACAGCCAGCCGTCCACCGCGTCGGCGACGCCCAGCCGCCGCGCCAGCGCTTCCTCGCGGGCGGCGTGGGCGAACGGCTCCAGTTCGCCATCGTTGTCGGTCGGGCCGAGAAAGACGAAAGGCTGGCCGGGCGACTGAAACGAGTGCAGATCGAGCAGGACTTCATGCTCGGCCAGCAGCGGACACAGCCAGTTGGCGACATGGTCTTCGTAGTCCTGTGGCGACGTTGTCGGCGCGAGATTGCGGTTCAGATTGCGTTCTCCGCCGCGTTGCCCCAGCCGGTAGGCCAGCGGATTGGCGACCGGCACCAGGGTCAGCCGGCCGGCGGCGAGCTTGCGCGCGCCTTGCTCCAGCTCCGCCATCAGCCGGCGGATGGCGATGGCGCCGCATACCTCGTTGCCATGCACCGCGCCGGTGACGATCAGCGCCGGCCCCTCCTTCAGCGCTTGGTAGCGGTGGCTGGCGAAGGACTGCGGCCAATCCGGGTTTATTTGAGCCATACGTTCTCGAAGTCGAAAGAGCCGTTGGGGTTCATGATGAAACCCTGCACATCGGCGCGCAACGGGATGTAGATGCGGGAGTGGGCGATGGTGATCCACGGCCGCTCGCGTTTGAAGATTTCCTGCGCCTTCAGGTAGTACTGGGTTCGCTGTTTCTGGTCGGTGGTCTGGCGGCCCATCTGCAGCAGCCGTTCGAATTCGGGATTGCAGAAGCGCTGGCCGCCCTTGCTGACGGCGCAGGACAGGCTGTTCCACAGGAAGTCGTCCGGGTCGCCGGAGTTGCTGGTCAGGCCGGACATGTAGACGTCGTGCTCGCCGGCGCCGGCGCGTTTCAGGTACTCGCCCCATTCGTAGGATTGGATATTGGCCTTGACCCCGATCCTGGCCCAGTCTTGCTGGATCATTTGCGCCATCAGCTTGCCGTTGGGATTGGTGGGCCGCTGCACCGGCAACGCCCACAGATTGACGGCGAAGCCGTCCGGATAGCCGGCCTGGGCCAGCAGCGCCTTGGCTTTGGCCGGGTTGTATTCGTTGCGGGTTTTCGGATTCCAGCTCCAGGTGGACGGCGGAAAGGGGTTCACCGCCTGCGTCGCGCCGCCCTTGGGGAACAGCGCCTTGAACAGCGCGTCGCGGTTGATGGCGATGTCCAGCGCCACCCGCACCTCGCGCTTGGCGAACTGCGGCCGCTTCAGGTTGTAGGCGAGGTAGGAGATGTTGCTGGCGCCGGTGGAGGCGATCTTGATGTTCTTGTCGCCGGACAGCGCGTCGAGATCGGATTCGCGCACCGCCGCGGCCACCTGGCATTCGCCGGCCTTCAGCTTCTGGATGCGCACTTGCGGATCGGCGACGATGGCGAACACCAGGCTCTGCGTTTTCTGCGGCTTGCCCCAGTAGCGGGGATTGGCCTCGTAGCGGATGATGGAATCCTTGGCGTAGCTCTTGAAGCGGTAAGGGCCGGTGCCGATGGGCAGCAAGTTGATCTGCTGCGGCTTGCCGGCTTTCAGCAATTGCTCGGCGTATTCGGCCGACTGCATGCCGGCGAAGCCCATCGCGAAGAAGGTGAGGAAGGTGGCGTTGCGTTCCTTCAGCCGGATTTTCACGGTGTGGGCGTCGACCTTTTGCACGGTGTCGATCAGCTTGGCCAGACCGTAGCCATCCGGCCCAGTCAACGGCGTCTTGAACGCCTGGTTGAACGGCAGCTCCGGGCGTATCCAGCGGTTGACGGTGAATACCGCGTCGTCGGCGTTGAAGTCGCGGCTGGGCGAGAAGTAGCCGGTCTGGTGGAAATGAACGCCGCGGCGCAGCTTGAAGGTGTACTCCAGTCCATCCGCCGACACTGTCCAGCTCTCGGCAAGTCCCGGGCGCAGCGCCACGCCGCCGCGCTTGAATTCCGTCAGCCCCTGGAATACAGGCTTGGTGATGTTGTAAGTGGTGGCGCTGTCCCACAGCGCGGGGTCGAAGCCTTCAGGCGAGGCCTCCGCGCAGAAGACCAGCGGCTTGGCGGCGAAGGCGGGCAGGGCCGCGGCGAGCGAGGCGGACAGCAACAGAGCGAACGGCAGGCGGAATGGAGTCATGGCCTTTTCCAGTGAGGCGGCGCGCGAACGATGCGATGGCGCGCGATGTCGAAATATGCGGACAGAGTATCGCACACTCGGCGCTTGCGCCGCCGCGGCGGGCGAGGCAGGCTTGTTCCAGATCAGCGGGAGACGGACGATGAGAGCGACAATACAGCTGGAAGAACTGTCGGACCATCCGGAATATCTATCTATCGCGGGCATCGGCGGCGTGGCGCTGGACCTGCGCTACGCCGGCGCCGACAATTTCGTCGGCCGCAACCTGTACGGCGAGCAGGCGCCGGCGCTGCTGCACCGCAAAGCCGCCGAGCGGCTGGCCGCCGCCGCGCGCGAGCTGGCAAACCGGCGGCCCTGCCATCGTCTGCGGGTATTCGACGCCTTGCGCCCAGGCCGGGTGCAGAGGGTGCTGTGGGACATCGTCAAGGATACGCCGCAGCGAATTTACGTGGCCGACCCCGCGCGCGGCTCCATCCACAGCTTCGGCATGGCGGTGGACATCACGGTGGAGGATGGCGCAGGCCGGCAACTGGACATGGGCACCGGCTTCGACGATTTCACCGAGCTGGCCCAGCCGCAGCGGGAGGCGGACATGCTGGCGCAAGGGCGGCTGAGCGACGCGCAATTGGCCAATCGCCTGCTGTTGCGAGGCTGCATGGAGGCGGCCGGCTTTCGCGGCATACTCACCGAATGGTGGCATTTCGAGGCGGCCGATCGTGATTGGGTGCGCGCCCATATGCGGCTGGTCGAATAAGCGCGGCGCATTGAACCTTGGCCCTGCGGGGCAGGGGATGGGATATTTTCAAGCTTGATCAAATGCTTACCTATCGATCTGGCGGATTTCGCGTCCGCTTCGCGCCATGGGTTTACCGGTTTACCGCATGAATCTTTCCTCCGCCTTGCCGCCTATCCATCGCGCCGATTCTGAATGGGCGCTACTGATCGTAAATTCCAATGGTTTTCAATTGCTTGGCGTTGTTTTTTTGCGCTGTGGCACTATCGAATGCACCCAATGAAAAAGCCGCTTGGGATGCCAAGGCGGCTTTGTCATTCCGGATTATCATGCTTGTTGCGCAATGAAACGCGTTATCGCCCAGTGCAGTCGTTTGCCATCGGGTACCGATGCTGCGTTAGTGCAATGATGATCCCGGTTTGGGGCCTATCATCGATTCGATCCCTTCCTCTTCCACTTCTTTCAGGAAAAGATCGAATGCTTCTTGGTCGGACTCAAACTCGCCGTCGAAGATTGTGGAGTTGTTGTACTCATCCACAATTTCGAGCGTCCATCCCGTGTCAGGCAGGCGGTAGATACACACTTCTACGGTCTTGCCCTCGGAGGTGTATTTCTGTTGCAACGGGGATTCGATCAAGTCATTTTCGTCGTACATAGTCGGATCTGCTCATGGGTTAGGCATGGCTTGGATGGTAGCACTGGCATGCTTCAACGGGGGGCCTGCTTCTGGGCCGCTTGGGCGCGTGGCTTAAAGACTATCCTGGCAGCTTGTCTGGTGCGGCGTGTTATCGCTTCAAGGAAGCGGCATGAAATGAATTTTCACCTGTACTTTAGTGTAGGTTTGTCCGATTTGTGGCAGGCCCAGCTTGTTGACGCTTGCAGGGCAGCATAAAATTCTTATCCTCTTTCAGTTCAATGACATACCCTCGCCATGAGGGTATTTTTATTTGGGAATCGGATGGATTTAAACGCACTGCTGGCCAGTTTCGCCTCCGCTTTTGGCCAAGATCGACGGGTATTGACTTTGCGGCTGGGGACCGGGCAGATCGCCGCCGAGCAGTTGCTGCCGCTGAGCCTGCAGGCCGAAGAAGGTCTGTCCCAACCTTACCGTTACACCCTGACCTGTTTGTCGCCGGACACCCATATCGAACTGAAGTCGCTGCTGGGCCAGCCGGCGCGCATCGGCATCGAGGATGCGGCGGGCGGCGAGTCCATCCGTTGTGGTGTGGTGAGCCAGGCCCGGCTGGCCGGCGCCGATGGCGGCTTCGCCAAGTACGAACTGACGATCGAGCCGCCGTTCGCGCTGCTGCGCCACCGCCGCACTTCTCGCGTGTTCCAGGACCTGACAGTGCCGGACATCATCCAGCAGATCCTCTCCGAACATCAGCAAGCCAACCCTGCCTTCGCCCGCGTGCAGACGCTGGCCATCCAGGTGCAGCCGGCCCCGCCGCGCAGCTACACCTTGCAATACCGCGAGAGCGATTACGAGTTCATCGTCCGGCTGTTGCATGAGGAAGGCTACGCCTGGCGATTCGTGCATCTGGATGACGTGACCGAGCGTGGTAGCGAAGCGTCGCGAGGGAATAGTCCGCAGGTGCAATTGACGGTGTTTGACGACCCGCATAGTCTGCCGGCCGCTCCGTTGAGCCGCGTGCGCTTTCACCGCGCCGACGCCACCGAAGACGAAGACGGCCTGACCGAATGGCAGGCCACGCGCCAGATCGTGCCCAGCAGCGTGGCGCTGGCCAGTTACGACTACAAACCCGTCTCCACCCAGCACAGCGAAGACGGCAGCCGCATCGAACAAGGCCAGGCCGGCCAATCGTTGCAGAGCAGCCTGACCCACTACGACGCGCCTGGCCTCTACTACGCCGGCGACGAAGAACAGCTGGGCCGCTACGCCCAGTTGCGCCAGCAGGCGCACGACCTGCAAGCCAAATCCTTCACCGCCAGCGGCGCCGTGCGCGGCCTGCAGCCGGGCGAATGGTTCCGCCTGGACGACCATCCGGCGCATGAAAGCGACAGCCCGCAACACCGCGAATTCGTTGTCACCGGCCAACGCTTCCAGGCGCGCAACAACCTGCCCCAGGATCTGGCCCAGCACCTCGGCGCTCCCAGCGACGCCGCGCCGTTCACCACGTCCATCCAGACCCAGCGCCGCGGCATTCCGTTGACGCCGGCCTATGCCGACACGCCACTGGCCAAGCCCCAATCGCGCGGCGTGCAAACCGCCACCGTGGTCGGCCCGGCCGAGCCGACAGACCAAGTCGCCGACGAGATCTACACCGACGCCCAAGGCCGCATCAAGGTGCAGTTCCACTGGCAACGGCCAGAGGAACATAAAACCTTCGGCGCCAACCTCGACGACAAATCCAGCTGCTGGCTGCGCGTGGCCATGCCCAGCGCCGGGGCCGGTTTCGGCCATCAGTTCATCCCGCGCATCGGCCAGGAAGTGCTGGTCGACTTCATCGAAGGCGACATCGACCGGCCGGTGATCACCGGTGTGCTGTACAACGGCAGCCACCCCACGCCCGACTTCAGCGGCGCCGGCGCGCTGCCCGCCAACAAGACCCTGTCCGGCATCAAGAGCAAAGAACACCAGGGCGGCGGCTATAACGAGCTGCTGTTCGACGACACCCCCGGCGAAGTGCGCGCCAAACTGTCCAGCGAATCCGGCAAGACCCAGCTGAACCAGGGCTTCCTCACCCACCCGCGCAGCAACGGCAAAGCCCAGCCGCGCGGCGAGGGTTTCGAGCTGCGCACCGACCAGCACGGCGCCATCCGCGCCGCGCATGGCCTTTTGCTGTCCACTGAAGCGCAGAACGGCGCCGGCGGCAAGCAGCTGGCGCGCGAGCATGCGCAAAGCCAGCTGCAATCCGCTGTCGCGCTCAGCCAAGCCCTCGCGGAAACTGCTACAGGCCAGCTCGCTGACACCATGGAAACCGGGCCGGATGAGATTGGCGACGACAACGCCAAGGACGGCAAGAAGGACAAAGGGCACATGCAGCACCAGCTGGATGCCCTGGCAGCCTGGGAGGCTGGCAGCAATACCGATAAAGATGGCAAGACCGCCAAGGAGCAGGAGGGTCAACAGCCGCTGCTTATCCTGTCTGGTCCGGCCGGCATCGCCAGCGTCACTGAGCAAAGCCAAACCCTCAGCGCCGAGCAGAACCTCAACCTAGTCGCCCAGCGCGATGCCAACCACACCACCGGCCGCCGCTGGCTTCACAACGTAGGCAAGAGCATCAGTCTGTTCGTAGCCGGCGTACAAGACCAAGTGGCCATGAAACTGATTGCAGCCAAAGGCAAGGTACAAGTTCAGGCGCAAAGCGATGCAATGGAGATCACGGCAGACAAGGATGTGACCATCACATCCTGCAAGGAGAGGATCGTCGTCAATGCCAAAAAGGAAATTCTGGTAACGGCTGGCGGGGCTTACTTTCGCATTGCGGACGGCAATATCGAAGTGCATGCGCCCGGCACTGTCAGCGTTAAAGGCGCCAGCCATGATCTCAGTGGCCCAGATAGTCTGAAACCGCCGCTGCCGCAATTCCCCAAAGGCATTTGCATCGAATGCATGATCAACGCCTTGAAAGCGCGCAGTCCTGTTGCCACCACGACGCCAGGGAGCGCTTGATCCATGTATCTGCAGAACCCACATGCCACAGACCTGTCCGCACAGATAGAGGCCTGGATGGCCAAGCAGCCGGAAGCGGAATACTGCTGGCTGCTGGATGGCAGCCAGTTGGAAGCACCAGATAGACGCTGGCTGCAACGCCATGCAACGCCATGGCAATCTGCATTTGAAGGCGGCCCCATGGCAGAACTGGCTGACCAGGGCATCCTGCTATGGTCCGGCAATCTCCCGTCTCAATCCTGGTGGCCGGAATGGTTGGCGCTGACCTCCGGCCGGCCTCAGCTAAGCGTGATTGAGTGCCGGGATGGGCTGCCCAGCAGCGATTTCTGGCATTGGCTCAGCCAGCTGGGCACTGAAGACGGCACCAGTCTTGTGCTGCGCTTTGCCGATACCCATACCCTGGCCAATGCTCTTCCCTTGCTCAACGAAGAACAACAAGCCCTTGTATCGAGCCACATTGCGCGCTGGGGCTGGGTAGGCCGCGACGGAAATTGGGAAGCGTATGCATTTCAACCGGCTCAGCCAACCGCTACCCCATGGCCTCCACTGCTATTCAATGATGAGCAGTATGAACAACTGATGCAGCGAGCCCACCCAGACATGCTGGTCCCGGTACTGCAGCATTTCGAAGTGGAGCTGCCTGAACTGTCTCCAGCTGCGCTGCATCAACGCCTGGACGGCTTGTCCGCCGCGCTGCGTGAATACGGCATCGAGGACACACCTAGCCAAGCGCTGTTTACTTCCATTGCCTTCGAGCAAGGCGATGACTTCCATGAACATCCCGAATGGCAAACACACTGGCAGCAAACACGGGCTGGTAAACCTTTAACGCGGATTCTAATTGATATTAATGAAAATTAAAATTCACCAGTCATGCTTAACGTTGCAAAATTAACTAGACCGCCAGAATTTAAATTTAATTGCTTTGGATATTAAAATCCAATCTAACAAATGACCAAAGAGCCATAAAATGATTAGATCAATCATCTTGATGATATTGGTCACTTTACTAACAGGCTGCCTTGAAAAAGCACCAGTGAATATACCTGTTGCCGGATACAACTTCACTGACCATTCTGTAATATCTATCTGGATAGACAAGAAATGGGTAGGGAGTGTTTCACATGCTCAAGGTGGCGCCAGCACATGTTGCGTATCTCTCCCTTACAATTACAAGCCAGGAACCAAATTAACCCTTGATTGGGATAGATATGATTGTTCAGTCAGCAATAATGAGTGCATTGAAAAATACAAAGGGAAAGATTGGCCAATTAAAAGGATTCACCGAGAAGTTGAAATACCTCCTTACAACATGAACAGTGTTGCTGAACTACAACTAGCATTTTTACCCGGAGATGAAGTTCGAGCATATGCAGACAATCGCTCATTTAGTCATTCAGAGCACCCATCTCATAAAGAGTTTGGAAATCTACTAGAAGACACTGTCCCACTTGAAGGAAAATGGCCAAAAGCAAGAAACAAAACAGGAGTTGAAAAATGACAGCTCAAAACTCATCAGGAATGGCAAACGCACTGGCAGCAAACACGGGGCGGTAAACCTTTAATGCAGATTCTAATTGATATTAATGAAAATTAAAGCATTGCAATATTCACATATCATATTTAACGTTGCAAAATTAATTAGTCTGTCAGAATTTAAATTTAATTACTTCAGATATTCAAATCCAACCCAACAAACAAATTTAAAGATATAAAAATGATTAGATTAATTGCCTTAGCTATATTTGGCATTCTACTTACAGGGTGCTTTGAAAGATCTCCTCTGAATATACCCATAGCAGGGTATAACTTCACAGACCACACCATTAAAAATATTTGGGTAAATAAATCTTGGAGTGGAAGTGTTATTCAGGGTGGCGGAGGAGGGGCTGTTTGCTGCGTATCAATTCCATTTAATTACAAACCAGGCGAAAAAATAACAATTGACTGGGAAATATATGACTGCACGATCAGTAATAACGAATGCGCAGAAAAATACAAAGGAAAAGAATGGCCCACTAAAATGCTGCATAAAGTCATAGAAATCTCCCCCTACAATTCAAAAGACGTAGCTGAGCTACAGTTAGCATTTCTGCCCAATGATGAAATTCGAGCATATGCAAATGGAGCACTATTCTCATATGAAAAGCATCCTTCCCGAAAAGAGTTTGGCGAACTTTTAGCGCATGGAATGAGACCTCTGGAAAAAATTTGGCCTAGACAAAGTAAAAAAATGGAGCCATAAAAATGAGCAGTCAAAATGCAAGCACTCCTCAAGAATCACACTCCATCTCACAAAAGGCTGCTCAATTTCAAACTAAAGGACAGCTAACCGGCGATACCGGAAAAATTCAACCAAGCTGCAAGCGCGACGTTTGGGCTGCATTTTTCTTTGATGGAACAAATAATAATCGTGATCGTGACTTGGTGGAATCCGTAAAGAAAGGCAAGCCTAGGTACTTATGCGAGCACTCCAATATTGTAACTCTTTATGAAAGCACTAGAGCAGACAATGAAAACTACCACTTTACATATTACATGCAAGGTGTTGGCACGGTTTTCAAAGAAATTGGCGAAGATGAACCTAATGATAAAGGACTTTCATTAGCCCAGGGAGGACAATCTAGACTAAGCTATGCATATTATCAATTATGCAACGCGATTCATGTTTCACTGCAAAAAACTCCACTATTCAAAGGTGGTGATTTTAAAAAAGAACTTTCTGTATCCAGTAACAACAACCCAAATAGTCCTGACTTCAACTGCCTCCAGGCAGTTCAACAAAAGCTAGCAGCTGCAATTGGACTTAATAAGAATACCCCAAAAATTCAAATAATAAACGTCGCGGTATTTGGCTTTTCACGCGGAGCTGCAGAAGCTAGAGTTTTTTGCCGTTGGCTGGAAAAGTCTTGCAAACAAGATGGCGACACTTGGCTGTTTGCTGGTTGCGTACCGATCAGACTGCAATTTCTAGGCATTTTCGATACAGTGGCTTCGGTTGGTCTAGCACATTCGACCCCAACGGCGGGTCGCGAACCTGGCAGGTCGGCTAGCGGAGTGATAGATGGCCAAATGGGTTGGGCCACCCCGGACATGCTGAAAGTAACTAGCTTTACCAAAAATTGTCGACATTATGTGGCTGCACATGAGGTGCGCTACAGTTTTCCCCTTACTAGCATTCGACATGAAGACGGCGGAATGCCATCAGGAGCAATTGAAGTTGTCTATCCTGGTTCACACTCAGATGTTGGCGGCGGATATGGTCCTGGAGACCAAGGAAAAGCCGCCGGCCATCGCAGAAAATTATTAAGCCAAATTCCATTATTAAATATGTATAGAGATGCTAAAAATTTAGGCGTTCCTCTTTATGATCTTAAAACTTTGGAAATTAAATTTCCAGACGTTTTCAAAGATTACTCGTGCGATCCAATTTTGATTAAGCGTTTCAGTTCATATATGAAATGGGCTGGTAGTGGCGGAAGCTTGGTGGAGGAAAAACTTTATCACCATCTGAAAAAATACTGGTACTGGCGAGTGGCGACCAGCCCGCAATTCATGCAACAGGACTGCATGCAGCAGCTCAGCAAGGGGACGACGCAACGTAGCCCTCGCGCCGACAAGCAAGATCTGGAAGACATGCGGGCAAGCGAACAAGATTGGCTCGGAGACCTGAATGGCTCGCAAGATGGTGAGACCGGCGAAGCCGCTGACCTGCTCAAGTTGCGGCTTCAAGCCGGCAAGCTATCGGTCCCCAAGGACGTTCATGACTTTCTGGATCAGCATGTCCACGATTCGCATGCGTCGTTCTACATGATCGGCCCCACCACCGCATGGCAGCGTCAGCAACGAGTGGCAAACATTCGTAGCAAGCTCAAACGGCCGACCATCAGCGCCAGCGGTTTGAACAATCAAGGACTGAGTCCATTCGAGCAAAAGGCGATGAGCAGCGCGCCTGGCGATGCTACCGATCCGGCAAAGATCGACGCATCCAACTTCCCCGTGGTGAGCGACAAAGATTACGCCGACTTGGTGAAGTCGGATGGCTTTGCCGGTACCGTTGCGGGCGCAATGACCAATACTCGGCGCGAAGTAGGCGGGCATGGCCATCAGCGTGCTACTTTCGTTGGCAGCCAGGCCCGCTATGCCAAGACTAAAGAACGAGCTGTTGATGTACTGGCGAAAGATACGCTTCGCAGGCGCCAAGACCAATTGGCAGAGGACTACTCTCAGCAAGTTAAAAAAAGTAATATTGCCTATGAAAATCAGAAAGCATTTTTAAAAAACCAAGGATTGCCGAGCAATCAGCTGGATAGACTGCATCAGCAAGATCTAAAAGCGATAGGCATAAAATTTAAAGAACAAATGTCAAGGCTTAACACCCCATGACTGGACTTGGAAGCGTATAGAACCAGTTTTCTATCAACTTTGTTGCCTAGTGGCGCTGTTGCATAAACTGTGGATAGGCAAAGTTTTCCCTTTGATTTCAATGGCGCGGATTTGCAGGGTTTCCGCACCCATGCCCAGATGCACTCTGCGCCATTGCCGGCGATACACCGCGGCCAAGCTTTTCTGGTAGGGAATCCTGACTTGAAGCGTCTGCTGCCGACTGGATAGCATGCTGTAATCTGGAACACTCCAGTCCAGACCCACCGGCTTGAGCAGGCTTTGGATGACGCCGACGGTCTGCCGCAACGTCAGTCCAAACAAGTTTTTGATGGCCAGACAGAATGGAATCGCGGCATCGCTATAGGTTTGCGTCCGTCCGCGTTTGCCCCGAGGAGCCGCCTGCCACGACATGCTCGTGTCCAGCCAGACGGACAGAGAGCCACGTGGGATCAGGGCTCAGTTGTAGGCGTTCCAGTTGGTCGTTCGGTAACGTTTCGGAGCGGGCTTGGTCATGCCACTATCTTACCAAGCGGCAGAGAGAGGACTTGTGCAACAGCGCCCCGTCAAGACCGAAGATTAATGGGCTGGACTCTGTAGGCTGATATCTTCGCTGCGTCGACATCGCCAAGGTACTCTCGGCTTTCCCTGTATATTTCGCCCTACCGCGGATGATCTCGGGTAGGGCGGATGCCCCGCAAGCGGTGCGATCCGTCGCTGAGTGATTGGCATGTGTCTGTCTGCCAAACTTGACCCTGTCGCGGTGTAAGGGGGATAATTCTTCGTTTATTCAAATGCTTAGTCAGCGCCGCCGTGTGAGCTAGAAGGCGGGCGCTACGCAAGGCGTGCGAGTGGTGCTATAGCCCCCGGAAAGTCGCGCTTTGTGTAGCTCCGGCGGGACGGAAATAGGCGGAAATCAGCCGGAATGAACGTAAACAAGACTGCCCCCCAAGGCGTTGAAACCCTCGCCAACCAAGGATTTCAAGCAAATAAGCCGTCTCGCCGCATGAGCGTGGCGCCCATGCTGGATTGGACGGATCGCCACTACCGTTATTTCGCCCGCCAGATCACGCGCCATACCTGGCTGTACACCGAGATGGTGACCACCGGCGCGCTGTTGAACGGCGATGTCGCCCGCCATCTGCGCTTCGACGAGGCCGAACATCCGGTCGCGCTGCAACTGGGCGGCAGCGAGCCGTCTGAGTTGGCCGCTTGCGCCAAGCTGGCGCAAGAGTGGGGCTATGACGAAGTGAACCTTAACGTTGGCTGCCCATCGGAAAGAGTGCAGAAGGGCGCTTTCGGCGCCTGCCTGATGGCAGAGCCGCAATTGGTGTCGGACTGCGTCAAGGCGATGCGCGACGCGGTGGAGATCGATGTCACCGTCAAGCACCGCATCGGCATCGACCAGATTGAGCATTACGATTACCTGCGCGAATTCGTGGATACTGTGGCCGAGGCCGGTTGCCATACCTTCATCGTCCATGCCCGCAACGCCATCCTGAAGGGCCTGAGCCCGAAGGAGAACCGCGAGATTCCGCCGCTGAAATACGACTATGTCTATCGTCTGAAGCGGGAGCGGCCGGATTTAGAGATCCTGATCAATGGCGGTGTGAAGACCAACGCCGAAATCGCCGAGCACTTGAAGCATGTGGACGGCGTGATGGTGGGCCGCGAGGCCTATCACAATCCATGGCTGATGGCCGAGTGGGACGCGCTGTTCTACGGCGACGCGGCTGCCGGACCCGAGCGCGAGGCGGTGGTGGACGCGATGATGCCCTACGTGACCGCGCGTCTGGGCGATGGCAGCAATGTCCGCCACATCGCCCGCCACATCCTGGGCCTGTTCCAGGGCCTGCCCGGCGCGCGCAACTGGCGGCGCATGCTGTCCGACGCCAAGCTCTTGGACGGCGCCGACGCCGGCCTGCTGCGCCAGGCCTACGAAGCGACGCAGGCGGGCCGCCGCGCCTGATTATCCGATGGCCGCCGACGAGCGGCTGTCTTCGCCAGGCGGCTGCGGCCGCCTTTTGTCATGGTTGTCATGCCCGGCATGACTGTCTGGAGGTGGATCCCAATTGAAAAAGTTGCAAAAGCTGATGCTCGCCCTGTCGCTGTCTTCCGGCCTGGTCTGGGCCGGTCCCAATGACGTGCTGCACATCTACAACTGGAGCGGCTCTTTGTCCGACAACATCGTCAGGCAGTTCGAGAAGCGCTGCGATTGCAAGGTGGTGCAGGACTATTACGGCGACAACGAGGAAATGCTGGCCAAGCTGGCCGCCGGCGCCAAGGGCTACGACATGGTGTTTCCGTCCAGTTTCGTCGTGCAGGCGATGACCAAGCAAAAGCTGTTGCAGCCATTGGACCACCGCCAGATTCCCAATTTGAAGTATGTGGCGCCGGCCTATCTGTCGCAAAGCTACGATCCGGGCAACCGCTACACCATCCCCACCGTGTTGTCGCTGACCTCGGTGGGCTACAACGCGGAGAAACTGCAAAAACTGGGCGTGGACCCTGGCAGCTGGTCGGTGATCTTCGATCCGAATGTGCTGCGGAAGATCAAGGGCAAGGTGACGGTGCTGGACAGCTCGCGCGAGGTATTCGCCGCCGCGCTGTTCTATCTGGGCAAAGACCCGAATAAGGCGACCGACGCCGACATGCGCGCCGCGCGCGACGTGATCAAAAAAGCCAAACCGTACTGGGCGGCCTTCTCCAACGCCAGCTACCTGAAGCAGCTGGCGGTCGGCAATATCTGGGCGGCGCTGGGCTACTCTACCGAATTCTTCCAGGCCAGCGAGGACGCGCGCCTGACCAAGCGGCCATTCCATATCGGCAACGTGCCGCAGCGCGAGGGCAATGAGATCGGCGTCGACACCATGGCGATCACAGCCAGCGCCAAGCGGCCGGACCTGGCGCACCAGTTCATCAATTTCATGCTGGACGGCAAAAACGCCGCCCAACTGACCAACCTCAACGGCGCGACCAACCCGGTATCCACCGCCAGCGCCTATTTCCGCGCCGACTTGAAAGCCAACCCGGTGATCAATCCTACGGCCGAGCAAGCCAAGACATGGACGGTCTTGCGCGAACTGACGCCCGCCGAGCGCCGCGCGCTGGCGCGGATGTGGACGGAAGTGAAGGTCAGCCGCTAAGCTGGCGGCCTGGCCGGACGCCATCGACCCGGTTCGGCCGCACCCACAAGATAGAAAGAGCGAAAAGATGTTCGACCAACTGGTTCTCGCCAGCAACAACGCCGGCAAGCTGAAGGAGTTCGGCGCCCTGTTCGCCGAGCTGGGTGTCACCGTCCGCCCGCAGCGCGATTTCGACGTGCCGGAATGCCCGGAGCCGCACCACACTTTTCTGGAAAACGCGCTGGAGAAGGCGCGCCATGCCAGCCGGCTGACCGGTCTGCCGGCGCTGGCCGACGACTCCGGCATCTGCGTGGAAGCGCTGGGCGGCGCGCCGGGCGTATACTCTGCCCGCTTCGCCGGCGAACCCAAATCCGACGCGCGCAACAACGCGCTGCTGGTGGAAAAGCTGCAGGGCGAGGCCAACCGCCGCGCCTGGTACTACTGCGTGCTGGTGCTGGTGCGCCATGCCGACGACCCGCAACCGCTGGTGGCCGACGGCATCTGGCTGGGCGAAGTGCGCGATGAGGCGGCCGGCGAGGGCGGCTTCGGCTATGACCCGTATTTCCACCTGCCGAGCTACGGCGTATCGGTGGCCGAGCTCGACGCCGGAGAGAAGAACCGCGTCAGCCACCGGGGCCAGGCGCTGGCCGCGCTGATGGCCAAGCTCAAGGCGCTGGCATGAGCGTGGTCGACCTGTCGGCGCTGACGGGCGGCCTGCGCGAGCTGCCGCCCCTGGCGCTGTACGTGCATTTTCCGTGGTGCATCCGCAAGTGCCCGTATTGCGACTTCAACTCGCACGAGCCGAAAAACGGCTTCGACGAGATGGCCTACGTCGACGCGCTGCTGCGGGATCTGGAATACTCGCTGCCCGAGGTATGGGGCCGTCCGCTGACCAGCATCTTCATGGGCGGCGGCACGCCCAGCCTGTTCAGCCCGCAGGCGATGGACGTCTTCCTGGCCGGCGTGCGCGCGCGGATGAAGCTGCATCCGGACGCCGAGATCACGATGGAGGCCAATCCCGGCACCTTTGAGATCGAGCGTTTCCGCGGCTACCGCGAGGCCGGCATCAACCGGCTGTCCATCGGCATCCAGAGTTTCGATCCCAAGCACTTGAAGGCGCTGGGCCGCATCCATGACGGCGACGAGGCCAAGCGCGCGGTCGAGATCGCGCTGACCCACTTCGACAACGTCAATCTGGACCTGATGTACGCGCTGCCGGGCCAGACCCTGGGCGAGGCGCTGTCCGACCTGAACACCGCGCTGTCCTACGGCATCACCCATCTGTCGGCCTATCATCTGACGATAGAACCGAATACGATGTTCGCGGCGCAAACGCCGAACAACCTGCCGGACGACGAGGTGTCGGCCGACATGCAGGAAGCGATAGAATCCTGTCTGGCAGCCGCCGGTTTCGATCACTACGAAACCTCGGCCTTCGCCAAGCCCGGCCGCCATAGCCGGCACAATCTCAATTACTGGCAGTTCGGCGACTACGTCGGCATCGGCGCCGGCGCCCACGGCAAGATCAGCAGCCATGCCGGCATCGTGCGCCAGATGCGGCACAAGCAGCCGGCGGCCTATCTGAAGGCGGTGGCGGACGGCAATCCGCTGCAAAGCAGCCAGAAAGTCGCCCGCGCCGACTTGCCGTTCGAATTCATGATGAATTTGCTGCGCCTGACCGGCGGCTTCGAGAGCCGCCTGTTCCAGGAACGCACCGGGCTGCCGCTGGCGCTGATCCGCCGCCAGCTGGACGACGCCCAGGCGCAAGGCCTGCTGGAGGGCGATGGCGCCATGCTGCGCCCGACGCTGAAAGGCCAGCGCTTTCTCAACGATTTGCTCACCCTGTTCCTCAAAGAAGGAGATGAATAATGGCTAAGGAAATTATCCACACCGACAAGGCTCCGGCTGCCATCGGCGCCTACTCGCAAGCCGTCAAGGCAGGCAACACCGTCTATCTGTCCGGCCAGATCCCGCTGGACCCGGCCACCATGGCCGTGGTGGAAGGTGGTTTCGCCGCCGAAACCCACCAGGTGTTCAAGAACATGAAGGCCGTGTGCGAGGCCGCCGGCGGCAGCCTGGACCAGATCGTCAAGCTCAACGCCTACCTGACCGACCTGTCCAACTTCGCCACCTTCAACGAAATCATGGGCCAGTACTTCAGCCAGCCGTTCCCGGCCCGCGCCGCCGTCGGCGTGGCCAGCCTGCCCAAGGGTGTGCTGGTGGAGGCCGAAGCGGTGCTGGTGCTGTAAGCGCGCCGCGTCCGCGATGAAAAAAAGCCCCGGAACACCGGGGCTTTTTGTTGGGCAGGGGATTCAGCGCAGCTGATAGCGGGTGTAGAGGCCCCGGCCTTGTTTATCCTGGCTCCAGATCGTTACGCGCAGGAAGTCGGGCGAGGTCAGCGTGGGACTCTTGCGGGCGTTAAGCGTCAGCGGGTTGGCCAGTGCGCCCGCGTTGTCTTCGATGCGTTGCGGCTGGCCTTTTTGACGCATGTCCAGCAACAGGCTGTTGAACCAGAGCCGCGGCGGCATTTGCCAGGCGAGTTTCAGATCGCTGGCGCCGTTGGCCTTGGCGAGCGCCTGCAGCGTGTCGCTTGTCAGAGCGGGAAAGGCCTGCTGAGCGATTTCGGCGGCGGTGAACAGCGGCGCGCGTGGGCTGAAGTCCTTGCCGACCGGCTGGGCGAAGCGGTCATCGGCGTAAAAGCGCAATTTCAGAGCGTTCCGGCTCAAGGCGTCGTTGTAGACGGCGGCGAAGCTATCGGGCGTCAGGTAGTTCACCGGGCAATGATAGTCAGGATTCGCCGATGCCAGCTCCTGTGGCTCCAGTTGCGCGCACTTGGCATTTTCCTTCAGGGTCAGGATGGCTTTGCCGTCCGCCAGCAGCAGGGCGCTGCGGGCGACAATGTGCGCGGCGGGACGGTCTGGCTGGCTGTAGATCGGGTTGTCGTGCCGGGCATATTGGCTGAGCATCAGGTTCAGCAGGCTGACCTTGACGTTGCTCTTGTCGGCGGCGCTGATGATCTGGCGGGCCCCAGATCCCATCTCCAAGGAGACCGGGCTGTCATTTCCCGCCAGCTTCCAGCCTTCCTTCTGCAAGCGGGCCTTCATGCGGAAATAACTGGGCGCCATGCCCGCCACGCGGACCGTCATTGAAATCTGACAGAGCGCGGCGCTGTAACAGGTTTCCACCTTTGGCGGCGAGAAACGTCCGCCGACATAGGTTTCTCCGTATCCGGCGTCCTCCATTTCCCGCGCCAGATATTGCGCCGCGTTGTCGCCGTCAAACTGGAAATCGTCGCTGAGCAACGCCGCCAGGCGCTTGTCCAGGCCGTCCGCGCTGAGATAGGCGGCGTTCAATTGCGCCGCCAGTTCATCCAGCCGGCTCAGGTCCGGCAGGTCGTCGGCCGGCAAGGGGTTCGGCTTTTGATCCCGGCTCACCATGGTGGCGGCCTGGGCGCGCTTGCTTTGCAGGCGCATGGTTCCCGCCTGGCTGCCGGCGGAAACCTCCACCATTTCCAGCAATTTGTCGTGCCCGGTCTTGTCGGCGGCGAAAGCCGTCCGCAGCAGATCGGCGCGGCTGTCCAGGCCGACGGCCTGCATCAAGGGAGCCAGCGCGGTTTTCAGGCTGGCTTGGCTCTGGTTCAGCTTGGCGCTGTCGAATTTGGCCGCGCAAACCGCGGCGTTGAGGAAGCATTCGTTCGCCTCGGTGTCGCTGCTCATCGACAGAATGGCGTCGGACAGCGGCGTGATGTTGACGGTCCCCGTTTGAGTGGCGACCGAGTGGAGAGACACCGGCACGCCGCCGATCAGTCCGGTAGCTTCCAGCAGCGCCGGCGAGGCGAACTGGCTCAAGTCGGCGCTGTAGCGGCCTTGCGCGTCGGTTTGGACTGTAATCGAGTGGCCTTGGACGTCTTTGATCGTGATTGAGCCATTGTCCAATGGGGAGCCGGAAGCCGCGGTGCCGTTGATCTGGCCGAGCGTCTGAGCATTGCCGCCGGATGTGGAGTGGCTGTCGTCGCCTCCGCAAGCGGCCAGCGCGAACGCGATGGCCAATGCGAGAGCGGATTGCTTCATCACAGTATTCATTATGCGAGTTGTTTTAGTTTGGCGAAGCGTTGAGAAATAGTTAGGATGAAATAGTACATTGACATTTATTTTGTGTCATTTATGTCCAGGCGAGCAGTGGCGGGATGGCGGAGAGTTGGGCATGGTTCCGAGATTGAGACTCTGAGGCCGCGAGATGAAAAATCTTTTCCTGCTGGGCCTGCTGTTAGGTGCGGATCTGTGTTCAGCCGAAGTGTTCAAGTGCAGGAGCGCCGACGGCAGCGTGGTCTATGGCCAGCAGCCGTGTCCGCCGGGGAGCCAGCCGCTGGAGATGTCCAGCCATCCGTTCAGCGTGATCGAGCAGAACGACGGCGGCCAGGCGGCGAAGCGCTACCGCGAGCAATTGCGGCAGTGGTCCGACAAACAAGACAAAAGCCGGCAGGCGGATGCCAAGTTCGAGCGGCGCGAGCGGGCCGCCCAACGCAAGAAGTGGCTGGCCGAGCGCGAGCATTGCCGCCGGCTGGACGCCAAGCGCGCGTCGCTGGACGCCAGCCTGCGCGGCGGGCAGCCGCTGCGGGAGGCGGAGCGCGCGAAGGCGCGCCTTGCCAAGGTGGAGGATCAGATGCTGGATCGGGCATGCCATCTATATAAGGAGGATTGATGGACGCTTACCGATTCCAGATCGTCAGCGTCTTCGCCGAACAACGCTTCGGCGGCAATCCGCTGGCGGCGTTCGCCGATGCCGCCGGCTGGCCGGACGAAGACATGCAACGGATCGCGCGGCAGTTCAACCTGTCCGTAAGCGTATTCCTGTTTCCCGGCAACGCCGGATGCGCCGCCATCCCGCGCTGGGCGGCGCGGCGAGCTGGGTGACGATTTCACGCTGCGCACCCGCTCCGGCTTGATCCCGATCCGCCATGCCGGCGTGGTTCACCCGGCATGCGACGCTGCGGCCTGGACGCAGCATCGCCTATGTCTGGCATCAGGATGGCGGCGTCGCCACCGCGCGGCTGTTTTTCGAGCAGTTGGGCTCGGTGATAGAAGACCCCGGCAGCGCCTGCGCCAACTAGGGCGGCCGGTGCGCGCTGAACGGTCTTGCGCCGCTGTCGCGGCGGGTGGAGCAGGGCGAGGCGATCAGCCGGCCCAGTCGGCTGTATCTGGATGTGGACGCGGATGGCGCACTCAGCTCATGGGAGAGGGTGAATTCCGCGGCGGACTCCGTCACCCGGCTTGACTGGCTTGCCTGCTATTGGCATCCTAGAGCCGCTACTCCAAACTGTTGTTTCATAACAAACGAGACGAGGAAAAAACATCATGATCCGAATCGCCAAAGCCGCCTGCTTCGCGACCGCGCTGGGCCTGCTCAGCCAGCTGGCGCTGGCAGGCAGCGCCGCTGGCCTGTGGAAGACCATAGACGACGAAACCAAGCAGGCCAAGGCCCTGGTGCAGATCAACGAGGGCGCCAACGGCGAGTTGACCGGCAAGGTGATCAAGCTCTACCTGCATCCCGACGCGGTGTGCGACAAGTGCGACGGCGCCAACAAGGGCAAGCCGGTGAACGGCATGCAGATCCTGTGGGGCCTGAAGAAGAACGGAGAGGAATGGTCGGACGGCCAGATCCTGGATCCGAAGTCCGGCAAGATCTACACCTCCGGCGCCAAGCTGATCGAAGACGGCAAGAAGCTGCGCGTGCGCGGCTACATTGGGCCCTTCTTCCGCACCCAGGTGTGGGAGCACCAGCAGTAAGCCGGCGGTTCTGACCGAATGACGAGGCGGAAGCCGGCGCGAGCCGCTTCCGCCTTTCGCATTGTTGGGTACAATCGCTACTCATGAATTCGCCGATCGATCTCGCCAACCAGCCGCCGGCGGCGCCGGCCGCGCTGGTCAAAAAGCTGGAGAAGCTGGGCATACGCCGCCGCTTCGACCTGGTGCTGCACCTGCCGCTGCGCTACGAGGATGAAACCCACATCTATCCGATCGCCGACGCGCCTTACGGCCAGCCGGCGCTGGTGGAGGGCACCGTCACCGCGCACGAGGTCAGCTACAAGCCGCGCAAGCAGCTCAGGGTGCAGATCGAGGACGGCAGCGGCACGCTGATGCTGCGCTTCATCCATTTTTACCCCAGCCAGCTCAAGCAGTTCGCCGAGGGCAGCCGCATCCGCGCGCTGGGCGAAATCCGCCGCGGCTTCGCCGGCGACGAGATGGTCCATCCCAAGACCCGCGAGGTGCGCGAGGGCGCGCCGCTGGCCGACAGCCTGACGCCGGTGTACCCGACGGTCAACGGCCTGACCCAGCCGGTGCTGCGCAAGCTGGTGCATGCCGAGCTGAAATCGCAGCGGCTGGACGAGTTGCTGCCGGCGCCGCTGATGGCGCCGCTGGCGCTGCAGCCGTTCGCCGACGCCATCCGCCTGCTGCACCAGCCGCCGCCGGAATGGTCGGCGCAGCAGCTGGCCGATCCGCGGCTGCCGGCCTGGCAGCGGCTGAAATTCGACGAGCTGCTGGCGCAGCAGCTGTCGATGCGCCTCGCCTACCGCGCGCGCCGGCTGGGCCACGCGCCGCGCATCGCCGGCGACGGCAGCCTGAGCGGAAAACTGCTGGCCAGCCTGCCGTTCCAGCTGACCGGCGCCCAGCGCAGGGTGCTGGACGAAATCCGCGCCGACCTGCGCCAGCCGCATCCGATGCACCGGCTGCTGCAGGGCGATGTCGGCAGCGGCAAGACCATCGTCGCCGCCCTGGCCGCGCTGTCGGCGATCGAGGCCGGCTACCAGGTGGCGCTGATGGCGCCGACCGAAATCCTGGCCGAGCAGCATTACCTGAAGCTGTCCGGGTGGCTGGCGCCGCTGGGCATCGGCGTGTCCTGGCTGTCCGGCAGCCTGCGGAAGAAGGCGAAGCAGCAGGCGCTGGACGAGATCGCCTCCGGCCGGTGCCGGCTGGCGGTGGGCACTCATGCCCTGTTCCAGGACGACGTCGCCTTCCAGAAGCTGGGGTTGGCCATCGTCGACGAGCAGCACCGCTTCGGCGTCGGCCAGCGGCTGGCGCTGCAGGACAAGGGCGAGGAGCCGCACCAACTGATGATGTCGGCCACGCCGATTCCGCGCACGCTGGCGATGAGCTTCTACGCCGATCTCGACGTATCGGCGATAGACGAGCTGCCGCCGGGCCGCACGCCCATCGTCACCAAGCTGATCGGCAGCCCGCGCCGCGCCGAGGTGGTGCAGTTCGTCGAGAAGACCTGCGCCGAGGGCAACCAGGCCTACTGGGTGTGCCCGCTGATCGAGGAGTCCGAGGCCTTGCAGCTGCAGACGGCGGTGGATTGCCACCAGCAGCTGCAGCAGGATCTGCCGCAACGGCGGATCGGCCTGGTGCACGGCCGCATGAAGGCGGCGGAGAAAGCCGAGGTGATGGCGGCATTCGGGGCGGGCCAGTTGGACGTGCTGGTGGCGACGACGGTGATCGAAGTGGGCGTGGACGTGCCCAACGCCAGCCTGATGGTGATCGAGCACGCCGAGCGCATGGGGCTGGCGCAACTGCATCAGCTGCGCGGACGGGTGGGGCGGGGCAGCGCGCGCAGCGTGTGCGTGCTGTTGTTCGAAAACCCCTTATCCGATCTGGCCAAGGCCAGGCTGAAGGTGATCTACGAGAATACCGACGGTTTCGAGATCGCGCGGCAGGACTTGCAGATACGCGGGCCGGGCGAATTCCTCGGCGCGCGGCAGAGCGGCCTGCCGATGCTGCGCTTCGCCGACCTGGAGCAAGACCAGGCGCTGCTGGAGGCGGCGCGGGATCTGGCGCCTGTCCTGCTGGAGCGCTGGCCGCGGGAGGCGGAGGCGCATCTGGAGCGCTGGCTGGCCGGGCGCGAGCAATTTCTCAAAGCGTAAAAAAAAATCCGCCGCGATTGGGGGAAATCGCGGCGGCGAGGGAGGATTGCTGCAAACAAAAGAAACCATTAATGAAGCAGCGCTATATTAGCAAACCATGAATTTTTGGTTCAAGCGCGGACTAACGCGCCGTTGACCTGGATCAAGCAAGAAAAAAGCCGCTCGATGAGCGGCTTTTTCGTTCGGGCGCCGTATGGGTCAGAACCACTGCGCCGCCAGGTAGTACAGGCCGGCGGCCAGCGCCATCGAGGCCGGCAGCGTGAACACCCAGGCCAGCGCGATGGAGCGGATGGTGCTCATCTGCAGGCCCGCCTTGTCGGCGATCATGGTGCCGGCCACGCCGCTGGATAGCACGTGGGTGGTGGACACCGGGAAGCCGAACCAGCTGGCAAGGCCGATGGAGACGGCGGCGGTGGCCTGCGCGGCCACGCCCTGGGCGTAGGTCATGTCCTTCTTGCCGATGCCTTCGCCCACGGTCTTCACCACGCGGCGCCAGCCTATCATGGTGCCGATGCCCAGCGCCAAGGCCACGGCGACGATCACCCAGGTGGGCGCGTATTCGGTGGTGGTGGTCAGATCCTTGCGCAGATTGCTCAGCAGCTGCTTCTCGTCGGAAGACAAGTTGGGCAGGACGGCGGCCTTCTTGGCGGCGTCGTCCAGGCACAGCAGCTGAGTGCGCACGTCCCAGCGCTGAGAGGCGCTCAGGTTGTGGTAGTCGTTGCCGTCGCCCATCAGTTGCAGCAGCTGGTTGGCGGTGGCCACGGTTTGCTGCGGGTGGCACTCATACTGGCTGGTGCTGGTGGACTTGACGATGATCTTGGACAGGTCGGCCTCGTGGCGCTGGTAGAACTGCTGCAGGTGCTGCGCCGCGTCGCGGGTGCGCTCCAGCTGATACGGTGTGCTGTCCAGATTGAGCACGAACTTGGCCGGCACGATGCCGATCAGCACCAGCATCACCAGGCCCACGCCCTTCTGGCCGTCGTTGGAGCCGTGGGCGAAGCTGACGCCCATCGCCGACACGATCAGCATGAAGCGGGTCCAGAACGGGGGATGCTTGCGGCCTTCCACTTGCTGGCGCTGGTACGGCGTCTTGTGGACGTTGCTGCGCGGGCGGTAGCGCCGCAGCAGGATGACGATCAGGCCCGCCATCACCGCGCCGGCGATCGGCGACACCAATAGCGAGGCGCCGACATCGATGGCCTTGCCCCAGTTGATGCCGTGCGACAGCGAGGTGTTGTTGATGAAGCTGTTGGCCACGCCGACGCCCAGAATGGCGCCGATCAGCGTGTGGCTGCTGGATGCCGGCAGGCCCAGGTACCAAGTGCCCAGGTTCCACAGGATGGCGGCGGCCAGCAACGCGAACACCATCGCCATGCCGCGGCTGGTATTCACCGAGATCAAGAGGTCCACCGGCAGCAGGTGGACGATGGCGTAGGCGACCGCCAGGCCGCCGCTCATCACGCCGAGGAAGTTGCAGACGCCGGAGTAGAACACGGCGAGGCGGGGCTTCATCGACTGGGTGTAGATGACGGTGGCGACGGCGTTGGCGGTATCGTGAAAACCGTTGATGAACTCAAAGGCGAGCACGAAGCCCAGGGAAAGCATCAAAGTGATGGCTACATGGGTATCGAGCCCGGAGAACAGGTCCAGCATGGCGAGTCAGTGGATTATCGTAAAGGCGGGATTGTTGTGTTCCGCGCCATGGCCGTCAAGTCTTTATAAAAAAAAAATAAAGCGTGTGGTTTTGCCTGTGAAAAAGGCAAAATCTTCTTGACAGCGCGGGTTTGAAAGACGGCTAAGTCCATGATTTTACAAAATGGCGTCATCATTATTGCTTAGCCGAGCGGCATGAGAAACGGCTGGCGCGGTGCGCGCGCCAGCCGGTGGCGACGGCGAAATCAGCCGAATTTGCCGGTGATATAGTCCTCGGTAGCCTTTTTCTGCGGCGTGGTGAAAATGGTGTCGGTCTTGCCGAACTCCACCAGCTCGCCCAGGTACATGTAGGCGGTGTAGTCGGACACCCGCGCCGCCTGCTGCATATTGTGCGTCACGATGGCGATGGTGTAGTCCTCCTTCAGTTCGTGGATCAGCTCTTCGATGTGGGCGGTGGAGATCGGGTCCAGCGCCGAGGTCGGTTCGTCCAGCAGCAGCACTTCCGGCTTGGACGCCACCGCGCGGGCGATGCACAGGCGTTGCTGCTGGCCGCCGGACAGCGAGTTGCCGGACTGCTTGAGCTTGTCCTTCACCTCGTCCCACAGCGCCGCCTTGCGCAGCGCCCATTCCACGCGGTCTTCCATCTCGCCCTTGGACAGCTTCTCGTACAGCTTCACGCCGAAGGTGATGTTGTCGTAGATGGACATCGGGAACGGCGTCGGCTTCTGGAACACCATGCCCACTTTGGCGCGCAGCAGGTTGACGTCGATGTCGCGCCCCAGGATGTTCTGGCCGTCCAGCATGATTTCGCCCTCGGCGCGCAGGCCGGGGTAGAGCTCGTACATGCGGTTGAAGGTGCGCAGCAGCGTGGATTTGCCGCAGCCGGACGGGCCGATGAAGGCAGTCACCTTGCGGGGAGCGATTTCCAGCTGGATGCCCTTGAGCGCGTGGAAATTGCCGTAGAAGAAGTTCAGGTCGCGGACTTCGAGCTTGGAGGCGTTGCTGGTCATGGTTGTCATGCCTTAATTCGATTGAGACTTGCTGCCGCCCATCCAGCGGGCGACGATGTTCAGGGCGAGAACGCTGAAAGTGATCAGCAGCGAGCCGGCCCAGGCCAGGTGGTGCCAATCCTCGTAGGGGCTCATCGCGAACTGGAAGATCACGATGGGCAGGTTGGCCATCGGCTGGTTCATATTGCTGTTGAAGAACTGGTTGTTCAGCGCAGTGAACAACAGCGGCGCGGTTTCGCCTGAGATGCGCGCCACGGCCAGCAGGATGCCGGTGAGCACGCCGGCCTTGGCCGCGCGCAGCGTCACGGTCAGCGTGACCTTCCACTGCGGCGCGCCCAGCGCGGCGGCGGCTTCGCGCAGGCTGTTCGGCACCAGGCGCAGCATGTTCTCGGTGGTGCGCACCACGACCGGGATCACCAGGATGGCCAGGGCGAAGGAGCCGGCCCAGCCGGAGAAGTGGCCGACCGACACCACGTACACCTCGTACACGAACAGGCCGATCACGATGGAAGGCGCCGACAGCAGGATGTCGTTGATGAAGCGGGTGGCCGGCGCCAGCCAGCCGCGCTGGCCGAATTCGGCCAGGTAAATGCCGGCCAGGATGCCGATCGGCGTGCCGAACAGCGTGCCGAAGGCCGTCATCACCAGGCTGCCGTAGATGGCGTTGGCCAGTCCGCCGGCGGAGCCTGGCGGCGGCGTGCTCTCGGTGAACACTTGCCAGTTGATGCCGGACAGGCCGTGCTGCAGCAGCGTGAACAGAATCCAGAACAGCCAGAACAGGCCGAAGGCCATGGTCAGCATCGACGCGGCCATGGTCAGGCGATTGGTCAGCCGGCGCCGGCGGTAGACGGCGCTATCCTGTTTCAGGCTAAGGGCGGGCGCGGTGCGCAAGGCGTCGTTCATTGTCGCTTGGCTCATCGTGGTAACGTCTTCTTTCATCTCAGGAAGGCTTGCCTTCCTGCTTCTTCAGGCGGAGCAGCAGCAGCTTGGAGCAGGACAACACCACGAAAGTGATGAAGAACAAGATCAGGCCCAGCTCGATCAGCGAGCCCAGGTACAGATCGCCGTTGGCTTCGGCGAACTCGTTGGCCAGCGAGGAGGCGATGGAGTTGCCGGGCTCGAACAGGCTGGTGGAGAAACGGGTGGAGTTGCCGATCACGAAGGTGACGGCCATCGTTTCGCCCAGCGCGCGGCCCAGGCCCAGCATGATGCCGCCGACGACGCCGGTCTTGGTATAGGGCAGCACCACGTGGCGCACCACCTCCCAGGTGGTGGAGCCCAGACCATAGGCGGACTCCTTCAACATGGTCGGCACCACCTCGAACACGTCGCGCATCACCGAGGCGATGAAGGGAATCACCATGATGGCCAGGATCAGGCCGGCGGTGAACAGGCCGATGCCCATCGGCGCGCCCTGGAACAGGAAGCCGATCAGCGGAAACTCGCCCAAGTGATCGATGACCCAGGGCTGGATGTGGTCGGCGAAGAAGGGGGCGAACACGAACAAGCCCCACATGCCGTAAATGATGGACGGGATGCCCGCCAGCAGCTCCACGGCGATGCCCAGAGGCCGTTTCAGCCAGGTCGGGCACAGCTCGGTCAGGAACAGCGCGATGCCGAAGCTGACCGGTACGCCGATCAGCAGGGCGATGAAGGAGGTGACCAGGGTGCCGAAAATGGGCACCAGCGCGCCGAACTTCTCCTGCACCGGATCCCAGTCGGAATTGAACAGGAAGCTCCAGCCAAAGCCCTTGATGGCGGGCATCGCGCCGACCAGCAGGGAAAGAAGGATGCCGATCAGCAGCGCCAGCACCAGGAAGGCGAAGCCGCGGGTAGTCACGCGGAAAGTTGTGTCCAGCAGTTGCTGGCGTCCCAGCTGCTGCTCGTTGCTCAGTTTTTGCATGCGCCGATTCTTGATGGTTCAGACACAAAGCCGGAGAGAGCAAGCTCCCTCCGGCCCGGGGCCGACAGTATAAACGTCGCCTATCAGTTCCAGACAGCCTTGCCGCTGCCGTCGGTGATCTGTTTCCAGCTGGCGCGGATCACGCCCTTGACGTTGTCCGGCATCGGGATGTAATCCAGATCCAGGGCGGTCTTGTCGCCGTTCTTGTAGGCCCAGTCGAAGTACTTCAGCACTTCGGCGCCTTGGGCCGGCTTGTCCTGTTTCTTGTGCATCAGGATGAAGGTGGCGCCGGCGATCGGCCAGCTGGTCTTGCCCGGCTGGTTGGTCAGCAGCAGGTAGAAACCCGGGGCCTTCTTCCAGTCGGCGTTGGCGGCCGCTGCCTTGAACGAGGACTCGTCAGGGCTGACAAAGGCGCCGGCCTGGTTCTGCAGCAGACCGTAAGCCAGCTTGTTCTGCTTGGCGTAGGCGTATTCCACATAGCCGATGGAGCCCTTGATGCGGGACACGTAGTTGGCCACGCCCTCGTTCCCCTTGCCGCCCACAGAGCTGCCCTTCCAGCTGACGGCGGTGTTGGAGCCGACTTCCTTCGCCCATTCCGGCGAGACCT